>JANNZD010000268.1:0-2964 GCA_031410435.1 Betaproteobacteria bacterium | reverse complement strand
CCGCCACCGCCGATGAGGCCGAGGTGGCCCGGGTACTGCAGATCTGCAATGCCTGCCGCTATTGCGAGGGCTATTGCGCGGTGTTCCCGGCGATGACGCGGCGGCTGGCCTTCCCACCGGCCGAGGTGCATTTCCTGGCCAACCTCTGCCACAACTGCGGCGCCTGCCTGCATGCCTGCCAGTACGCCCCGCCGCATGCCTTTGCGGTGAACCTGCCGCAGGCCATGGCCCGGGTGCGCGGCCAGACCTATGTCGACTACGCCTGGCCGCCCGCGCTGGGCGCGCTGTACCGGCGCAACGGCCTGACGCTGGCGCTGGCGCTGGCCGCCGCGCTGGCATTGTTCCTGCTGCTGGCGCTGGCACGGCAGGGCACGCTGTGGGCGGCGCCGCCGGCCGGTGGCAGCTTTTATGCGGTGTTTCCGCATGGTCTGATGGTCGGCCTGTTCGCACCGGTGTTCGCCTGGAGCCTGCTGGCGCTGGGCCTGGGGCTGCGGCGCTTCTGGCGCGGCGCGGCGCCCGCTGCCGTCAGCGCTGAGGCCGCGGCCGAGGCCGCCGGCCAGGTGCTGTCGCTGACCTACCTGGGCGGCGGCCATGGCCAAGGCTGCAACAACGCCGACGACGCCTTCACGCCGTGGCGACGGCGCTTCCACCACCTCACCTTCTACGGCTTCGGGCTGTGCTTCGCGGCCACCAGCGTGGCCACGCTGATGCACTATGGCCTGGGCTGGCCTGCACCCTATGGCTTCACCAGCGGGCCCAAGCTGCTGGGCATTCCGGGCGGCCTGGGCCTGATGCTGGGCAGTGCCGGCCTGGGCTGGCTGCACCTGCGGCGCCACCCGTTGCAGGGCGACGCGGCCCAGCGGCCCATGGACCTGGGCTTCATCGCACTGTTGTTCGCCACCGCGGCCACCGGCCTGGGCCTGATGGCCGCGCGCGGCAGCGCCGCCCTGCCCACCCTGCTGTGCCTGCACCTGGGCAGCGTGCTGGCCCTGTTCGCCACCCTGCCCTACGGCAAGTTTGCGCATGGCGTCTACCGCAGCGCGGCGCTGCTGAAATGGGCGATCGAGAAGCGCCAGCCCAGCCGCCTGCAACTGGCCGACGATTGATCCCGGAGCACACCATGACCCGACGCCCCCTGCTGATCGCCTGCCTGCTGGCCGCCGCCCTGCCCTGGGCCAGCGCCCAGGACATCCCGCGCAAGACCGTCACCCTGGTGGTGGGCTTTGCCGCCGGCGGCGCGGCCGACACCGCCGCCCGCGTGGTGGCCCGCAAGCTGGGCGAGAACCTGGGCCTGACCGTGGTGGTCGACAACAAGCCCGGGGCCGGCGGCAACATTGCCCACCAGGCCGTTGCCAACGCCGCGCCCGACGGCAGCACCCTGCTGCTGGGCTCGGTCGGGCCGCTGGCCATCGCTCCGCACCTGATGAAGCTGGGCTACGACCCGCAAAAGGACCTGGCGCCGCTGACCTTGGGCATGAGCTTCCCCAATGTGCTGGTGGTGCACCCGGGGGTGGGGGTCAAGACCCTGGCCGAATTCGTCGCACTGGCCAAGAAGAAGCCCGGCACGCTGGACTTTGCGTCCACCGGCGCCGGCTCGGCCTCGCACCTGGCGGGTGAGCTGTTCAACGGCGTGGCCGGCATCGACACGGTGCACATCCCCTACAAGGGCGGCGCGCCGGCACTGCAGGACCTGCTGGCCGGCCGGGTGGCGGCCTACTACTCCACCCTGTCCACCGCGCAGGCCCATCTGGACGCCGGCAAGCTGATCGCGCTGGCCAGCACCGGGCCGACCCGCCCGGCCTTCCTGCCCAAGCTGCCGACCATCGCCGAATCGGGCTACCCGGGCTTCAGCGCCACCAACTGGTATGCCTTCGTCGCGCCAGGCAAAACAGCGGTGACGCTGCTGGAGCGCTGGAACCAGGAGCTGGTCAAGGCCCTGGACGCGCCCGAGGTCAAGGCCGAGTTGCTCAAGCATGGCCTGACGCCGCAGCCCGGCAGCCGTGACGACCTGGCCCGCCTGATCGCCAGTGAATCGGCCACCTGGGGCAAACTGATCCGCGAGCGCAGGATCACGGCGGAATGACGGCGCCACCGTCCCGGACAGGCTGCGGGCCGTCGGACCGCGCCGACCCGCCACCGGGGCCTTGTCCTGCAAGATCGGCCCGGGTGCGTGATTAAGCTTGCGCCAGGCCCATGGCATTGCCAGGCATGACCCCCAACCTAACCCCCTTCATGCCCACCCGCACGCCTGCAGGCCAGCCCCGGCCAAGCGCCTCGCTGCTGCCCCGGCGCCGGCCGGCCTGGCAGGCCCTGGCCTGGGGCCTGATCCTGGGTCTGCCCGGCCTGGCGGCCGGCGCCGAGGACGCCCAGGCGGAGCAGTTGCGCGCCCGCTACCAGGCGGCACAGGCCCGCCAGGTCGATCGCATCCTGGACCAACCGGTCTACCTGCAGTCCAGCGAGACCGGCAACCAGGTGCAGGGGGATGTGCATGCGCTGGTCGGCGCCCGCTTTGCCCAGGTGCGCGACAACCTGGCGCGGGCCGAGCAGTGGTGCGGCGTGTTGATACTCCATCTGAACGTGCAGTACTGCCGGGCCAGCGGTGCGGCCAGCCAGGAGGTGCTGGACGTCGGCCTGGGCCGCAAGTTCGAGGAGCCGCTGACCGATCTGAACTGGCTGCATTTCAGCTACCGGGTGCTGCGCTCTGACGACAACTACCTGCAGCTGGTGCTGGACGCGCCGGCCGGCCCGATGGGCACCCGCGACTACCGCCTGGTGTTCGAGGCCACGCCCTCGGCCGACCAGCGCACCCTGGTGCACCTGGGTTTCGGCTATGGCCATGGCATGGCAGCGCGCCTGGCGATGCAGGCCTACCTGGCCACGCTGGGGCGGGACAAGGTCGGCTTCAGCAGCACCGAGCCGGCCGCCGACGGCAAACCTGGCCTGGTGGGCGGGGTGCGCGGCCTC
>JANNZD010000267.1:0-10855 GCA_031410435.1 Betaproteobacteria bacterium | reverse complement strand
CCAGCGGATCGTCGAAGCCCGGGTCCACCTGCTCGACATGCGCGCCGAGTTCGATGAATTTCTCGGCGGCCTGCAGCACCGCCTCGGCCACCTCGGGGTGCACACCCGGTGCGTAACCAAGCTTGGGTGAATAGGCGATCTTCAGGCCGCGCACGCCGTCGTTCAGGCCCACGGTGTAGTCGCGGGCATCGAAGGGCAGCGATGTCCAGTCGCGCGCATCGGGCTGCGTCATCGCGTTCATCATCAGCGCGGCGTCGGCCACGCTCAAGCTGTGCGGGCCGAGATGGGCCACGCTGCCGAAGGGCGACAGGGGATAAGCCGGCACCCGACCAAAACTGGGTTTCAACCCAAAGTTGCCGCAAAAGGCCGCCGGTATGCGCACCGACCCCGCTCCGTCGGTGCCCACCGACAAGGGCCCCAGACCGGCCGCCACGGCGGCGGCCGTACCGCCCGACGAGCCGCCCGGCGTGCGCGTCAGGTCCCAGGGGTTGCGGGTGATGCCGGTCAGGGGTGAATTGGTTTCGCCCTTGCAACCGAACTCGGGCGTGGTGGTCTTGCCCAGCAGCACCGCACCAGCCTCGCGCAGGCGGGCGGTGACCGGGGCATCCACGGCCCAGGGCTGGGCCGGATCGACGCTGCGCGAGCCGCGCAGGGTGGGCCAGCCGCGGGTCAGGATCAGGTCCTTGATCGAGACCGGCACGCCGTCCAGCGGGCCCTGCGGCCGGCCCTGCTGCCAGCGCAGTTCGCTGGCGCGGGCCGAGGCCAGCGCCGCCTCGGCGTCGACCAGGCAAAAGGCATTCAGCCGAGGGTTGAGCCGGTCGATGCGGGCCAGCACCTCGCGGGTGGCCTCGAGCGGCGAAGCGGCGCCGCTGCGGTAGAGCTGCAGCAAGGTGCTGGCACTGCATTCGGCCAGGCGGTTGGGGCGGGGTTCGGTCATCGATCGCTCCTGAGTGGGGGATGCAAGCGGCAGGGCCATTCAGCCGGCCTCGCCTTGCTGCAAGCGGGTCAACAAGCTGGGCAGGGACAGGCGCTCGGTCAGCACCTCGATCATGTGGCGGGCGCAGCGCCGGTGCACCCGGTCGAAGGGGGTCCAATCGAAATCGTCCATCTCCGGGCGGCCACGGCCCCAGTGGTCGGTGTAACGGCTGTCGCAGTGGCAGAGGGCCAGGTCGAAACGCTCGCTCAGCAGCGCGAAAAGGTGCAGGTCCTTGCGCGGCCGGTAGGGCATGCGGCCCAGGTCTAGCATCGGCCGGCCGTCCAGTTGCAGCCCGCATTCTTCGCGCGTCTCGCGCAGGGCCGAGACCAAGGGCGTCTCGCCCGCCTCGCTGTTGCCCTTGGGAATGTCCCAATGCCAGGCACCTGTGACATGGCAGAGCAGGATCTCGTGGCGGTCGTTGAGCACCAGGATGCCGCAGGACAAGCTTTTCACGCTGCGGCTGCCCGGGGAACCAGCTTGCAGATCGCCGCCGTGGCCAGCACCGACAGGGCCATGCAGCCCCAGATCACCGGGGCATAGCTGTGCAGGCGGTCGAACACCGCGCCGGCCAGCCAGGGCCCGAGCAGATTGCCCAGCGCCGCACCGGTGTAGAGGGTGCCGATGATGGCCGAGACCGCGCGCGCGCCGAACAGGTCCATGCACAGCGCCGGCATCAGCGACACGATGCCACCATAGCTCAGCCCCATCCACACCGCAAAGCCGGCCAGGGCGGCATAGCCCGGCGCGCCCCACCAGAGCAGGAAGGACAAGCCCAGTGAGGCCTGGGCCAGGGCCAGCGTCAGCGGCCGGCCGACCCGGTCGGCCAGCGCGCCGATCACGAAGCGCCCCACCAGGCTGCCGATGCCGATCAGGCCGACCAGGCCCACCGCGCGGGCATCGGCCACGCCCAGGTCCCGCGCGGCAGCAGACACATGGGCAAAGGGGATGAACATGGCCGGGCTGGCCGCCACCGCCATCAGGTAGAGCCAGCGGAACTGCGGCGTGGCCAGCGCCTGCCGCAAACTGTGGCCGGCCACCGCTGCACCGGCCCGCGCAGTGGCCGCCGGCGCACGCCTGAGCAGCAGGGTGGCGCCCAGGCCCGCCACCAGCACCAGCAGCGCCAGGCATTGCAGGGCCTGGCGCCACTGCAGCTGGCCGATCAGCCCGGTGGCCAGCAGCGGCACCGCCACGGTACCGGCGCCGATGCCGGCGCTGGCAATGCCGGCGGCCAGGCCGCGCCGCCGCGTGAACCAGGGCTGCACACAGGCGATGGCCGGGGTGTAGACCAGCGCGATGCCCAGGCCGACGCCCACCCCATAAGCCATGTAGATGGCCGCCATCGACTGCGCCTGGCTGCTGGCCAGCAGCCCGCCGGCGATCATCAGCATGCCCGCGCTGCACACCCGGCGCGGCCCGAAGCGGTCAGCCAGCAAGCCGCCGACCGCGCCAAACACGAAATACACCAGCCCCGACAGGCCGAACACCAGCGCAACATCGGCGCGTTGGGCCTGGAAGGCCGACGCCAGGGACTCGAAGAAGGCCGCGAAGGAATAGGACACGCCGAAGATCACCGCCAGCGCGACAAAGCAGGCCCACACCGCCACCCAGGCGTAGCGGGGTTCGTCCGGGGTGCTGGCGGCGGGCTGGGACATGCCGGTCCAGTGTAGGGCGAGGCCTGCCCCGGCCGCTGAGGGGCCGCGCCGGGCGTCGCGCCCGGCGGCGGCCATCGCGGTCGAGCTGGGGCGTCCATGCGGGCATCCATGCGGGCTGCCCGCCGGCCTAAACTGGCGCCCTCCCGTGCACCCTCAGCCCAAGGCCCGCCATGATTCTCGAGATCGCCGACATCCGCATCCACGCCGCGCAGCAAGCCGCCTTCGAGGAGGCCATCCTGCGCGCGGCCCGAACGGTGGCGGCCCGGGCCGAGGGCATGCTGGGCTGGACCGTTAGCCGGGGCATCGAAAGCCCCGACCGCTACACCCTGCAGATCGTCTGGGCCACGCTCGAAGACCACACCGTGGGCTTCCGCCAGGGCCCCTTGTTCGCCGAATGGCGCGCCATCATCGGCCCCTTCTTTGCCCAGCCGCCGGCGGTGGAACATTTCGCGCTGGTCGGCAAATCGGACTGACCGGGGCCGGCCGGCATGAACCTCGACAAGGCGGTCGCGTTGGCCCTGGCGCACTTTGATTCGGGCCGGTTCTTCGGCGTGTTGGCCGAGCGCGTGGCCTGCCCGACCGAGAGCCAGAACCCGGCCCAGGCTGCCACCTTGCGCAGCTACCTGGACACGCATATCGCCCCGGCCTTGCAGGACCTGGGATTTGCCTGCCAGGTGCATGACAACCCGGTGGCGGGCGCGCCGCCCCTGCTCACCGCCGCGCGCCTGGAGGACGCCGCGCTGCCGACCGTGCTGTTCTACGGCCATGGCGACGTGGTGCGCGGCCACGAGGGCCAATGGGCCGACGGCCGCGACCCCTGGACCCTGACCGATGCCGGCAGCCGCTGGTACGGCCGGGGCGCGGCCGACAACAAGGCCCAGCACAGCATCAACCTGGCCGCGCTGGCGGCCCTGCTGGCAGCGCGCGGCGGCCGGCTGGGCTTCAATGCCAAGTGGCTGCTGGAGATGGGCGAGGAGACCGGCTCGCCCGGCCTGGCCGAGTTCTGCGCCGCGCAAACCCAGCGCCTGGCCGCCGATGTGCTGATCGCCAGTGACGGCCCGCGCCTGCGTGCCGACCGGCCCACGTTGTTCCTGGGTTCACGCGGCGTGGCCAACCTTGACCTGCTGCTGCGTTGCCGCGAGGGCGGCCATCACTCGGGCAATTGGGGCGGCCTGCTGCGCAACCCGGGCACGCTGATGGCTCATGCCATTGCCAGCCTGACGGACGCCCGGGGCGCAATCCGGGTGCAGGGCCTGCGGCCGCCGCCTATCCCGGCGGCGGTACGCGCCGCCTTGGCCGATATCGAGGTCGGCGGTGGCCCGGGCGACCCGGCCGTGGAGCCCTGCTGGAGCGAGCCCGGCCTGTCACCCGCCGAACGCGTGTTCGGCTGGAATGCGCTGGAGGTGCTGGCCCTGGGCTGCGGCAACCCGGCCCAGCCGGTGAATGCGATCCCGGCACTGGCGCGCGCCACGGTGCAATTGCGTTTCGTGGTGGGCACCGACGCCGGCCGCATCCGTGAGCACCTGCTGGCCCATCTGGCGGCGGCCGGCCTGCCCGACATCGAGGTGAGCGAGCCGGCGGTGATGGCCGCCACCCGGCTCGATCCCGACAACGCCTGGGTGCGTCTGGCCCTGCGAAGCCTGCAGGCCAGCACTGGCGTCAAGCCGGCCCTGCTGCCCAACCTGGGCGGCAGCCTGCCCAACGACGTCTTCGCCGGCATCCTGGGACTGCCCACGGTGTGGGTGCCGCACAGCTACCCAGCCTGCTCGCAACATGCGCCCAACGAGCATGTGCTGCCAGGCCTGATGCGCCAGGGCCTGGCGATGACGGCGGCGCTGCTGTGGGACGTGGGTGCCCAGGCCGCCAGCCTGCCGCGGCGCGGCGCGCCGGCGGCGGCAGCGCAGAGCCGGTAGACCCGGGTGGCGGTGGCGCTGAACAGCGCCGCCTATTCGTCCGCCGACGCCTCGGCCGCCCGACTTCAGTCGGCAGCGGTGCGATATCACGCCGGAATGCGGGCCCGTGCCCCGCAAGCGCGTGCGCTGGGTGATACTTTGTCGTTGCATTCCCTTACCGGCAGGCACCCACAGGTGCATCGCCCGCTCCACCGACCATGAGCCACGCCATGCCCACACCCCGCCGCCCGCAGGCCGTCCCGGCCCGCTTGCTCTGTGCCCTGTTGGCCAGCCTGTTCTGGGTGTCGGGCTGTGGCGGCCCCAACGAAGACAAACTGCTGGCCTCGGCGCGCGAGCACCAGGCCAAGGGCGAGATCGACGCCGCCAAATTGCAGGCCAAATCGGCGCTGCAGGCCAACCCGCAATCCGGCACCGGCCGCCTGCTGCTGGGCAAGCTGATGCTGGCCAGCGGTGACCCGGCAGGCGCCGAGGCCGAACTGCAGCGCGCGCTCGAGCTGGGCCAGACCGAGACGGCGGTGCTGCCGGCCCTGGCCGAGGCCATGGTGGCATTGCAGAAGGGCCGGCAGCTGCTGTTGCAGCATGGCCAGGTCAACCTGCCGGACGCCAAGGCCGATGCCGAACTGAAGACCCAGCTGGCCACCGCCCAGGCCCTGGACAACGACCTGAAGGCCGCCCGCGAGTTGCAGCTCAAGGCCCTGCTCAGCCAGCCCGAGCATGGGCCGGCCTTGTTGCTGGGCGCTCGCCTGAGCCTGGCCGAAGGCAACAGCGCCGCCGCGCTGCAGCAGGTGGAGGCCCTGCTGGCCAAGCAGCCCAAGCAGAGCGATGCCTGGCTGCTCAAGGCCGAACTGCTGCTGCGCAGCAAGGACTCGGATCTGGCCGGCGCGATGGCCGCCTACCAGCAGGCACTGGCCGCCAAACCCGACCTGGTGGCCGCGCATGACGCGGTGATCATGTTGCACCTGGCCAAGCCCGATGTGGCGGCGGCCACCCAGCAATTTGCGCTGCTGCAAAAGGTGGCGCCCAAGCACCCGCGCACCCTGTTCATAGAAGCCATACTGGCCGAGAGCAAGGGCGATTACAAACACGCCCGCGAGCTGACCCAGCTTTTGCTGCGCGGCATGCCCAACAACCCGCAGCTGCTGATGCTGGCGGGCCAGGTGGAGCTCAAGCTCAACGCCGTTGCGCAGGCCGAGGCCCACTTCGCCAAGGCCATGCAGCTGGTACCCAAGGCCGCACCGCCGCGTTACCAGATGGCCCAGGCCCAGATGCGTCTGGGCCAGACCGACAAGGCCATCGCCACCCTCAAGCCCCTGGTTGACGCCAATCCGCCCGACGCCAAGGCCCTGACCCAGACCGCGCAGGCGCAATTGATGGCCGGCGACAGCAAGGGCGCCGACGCCAACTTCGCCAAGGCCGCCAAACTCGCCCCGAAAGACAGCCGCCTGCGCACCACCATCGCGCTGTCGCAGCTGGGCAAGGGCCAGGACAACGCGGCCATGGCCGAGCTGGAGTCGATCGCCGCCAGCGACAAGGGCAAGACCGCTGATGTGGCGCTTGTCGCCGCCAAGGTCAGGGCCAACGATTTCGCGGGTGCGCTGAAGGCGATCGATGCGCTGGCAGCCAAGTCACCGGGCGACCCCCTGCCCGACCAGCTGCGCGGACGCATCGCACTGCAGCGCAACGACGCCCCGGGCGCGCGCAAGCACTTTGAAGCGGCGCTCAAGACATCGCCCGATTTCATGCCGGCGCTGGCCGGACTGGCGGCACTCGACCTGGCCGAGAAGCAGCCGGCGGCATCGCGTGCCCGCTTCGAGGCCCTGCTGACGCGCAACCCCAAGAACAGCGGGGCGATGCTGGCCCTGGCCGAGATCAGCGCGCGCAGCGGCGGCAAGCCGGCCGAAGTGACCGACTGGCTGACCAAGGCAGTCAAGATCGACCCGGCCGACCAGACCCCGCATCTGCTGCTGATCGACCACTTGTCGGCCAATGGCCAGGCCAAAGCGGCGTTGACCGCAGCCCAGGCAGCCCTGGCCGCCCTGCCCGACAACGTCGAAGTGCTGGACCGCCTGGGCCGCGCCCAGTTGGCCCTGAACGATTCGCAGCAGGCCATCAGCACCTTCAACAAGCTGGCCCAGCTGCAGCCCAAGTCGCCCCAGCCGCAGCTGCGCCTGGCCGACGCCTATGCCATGGCCAAGAACAACACCGGGCTGGCGGCGGCGGTGCGCAAGGCCAGCGAGATCGCACCCAAGGCTTTGCCGGTGCTGCAGGCCCAGGCCACGCTGGCGCTGTCCGAGGGCAAGCCGGCCCAGGCACTGGCGGTGGCCAAGACCATCCAGACCCAGCGGCCTGACGATGCGGTGGGCTATATCGTCGAAGGCGATGTCGAGATGCGCCAGCGCAACTGGGACAACGCAGCCGCCGCGCTGCGCAAGGCGCTGACCCGCCAACAGCCGGCCGATGCCGCGTTGCGCCTGCATTCGGCGCTGTTGGCCGGCAAGAAGCAAGCCGAAGCCGACAAGATGGCCGGCGAATGGCGCAAATCCCACCCTGCCGACCTGGCCTTCGTGCAATACCTGGGTGACATCGCGATGGCCTCGGGCCGCCTGGACGAAGCCGAGAGCCTGTACCGGCAGGTGCTGGAAAAGCAACCCAACAACCCGCTGTCGCTGAACAACCTGGCCTATGCCCTGGCCACCCAGAAGAAGCCGGGCGGGGTGGCGCTGGCGGAAGCGGCGCTGCTGCAGGCGCCGGACGCACCCGCCCTGCTCGATACCCTGGCCTATTGCCTGGCCGCTGAAAACCAGCTGCCGCGGGCCCTGGAGGTGCAGACCAAGGTGGTGGCGCAGGCGCCCGACATGGCGCAGTTCCGGCTGCAACTGGCCCGGCTGCAGCTGCAATCCGGCGACAAGCCCAGTGCCCGGACCGAGCTGGCCAAGCTGGTCAAGCTGGGCGCGGCCTTCCCGCGCCAGGCCGAAGTCACCGAATTGCTCAAAAGCGCGGGGGGGTGAGCCCGGACACAAACCGTCCTGTGGACGGTTTGTGCCTGGCGAACCGGTCTCGCGCTGCGAGACCGTGGGAGAGGGTTGCAGTCAAACGGTCCATTGCGCAGTTTGAGCCACACGGTCTCGCGCTGCGAGATCGTGGGAGAGGGTTGCAGTCAAATGGCCCGACAGGCCGCTGCAGTCACGCGGGGCAAAAAAGCCCGCACACCATCACCCGCCCGCACCCTCACCCCATTGCCTGGTAAACCTGCGCCTTGTACTGAAACCAGAATGGGTGCCAAAAGCCCATGAAGCGCTGGGCCATCACCACGCCGGCCAGGCCGGTGGCGGGTGAAATGAACCAGTGGGTGGCGGCCAGGCCGCCCCATTGCATCTCACCCACCGCCGCCGGCCCCTGCAAGGCCGATGCCTGCCGGGTGATCGCACCCCCCAGGCCGAAGCCCAGGCTGGGCAGGGCGCCGCGCAGCGTAAACTGCACGCTGTGCTGCGCAGGCACCTGGTCGGTGAACAGCACCGCGCTGGTGGCGGGGTGGAGCAAGGCGTCCGGCCCGGGCAGCAAGCGGCGCAGCAGGGCCAGCATGTCGGCCTGGGTGGTGAACAGCCCGCCCGCCGCAGACTCGCGCGGCACCGGCCGCAGATAGGCCCCCGGCCAGGGCGTGTCGTCCAGCCGTTTCAGGCCGGGTTTCATCGGGTCGATCAGGTCGCCCCGGTACAGCGCGGCCAGCCGGGGCAGCTGGTCGGCCCGCAGCACAAAACCGGTGTCGACCATGCCCAGCGGGCCGAGCAGGCGCTGCTGCAGCGCCGCACCAAAGGTCTGGCCGGTGACCAACTCCACCACCCGGGCCAGCAGGTCAGGCGCGATCGAATACTCCCAGCCCTCGCCGGGCTGGTAAAGCAGCGGCAGCCCGGCCAGGCGCTCGACCATCTGCGCCAGGTCGAGGCTGGGCAGGCGGATGCCGGCGGCTCCGTAGGCATTGAAGATCGGCGTGCCGGGGTCGAACACGCCATGGCTCAGGCCGGCCTGGTGGCTGAGCAGGTGGCGGATGCTGATGTCACGGGCCAGCGGCACGGTGTCGTCCAGCGCCGTGGCGCCGGGGCGCAAGACCCGCAGGCCGCCCAGCATGGGCAGCCACTGGCGCGCCGGGTCGTCCAGGCCCAGCCGGCCTTCGTCTACCAGCAACAGCACCAGCACCGACGAGATCAGCTTGGTGTTGCTGAAGGCACGGTGGATATGGTCCAGGCGCAGGGGTGTGCCGGCCTCGATGTCGGCCAGGCCGAGGCAGACCTCGTCGATGCATTCGCCCCGGTGCAACACCGCCGCCGACACGCCGGCCAGGCGCTGCTTATCGATCTCGCCTTGCAACACCGCATGGGCGGCCCGGAATCCGGCGGCAGCCGGCCTCATGCGGCGGCCGCCTGGTACTGCCAGGCCGGGCCGGCATGTTCGCTGGCGCGGCCTTCGGCCTGCAGCTTCTGCAGATGCGCACGCAGGGAGCGCAAGGCCATCGCATGCAGCATCTTGGGGGTGTCGGCATAGACCTGGGCCAGCAGATCGGCCTCGGGCGTCGGCGCCTGGCTGGCCAGGTTCTGCAGCGCGGCCAGCACCTTGGCCTCGCGGCCCAGGCGGTGGGCCACCGTCTTGCGCACCACCTCATGCGGCGCGTCGATCAGAAAGCCATGGCCGGGTGCCAGCCAGTCGAGGTCTTCGTCGAGCAAGCGGCGCAGCGACGCCAGGTACTGCGCCATGTCGCCATCGGGCGGGTTGATCACCACCGTGCTGCCCTGCATCAGGTGGTCGCCCGTGAACAGCAGCTTTTCTTCTTCGAGCAGGTAGCACAGGTGGTTGCTGGCATGCCCGGGCGTGTGCAGCACGCGCAGCGTGACGCCCGGCCCCAGCGCCAGGCGGTCGCCATCTGCCAGCACATGCTGGGGCTGGAAGCTGGCGTCCTGCCATTCGGGATGCGTGGCCACCCGGCCGAAGGTGGCGGCAGCGCTGGCGGCCTGGATGGCCCGGGCCGCCGGTGAGTGGTCCTTGTGGGTATGGGTGGCCAGGATGCGGGTGATGCGGCCCGGGGCGGCGGCCAGCAGCGCCTGCACATGCGCGGCATCGTCGGGGCCGGGGTCGAGCAAGGCCCAGTCATCGCTGCCGGGCGCGCCGATGAAGTAGCTGTTGGTGCCCGGGCCGGTCATCATGCTGCCGTTGTCGGCGGTGACCCGCAGCACCCGCGGCGACAGCCAGACCGGGCGGCCCGGCACCAGTTCGGTGCTGGCGGTGCCCAGGCCGTCGGGGTCGAGCCGGCCCAGCTCGGCATACGACCAGCCGCCGACATTGACCGGCTGCCGTCCCTTGGCCGACAGGCCGATGCGCGGGCGGGTGACCGGCACCACCCCCTGGGCCCGGGCCCAGGCCACGGCGTCGGCCGCGCTGGCAAAGCCGGCCAGGTGCTTGAGGGTCAAGGTGGTCACGTTCATCAGCTTCAGGCCGCGCGCCGGGTCGATGGCTTCGGCCGGTGTCAGCCAGAGCAGCTCCACCGTCTCGGTGGCATCGTGCCGGGCGGTCTGCCCGGCGGGTGCCTGGGTGATGAAGAAGCGGGTATCGAAGATCTTGGGCATGCCCTTGGGCGTGATCCAGTGGCTGTAATAGGCCAGCCCACCCATGGCCAGGCGCACGCCCAATTGCTGGCAGACCTCGGCCATGCCGATCTGGTTGGCATGCAGGGCCCGGCGCATCGCCACCACCTCGTCCCAGGGCAGGGCGTGCAGGTCGGCCAGGCCGCCGTGCGCGTCGGCAGCGAACAGCAGGCCGGCCTCTTCGAAACATTCGCGCACTGCCGCCACCCAGTAATGCAGGCCATCGGCCGGCAGCCCCAGCCGGGCACTGGCGGCGGCGTCATCCAGGCCGTCGCAGCGCTCGTAATGGCCGCGGTCGCTCTTGTCGAGCAGGCCACCGGGGAAGACCGTGGCGCCGCTGTTCTGGTCGCCGGGCTTGTCGGCACGGCGCAGCAGCAGCACCTCGGGGCCGCGCGGGCTGTCGCGCAGCACGATCAGCGATGCTGCGGCACGCGGCTGCACCAGGGCGCCCGGGGCAGCGGCGGGCAGGCCGGGGTGTGGGATGGCGGACATGGCAAGGCCTTTCAGGCGGTTTTGGCCACGGCGGCGGCCAGCAGGGCTGACACCTCGGCGGCGCTGAAGCCCAGCTCGGCCAGCACGTCCCGGGTATGGGTGCCGGCGGCAACCGCCGGGCTGGGCTGGGCCGGCTGGCTGCGTGAAAAGCGCGGCGCCGGCGCCGGCTGCAGCACCCCGGCCACCTCG
>JANNZD010000266.1:0-18522 GCA_031410435.1 Betaproteobacteria bacterium | reverse complement strand
CACCCCGCGCGGCAGGATCTGCTGGCCATTGAAGAAGCCATTGCGGCGCAGCATTTCGCCCAGCCGGGCCAGGTCGCGCAGCGTGGTGTTGAGGCCGCCGCCGGCGAATTCGGTGCCGTCGGGGTCGATCGAGATGCAGGCATCCTGCTCGGCGCCCAGGCGAGACCAGATGCGCCGCGACAGCAGGCTGGCAGTGTCCAGCCCGGTGATACGGCGCATTACCCAGGCCAGCGCGTCGGTGTTGACGGTGCAGTAGGCAAAGTGCCGGCCATGCTCGCCTTGCTTCTGCACGCCGGGCATCGATTCGCAAAGGCTGCCGGGGCCGCGGTAGCCGGGCGGCCGCGGCAATATCTGGCCGGCCAGCACATGGGCCCAGATTTCGGCGTCGGGGTCGCTGTAGTCCTCTGAGAACTTCAAGCCCGCAGTCATGTCCAGCAACTGGCGCAGGCTGGCGTCGCCCAGGCCGCTGCCAGCCAACTCCGGCACCAGGCTGCCAACGCTGGCGCCTTCCTGCAGCTTGCCCTCGGCCAGCAGGCTGGCGCCCAGCAGGCCCATCACGCTCTTGCTCAGGCTCATCGCGATGTGCGGGCGGTCGGCGTCCAGGGCGCCGAAATAGCGCTCGTGCACCACCCGGCCATGGTGCAGCACCAGGATGCCGTCGGTGTAGTTGCTGGCCAGGGCTTCGGCCCAGCGCATCGGTGCGCCATCGCCCAGCGGGGTGAAGCGCAGGCCGTCGATATCGTCGCGCTCGGCGCGTGGCAGCTCAGCCACCGGCCCGTGGCCCCGGCCCACCACCCGGGTGGGCACCAGCTGGCGGAAGTTGGAAAAGCTCCAGCGCAGCTGCGGGAACTGGTAGGCGCTGCCGTCGCCAAAGCGGATCACCCGGTCGGCCGGCGGGGGCGAGCCCTGCATCCAGCCCAGGCGGGCGGGGTCGCTGGCATGGGCGTCGGGGAGGGCCAGGCGGCGCAGCACGGCAGGAGCGTTCATGGGGGGCGGGGGCAGGCTGGCAGGTGCCAGGGCCCGGCGGCACGCCGCCGGGGCATACCGCTTCTATCGGCGCATGGCCACCCGGGCTTGAGTGGGGCCTTGCGGCTGCCGGCGGGCGTCAGCGGCCGCTGAACTGCGGCGGGCGTTTGTCGGCAAAGGCCGCCTTGCCCTCTTGCAGGTCGGCGCTGGCGGCGCACAGGGCCTCGCGCTGGCGCAGGCGGTCGAGCCGGCAGTCGCCATTGGCGATCTCGTTGAGCGACGCCTTCATGCCGCGTACGGCCAGCGGCGCACCGGCAGCCAGGGCGGCGGCGATGCGGTCGACCTCGGCGTCGAGTTGCGCTGCGGGCACCAGGCGGTCCAGGTAGCCCAGGGCCAGCAGTTCGGCGGCCGGCACGCTTTCAGCCAGCAGGAAGAGCCGCTTGGCAGTGGCCAGGCCCAGGCGCGAGACATAGCGCCGCAGGCCGCTGGGGTAGTAGTGCAGGCCCAGCCGCGCCGCCGGCATGCGCAGCTGCAGGCCGTCCACGCCCACCCGGAAGTCGCAGGCCAGCGCCAGGTCGGTGGCGCCGCCGTAGACGCTGCCGTTCAGGCGGCAGACCGTGGGCAGGGCCAGGGCCTCCAGCGCGTCTACCGTCTGCTCGAACAGCGCCGGCCCGGCCTGGGCCCGCGCGGGGCTGTCGAAATCGCCGATATGGAAGCCCGAGCAGAAGGTCGGCCCCTGGCCGGTGATCACCAGCAACCGCACCGACGCGTCGGCCGCCAGGGCGCTGAAATGCTGCTGCAAGGCCAGCAAGTCGTCCACATGCAGCCGGTTGTGCTGGGCCGGGCGGTTGAGCGTCAAGGTGGCGCGGCCCTGCGCAACGTGCAGCAGCGGTGCGCCGGAGGCCGGGGGCAGGCTGGCAGTCGGGGTCATGGATCGAGTATGCCGCCGCGGATCAGCCTTCGGCGTGAGGGCAGCATGGGCGGGCGCCGGTGGGCGGGGGGTCGACCTGGGCGGGCGCGAACATGCGCGATAACCACTAGGCCGGTCCTGCGAACTTTGCCGGGGCCTGCGGTTAACCTGGGGCCGGCTTGATGCCGTGTTGCCGGTTTTGCCCGGCCCTTGCCCCTTGCTTGCCGGCCCTGTGCCGCGCCACCCATGCCCCAGCCCTTGCCTGCCCGCGCCGCCGCCGCGTCTGCCCTGCCACCGGTAGCCCACCCACCCGACTCGCGTCACGCCTGGTGGCGCCTGGCCGCCACGCTGGCGCTGATGACCATCGGCTCGGCCGGCATGTATGTGGTGTCGGTGATGCTGCCGGCGGTGCAGGCCGAGTTCGGGGTCAGCCGGGCCGATGCCTCCCTGCCCTACACGCTGCTGATGATCGGCTTCGGTCTCGGCTGCGTGCTGATGGGCAAGCTGGCCGACCGCTATGGCATCGTGCCGGTGGTGGTCACCGGCGCGATCAGCCTGGGCTTGGGGTTTGCCGCCTGCGGCTGGGTCGGCAGCATCACCGGCTATGCGCTGGTGCAGGGCCTGCTGGTGGGTCTGTTCGGCAGCAGCACCACCTTTGTGCCGCTGATCGCCGACACCTCGCTGTGGTTTGTCAAGCGGCGCGGCATCGCGGTGGCGGTCTGCGCCAGCGGCAACTACCTGGCCGGCGCGGTCTGGCCGCCGCTGGTGCAGCATTTTGTCGACAGTGTGGGCTGGCGCCACACCTACATCGGTCTGGGGCTGTTCACGGTGATCAGCATGCTCCTGCTGGCCGGGGCGATGCGCGCCAAATCACCGCCGGCCACCCAGGCGGCGGTCAAGGACGGCGGGCCGGTGCCGTCCAACCGGCCCTTCGGCCTGAGCCTGGGCCAGGCCCAGGGCCTGCTGTGCGTGGCCGGCACCGCCTGCTGCGTGGCCATGGCCATGCCCCAGGTGCACATCGTGGCCTATTGCGGCGACCTGGGCTTCGGCGCGGCGCGCGGCGCCGAGATGCTGAGCCTGATGCTGGCCTGCGGTATCGCCAGCCGGCTGATTTCGGGCGCCATCTGCGACCGCATCGGCGGTGTGCGCACCCTGCTGCTGGGCAGCTTTCTGCAGGGCGTGGCATTGCTGCTGTTCATCCCCTTCGACGGCCTGGTGTCGCTTTACCTGGTGTCGGCGCTGTTCGGCCTGTTCCAGGGCGGCATCGTGCCCAGCTACGCCATCATCGTGCGCGAGCATTTCCCGCCGGCCGAGGCCGGCGCGCGGGTCGGCACGGTGATCATGTGCACCCTGTTCGGCATGGCCCTGGGCGGCTGGATGAGCGGCAAGGTCTTCGACCTGACCGGCAGCTACCACGCCGCCTTCATCAACGGCGCCCTGTGGAACGCGCTGAACCTGAGCATCGCGCTGTTCCTGCTGTGGCGGGTTCGGCGCGCCGGCAGCGCCCAGCCGCAGGCGCTGTCCGGCCGGCCGACGGCCTGATCATCTTGGCTGCCCGCCTGTCAGCCACACACCGGGCCGGCGTGGCACAGTCGGTGCTCCGACCGTCAACAGGAGACAGCGATGATGAAATCCGGAATCGACCAACAGGCCTTGATCGACCAGTTTGCCAACGCCAGCGCGCAGCAGGCGGCGCAGCTGCGCGACACCGTCTTCAAGGCCACGCTGGGCGCGCTGCAGGGCCGCGAGCTGAGCCTGAAGAACATCCGCAGCGTGCTGGGCACGGTGGCCCAGGCCGCCAGCGCCGGCGCCGCCAAAAACCCGATGCTGGGCGCGGTGGACGCTGCGGGCCTGCTGGACAAGGCCGTGTCGGGCATGGACGACGCACTGCTCCAAGCGGTGGAGGCCAACCGCGTGGCGCTGCAGCAGTTTGTCGACAAGGGCGTGGACCTGCGCGAGACCCAGCTGAAGAAGGCCCTGGCCGAGATGGACAAGTTCGAGGACGCGCTGCTGGGCACCATCAAGAAATCGGCCGGCCTGGCCGGTGACCCGATGGCCGGCCCCTGGGCCCAGGTGCTGGAAAAGTTCAACCTGTCGGGCACCCAGACCGGCGCCAAGGCCAGCGGTGCCGCCGAGCAGCTCAGCAGCCAGGTGGCCCAGATGCACAGCGCCCTGCGCGAGACCCGCGCCACCAGCCTGCGTGCCGCGCAAACCCTGGCCGAGAGCTACACCGCGCTGGTCAGCGGCGTGCTGATCGGCATGTCGGACGCGCTGCGCCAGGGCAGCGCTGGCGCCAAGACCCCGTCCAAGAAGTAGGCGGTGCTCGGTGCGGGGGGGCCACCCCCCCGTTTTGGGTGAGAGGCGGCAACCCCGAAGGGGGATCGCGCCGCGCCTGCCGCGGGCCTAGGCTGGCATCCTCATCACCTGCGGGCCTGCCATGTCGACTTCCATCCCCCTCCTGCCCTTCAATCCGCAGCGGCGCGCGCTGTGCGGCGCAGTGCTCGGCGCCTGCCTGCCGGGCCTGGCCGGTGCCGCCCAGGCCGTGGCGGCAGCTGACTCGGCGCCGCTGCTGGCGCGCGAATGGCCGGCCTCGGCCGACCCGGCCGGCTTTCTGGTGAGCGAGAAGCTCGACGGCGTGCGCGCGCTGTGGGACGGCCAGCGCCTGCGCTTTCGCAGCGGCCGGCTTCTGGCCGCGCCGGCCTGGTTCACCCAGGGCCTGCCGGCCGAGCCGCTGGATGGCGAGTTGTGGCTGGGTCGCGGCCGCTTCGAGGCGGTCTCGGGCCTGCTGCGCCAGGCCCGGCCCGACGGCGCCGGCTGGCAGGCGCTGCGCTACCAGGTGTTCGAGCTGCCCGCCGCCACGGGCAGCTTTGCCGACCGGGCGGCCCGCCTGCAGGCCCTGGCGGCCCAGGCGGGCCCGGCGGCGGTCTGGGCCGCGCTGCCCCAGACGCCGGCCCAGGGTCGGGACTGGCTGGCGCAGCGCCTGGCGGCGGTGCTGGCCGCCGGTGGCGAGGGCCTGATGCTGCACCGCGCTGACGCGCCCCTGGCCAGCGGCCGCGGGCCCTGGCTGTACAAGCACAAGCCGCTGCACGATGCCGAGGCCCTGGTGCTGGCCCACCAGCCCGGTCGGGGGCGCCTGCAGGGCCAGCTGGGCGCGCTGCGGGTGCGCACCGACGCCGGGGCCGTGCTGGATATCGGCACCGGCTTCAGCGATGCCGACCGGCGCCGCCCGCCCGCCGTGGGCCAGCGCATCACCTTCACCCACCGTGGCTTCACCGCCGGCGGCCTGCCGCGTTTTGCCAGCTACCTGCGGCCGGCCCACGCACTGTGACGCCCTGGCGATACTGCGGCCCTCCTTGCGGACCCCCACCATGACAGCCTTCAGCTTCTTCTGGCACGACTACGAAACCTTCGGCCGGGTGCCGCGCCGCGACCGCCCGGCCCAATTTGCCGGGGTGCGCACCGACGCCGCGCTCAACGAGATCGGCGACCCGCTGATGCTGTACTGCCAGCCCGCGCCCGACAGCCTGCCCGACCCCGAGAGCTGCCTGCTCACCGGCATCACGCCGCAGGCCTGCCTGGCGCAGGGCGTGCCCGAGCATGCCTTCGCCGCCGCCATCCTGGACGCGCTGGGCCAGCCCGGCACGGTGGGTGTGGGCTACAACAGCATCCGCTTCGACGACGAGGTCACGCGCCACCTGTTCTGGCGCAATCTGATCGACCCCTATGGCCGCGAGTGGCAGAACGACTGCGGCCGCTGGGACATCCTGGACCTGGTGCGCTGCGCCTATGCGCTGCGGCCCGAGGGCATCGAATGGCCGCTGCATCCCGACGGCCGGCCGTCCTTCAAGCTTGAGCACCTGGCCGCTGCCAACGGCCTGCTGCACGAGGCCGCGCATGACGCGCTCAGCGATGTGCGGGCCACCATCGCGCTGGCCCGGCTGCTGCGCCAGCGCCAGCCCAGGCTGTTCGATTTCTGCCTGCAATTGCGCAAGAAGGATGCGGTGTGGCATGAAATCGGCCCCTTCATGGGTGAGGGCGGCGACGCCCGCCGCCCGCTGCTGCACGTCTCGGGCATGTACCCGGCCGAGCGCGGCTGCCTGGGCCTGGTGTGGCCGCTGGCCGGCCACCCGACCAACAAGAACGAGCTGATCGTCTGGGACCTGGCCCACGATCCGGCCGAGCTGGCCGGCCTGGACGCCGCCACCCTGCGCCTGCGCATGTTCAGCAAGGCGGCCGACCTGCCCGAGGGCCTCAGCCGCCTGCCGGTCAAGACGATTCATGTCAACAAGAGCCCGGTGGTGATCGCCAACTTGAAGACCCTGCCGCCGGCGCTGGCCGAGCGCTGGGGCATGGACATGGCCACCGCCCTGGCCCATGCCGGCTGGGCCCGGCAGAACAGCCGGGCGCTGGAGTCCATCCCCTGGCGCCAGGTCTTCGAGCGCCCGACCAGCACCGGCAGCAGCCCGCCCGATGTGGACGAAGACCTGTACGGCGGCTTCATCAACCCCGGCGACCGCCGCCTGCTCGACCGCCTGCGCAAGCTGCCCGGCGACAAGCTGGGCGGCAAGCAGCCGGCCTTCGAGGACAGCCGGCTGGCCGAGCTGTTGTTCCGCTACCGGGCGCGCAATTTCCCGGCCACGCTGGACGCCGCCGAGCAGGCGCAGTGGCAGCAGCATTGCCGGGACCGCCTGCACCTGGGCGCGGGCGGCGCCACCACGCTGACCCAGTTCTTCGAGCAGGTTGACGCGTTGAACGAGTCGGCCGACGAGCGCGGCCAGGCCATCCTGGGCGCGCTCTACGACTACGCCGAAGACATCGCGCCCGAGCTGGCGTGACGGCGATGAAACTGCTGGTGATCGGCGGCAGCCGCTTTGTCGGCCGCCATCTGGTGCAGGCGGCGCTGGCCGCCGGCCATGCGGTGACCTTGTTCAACCGCGGCCAGTCCAGCCCCTGGCGCCCGGCCGACGCGCAGCTGCTGGTGGGCGACCGGCAGGGCGACCTGGCGGCCCTGGCCGGCCCGGGTGTCGGGCCCTGGGACGCGGTGGTCGACTGCTGCGCCTACCTGCCGGCCGATGCCGCCCGCATGGCCGATGCGCTGGCCGGCCGGGTGGGCCGCTATGTGCTGATCTCCAGCGTGTCGGCCTATGCCAGCAGCCGCCAGCCCAACCCTGAAGACGCGCCGCTGGGCCGGCTGGACGATGCCGACACCACGCTGGTGGACGGCCGGACCTATGGCCCGCTCAAGGCCCTGTGTGAGGCCGCAGTGGCGCGGCGCATTGGCGCGGACCGGACCCTGCTGGTGCGCCCGGGCCTGGTAGTGGGCCCGCTCGACCCGACCCAGCGCTTCACCTGGTGGCCAGCCCGCCTGGCCCGCGCGGCAGCCGACGGCCTGCCAGTGCTGGCGCCGGGCCGGCCCGACCGGGGGCTGCAGTTCATCGATGCGCGCGACCTGGCGGCCTGGATCCTGGCGGCGCTGGGCGTGGCGGCCCACGGCCCCTACAACCTGGTGGCGCCGCCGGGCTTCACCACCATGGCCGGGCTGCTGCAGGCCTGCGCCGCAGCCGCCGGCGCCAGCGCGCCGCTGCACTGGGTGGCCGACGCCGATTTGTTGGCCCAAGGCGTGCAAGCCTGGGTGGATCTGCCGCTGTGGCTACCGGCCGATGGCGAGCATGCAGCCTTCATGGCGGTGCCCGGCGCCAAGGCCGCGTCGCTCGGGTGGGCACCGCGGCCGCTGGCCGAGACCGTGGCCGACACCCTGGCCTGGTGGCGCAGCCTGCCCGCTGCCGAGCAAGCATTCACGCTGGCCGGCCTGCCGGCCGAGCGCGAGGCGGCGCTGCTGGCGGCGCTGGCCAGTCCGGCTTGACAAGCCCGATCAGGGCAGCAGTTCAAACAAGGCTGAGCCGTCGCCGTTGTCCTTGACCAGCTTGATGTTCGGGTAGCGCGGCAGGTGCGGCAGCGCGCCGATGCCCGAGGTGAAGCGCAGCTGCACCCCCGGCACCGGCAGGATGCGCCAGTTGTTGTCGGCCGCGGGGTCGAGGGTGCCGGTGGCGCGCATGTACTGCACCAGGGCTTCACGGTTCTCGTCGGGCGCGTCCATGATGATGTTCTTGCCGTCCAGGCCGGGGAAGTTGCCGCCACCCGAGGCCCGGTAGTTGTTGCTCACCACCACGAAGCGCATTTCGTCATCCAGCGGCTTGCCCAGGTATTGCAGGTTGACGATGCGCCGCGCCCCGGGCGCCACCCGCTTGCCGTCGGGCGCATAACGCGCCGGCTGGCTGACGTCGATCTGGTAGTTGACACCGTCCAGGGTGTCGAAGTTGAAGGTGGGGAAGGCGTCGTTGATCAGATCTTGCGCGGGCGGGCCGGCCGGGTCGATGCGGTGAAAGGCGCCGGCCGACATCTCCAGCCATTCACGCACCACCGCACCGGTCACGCGCACCGCCTTGATGGTGTTGGGATAGATGTAGAGGTCGGCCACATTGCGGATCGCCAGCGTGCCGGCGGGGATGTCGGTGTAATAGGTCCAGCCCTGGCGCCCGCCGGCCTTGAAGGGGGCGGCGGCCGACAGCAGCGGCAGGCCCTCGTACTCGGTGCCCTGAAGGGCGCGCCGGGCATAGGCCAGCTGCGCCTGCGAGACCAGCTGCACCGACGGGTCGTCGGCCACCTGGGCAAAGTAGCTGGTGATCGGCGTGCGGGTCTGGGCCACCTCGCCGCGCACATAGGCCAGGGTGGCCGCATGCTCGGTGGCGATCAGCTGCGCCACCATCGGGTCGGCATCCACCAGCGGCTTGCGGCTGGCGCGGTCGAAGATCGGCCGCAGCTGGGCCCGGCTGTCCACCACCCGCCAGGCGCCAGAGGCGTTGTCCAGGGTCAGGTCCACCACCCCCAGGTGGTCGCCCCAGCGCCCGGGCATCACCGCCGGCACGCCGTTGATGCTGCCCTTGGCCAGGTCCACCTTGGGGTAGCTGGCGAAGAAGGCACCTGGAAACTCACCGTGGGAATGGCCGAACAGGATGGCATCGATGCCCGGCACCTCGGCCAGGCGGGCCACCGAGTTCTCGGCAAAGCGCGGCGTCTCGCCCCGCTCGAAGCCCGAGTGCGGAATCGCCACCACCAGCTGTGCGCCCCGGGCCCGCATCTCGGGCACCAGGCGGCGGGCGGTCTCCTGGATGTCGCGCACCGTCATCTGGCCTTCGAGCGCCTGCTTGTCCCACAGCAGGATCTGCGGCGGCACGAAGCCGATCACGCCGACCTTGATCGCATGGCGGGCGCCGGCTTCGTCGGTGAAGCTGCGGTCCAGGATCACGTAGGGCGTGAAGGCATGCGGCGCCTTGGCCGCATCCTGGCCCGGGCCCAGGTCGATGTGCACATTCGCATTCACATAGGGGAAGTTGGCGCCGGCAATGGCCTGGCGCAGAAACGGCAGGCCGTAGTTGAACTCGTGGTTGCCGATGTTGGCGGCGTCCACCCCCAGCCAGTTCAGCACCTTGTAGGCTGGGTGCACCTGGCCCGGCGCCAGCGGCTTGACGCGGGCCACCCAGTCGCCCAGCGGGCTGCCCTGGATCAGGTCGCCGTTGTCGAACAGCATCGTGTTCTTGACCTCGGCCCGCGCCGCCTTGATCAGCGTGGCGGTCTTGGCCAGGCCGAAGTTGTCGGTGGCCTTGTCCTGGTAATAGTCGTGGTTGACCAGGTTCATGTGCAGGTCGGTGGTCTCGAGCAGGCGCAGGCGCAGCTCGGCGGCTTGGGCCGGCGCCCAGGTGGCGATCAGGGCGCAGAGTGCCAGCCCCGGCACGGCATGGCGCCCGAGCAATGGGCGGGCGGAAGGACGAAGCGCGGAAACCAAGGGGAAGGGCATGTCGGTCCTGTCGGTCAGTGCGCGCGTGACGCTTTTCTCAACGGCTTGTCAGATCAAGCCCAGCAGGTCTTTGCCGCCTGGCACCGCATCCACCACCAAGCGCTGGTCCATGCTGGCCAGACGCCCGCCATGGGCTTGGGCCAGTGCCAGCAGATAGCTGTCAGTGACCTGGCTGTGGCTGGACAGGCGGGCGATGTCGAAGTGCGCCGGGTCCACCATGCTGAGCGTGTCAGCCCAGAATTGGTGGCCGGGCAGCGCTCGCAAGGCCAGCAGGATGGACGCCACGGCTGCGGGCGAACCGGGCGAATTGGGGTACCGGGGATGGCCCACGATGCGCAGCAGGCCGTTCTCGGTGATGGGGCAGGTGGCAAAGCTGAGTTTGCCGACTTGGGCGAACCAGGCGTGCGCCGCGTCGTGCTGCACATGGGCCGGGTCCACCAACGCGATCAGGACGTTGACGTCCAGCAGATAGGTCGTCACGCCGTCTCATCACGCCACTGGTTCACCAAGTCCAGCGTGACGGGCGTGGCGCCTGGGCGGCTCGGCAACAGCGGCACGCCATTGCGCTCGCTGGCGGGGCCTTGCGAGGCCCGCTGCAAACCTTGCCGCGCCAATGCCGAAATCACTTCACCCATGCTCAGCTTCTGCCGCGCAGCCAGGTGTTTGGCCGCCGCCATGACGTCGTCATCAATGGCCAAGGTGGTTCGCATTCAGACACTCCGATGGGGTTTCATTTGAAAAAACATCTTACATCAAACATCTGATGATGTTGGCGTGCTCGGATTCTTCATCTCACTGCGCACCGCCTTGATCAGCGTGGCGGTCTTGGCCAGGCCGAAGTTGTCGGTGGGCTTGTCCTGGTAACAGCCGTGGTTGACCAGGTTCATGTGCAGGTCGGTGGTCTCGAGCAGGCGCAACTCGGCAGCGTGGGCGGGCGCCCAGGCGGCGATCAGGGCGCCGAGTGCAAGCCCGGCCAAGGGCCGGAAATGGCGTGGGCTGGGGGTGCGCGCGCAGTTCATCGGGATGCCTTCCAGAACCTGGAAATCGTAGGGGGCAATGCGAGCGACATGCAAGCGCTGGGTCGGGCGGGTCAGTCGCCGGTCAGAAGGACGGGCGCGGTGCGCTCAAACAAGGACCTTTCAACTTATCGCCCCGGCAGCGCCGATGTCAGCGATTGCCGCAGCCGCGCCGCCTCGGCCTGCCTGGCAAAACCTGAACCCAGCTTGGCCAGGGCGTCCAGTTCGCTGCGGGCGCCTGGCTTGTCGCCCGCCTGAATCAACAGGCCGGCAAGGTTCAGCCGCAGATCGGCCAGCTCAGGCGCCAATGCCACGGCGCGCTTTTGTGTCTCCACGGCCTGGCTCAGCCGGTCTTCGCTGGCCAGGGCCTGCGCCAGCGTGTCGAGTATTTCAGCGCTCGCGGGTGCCAGACGAAGCGCTTGCTCGGCCAGCGCCGTCGCGCCGGGTTTCTTTTGTTGCAGCAGGCTGATCGCCAGGTTGTTCAGCGCGACGACATGATTGGGCTGCACCGCCAGCAACTGCCGGTATCGCGATTCGGCGGCGGCACTGTTGCCCATCTGCCGTGCCGTTTCGGCGGTGGCCAGCAGGAAATTGTGGTGCTCGGGATGGCGCTGCAGCCATTGCTGGCTGAATGTTTCGGCCTCGCCGGCCTTGCCGCTGCCCATCAGTGCCGTGTACAGCTTGATGGCCGCCAGCTCCGGCGCGGGCTTGTCTAGCGCCTTGCGCAGCACCGCCAATGCAGCCGGCCAATTCGACCGGCCCACTTCCACCTCGGCTTCGAGAATCAGGCCTGTGCTGTCGTTCACATGGTCAGCCTGCATGCTGCGCGCGATGGTGACAGCGCGGTCGAACTCCTGCCTGCGCATGGCCACCAGAAAAAGTTGGGCCTTGCCCTTGGCCAGCCCGGGTGACAGTTCCAGCGCCCGGTCGGCACTGCGTTGGGCCTGCACCAGGTCATTGGTCTGCAGATAGACATCCGCCATGCCGACATGGCCGCGCGGCGACTTGGGGTCAAGCGCGACGATCTTGCCGTAGCTGCTGAGCGCCTGCTGGATCTGCTTGACGCGCACCAGGCAGCGGGCCTGCAATTCAAGCAAGTCGATGCTCTCTGGCTGGGCGGCGGTGGCTGCGCGGGCGGCAGTGACCGCCGCATCGAACTGCCCCTGCCCGAACAGATGCGAAATCAGCGCCATCTGGGCGCTCAGGTCGCCGGGCGCCGCTTTGACTGCGGCCTCGATTTGCTTTTGCACCTCGGCAGGCGGCTGGCGCTGGCTTTGCATCAACTCGGCAAGCGCCAGCAGGGCACGGGCGTCCTTGGGCTGGATCTTCAGGTAGTCCGTGAGCCGCTGCTGGGCCAGCTCGGGTTTGTTTTCCTTCAGGTCCAGGGCCGCCAAAGCAGCCATCGCCGGGTAGTAGCCCGCTTCGATCTTGAGTGCATTTTCGAAACTCTTCCGGGCCCCCGCGAGATCCGACTTTTTCGCCAATATCTGGCCGCGCAGATGGAGATGCATGGGGTCGCCCGGGCGTTTTCGCTCCAGCGCGGCCAAGGCCTGCAATGCCGCATCGACCTGCTGGCGGCCAAGATGGGCACTGATGATGGCCAGGTCGGCAGCGCTGCCTGCATCTTCGTCGGCGATCTGCCGCAGCTGGGTGAAGACGGTTTCGTCGCTGGCCTTGCCGAAACCGCTGCTGGCAATCAGGGTACGCAAGCGGGGATCGCTGGGCTTGAGCTGGGCCATGCGGGCGAACATCCCGTTGGCCACCGCGGTATTGCCGCTCATCAACTGGGCATGCGCCGCCAGTGCCAGCAACTCGGGTGACACGTTGGCGCTGTCCACGACGGTGGACAGGGTGGCAATCGCCTTGGCGGGCTGGCCCCGGCGCAGGTAGACCTGGGCCAGCAATTGAAGGGCGCGCAGGTTACCCGGGGATTGGGTCAATGCCTTGGCGGCCAGGGTCTCGGCCTGCGCGGTGGCATTGAGCCTCAATTCGGTCGCGGCGGCGTTCAACAGCACCTCCGGGTGCAGCGGCACCGCCTTCAGCACGACCTGGAAGAGGGCCTGGGCCTCGCTGTATTTGCCTGCAGCATAGGCAAAATTGGCCTCGTAGAACCGCGTGTTGAGCTGTTTGGGGGCGATCTTGCGCAGCGCGTCCAACTGCTTGCGGGCTGCCTCGAGGTCGCCCGTCTGAATGAACAGTGCCAGCAGCCCACTCTGGGCCGCGACATCGCCGGGGTTGATCGACAGGGCCTTGCGCATTGCCGCCATCGCCAGATCCCGCTTGTCGGGCCTCAGGCCCAGCAAGCTGCCTTTCATGCCCCAGGCCAGATGGCTTTCAGGCCTGGCCTCAATCAGGCGGTCGAGTGTGGCCAGGGCCTGGTCGGGGCGGCCGGCTTGGGACTCGAGCCCGGCCTTGGTCAGCAACGCCAGCTCGGCGGTGGGCGCGGCCGCCACTGTCGCGTCGATCAGTGCGCTGGCGCCGCCAGCGTCACCGTCGGCTGCCATGGCCTGGGCCACCAGGGCCTGCAAATCCGCATTCGCGTTGGCATCTGCAAGGCGGGTCTTGCTGAATTCGGCGACCACCTGGCGGTTCTTGCCCTGGCTGATCAGCGCCCTGGCGATCGCCGGCAGCACCAGGCTTTCGGGGTAGTTGAGATCGAGCGCGCGTTGCATTTCGATCAGCGCGGCCGCGTTGTCGCCGCGTTTGTGGCTCTGCAGGCCCAGCAGAAAACGCGCCTCGCCGGAGTTGGGGAAGCGCTGCAGCAGGTTTTTCAGGTCGATTTCGGCAGCAGCATTTTCGTTTTTCTGGATGCGGGCCTTGGCTGCCGCCAGCGCCTGCTGCTCGTTCTTCCCGCACCCGGCCAGTATCAAGGTGATGCAAAGGCAGATCGGAACAAGACCGTATCGATTGGGGCGCACTGCGTACCTCATGGACAACTGCCCGGCAGGCGCTGGGCAGCCAGCAATTATCGTTTTTTTGCGCTGTTGGCCGGGCAAGCTTGCGGTTGGGGGGGTGGGTCTGCGGACAGTGCCCCTGACCGGCCGGAGACGGCCTCCAGACCCGACAGGCTGGGCCGTGGCCGCGCGGACGGGAGCAATGCGAATCGCTGGGGCAAATGAAACGGGCGCCCACCGAGGGTGGGCGCCCGTTATGACCTGCTGCTTGCAAGCCGGTATTGCCGCAGGCTGTGGGCCTGCAGCAGTGCCGGCGCCAGTGTCAGCTGCGGCGGCGAGCCAGGCCCAGACCGGCCAGCGCGATACCGACCAGGGCCAGCGAGACAGGCTCAGGAATGCCCGGAGGCTGGATGGTGGAGTTGTTGAACGAGCCGTTGATCTGGCCGCCAGGGCCTGCGTTCTGGGTGTAGGCGGCAGACCAGTAGACGGTCGTCGGGTCAAAGCCCGTGCCCACGGTCTGGACGATGGTGCCCTGGGCCAGCACGCCCAGCGAGTTCGCGCCCGGGGTGCGGGAGATCACCGTCAGGGTCTCCAGGAAGGTGCCCATGGAGGTCGTAAACTCTTTGGTGAATATGTTACCCAGCTGCACGCCCATGACGGCTGTCAGTGTGACCGGTGTTCCGCTAACGAGGCCGATGTTGTTGTTGATGATCGCGGCCACCAGGTCGGGTGAGCCGTTGGTGATGGTGAGGGCAGTGGTTATATCACCGTTGTTGGCGGTGAAGGTACCAAGAGCAGCGACGTTGAAGCCGACGTCGATGGGGATGGCCGAAGCCGAACCGGCAAAGCTGATGGCGGCGGCTGCAACAGCAAGCGCGCTCAGGCGGGGAAAATTCATCTTGGGTTCCTCGTGTGGCTGCTGCGATGAAATTCGCAGTCGGAAAAACTAAAGCAATTGGTGTGCCAGAAAAATTCGTTGAGTCTTTTCAAAGACTTACAAGCTTCGGCGGGACCTAACCGGCACAAGTTGTAAATTTTTCCGACGACCACCTGTGCCAAGCCATGGGCCCGCGCCGCGTCGCGCATGCGCTTGGCGGCTCAGGCCGTCACACCCCTGGCCGTCTCCGCGTATTCAGCGATCTGGTCGAAGTTCAGGTATTTGTAGATCTGGCTGCCGTCCTGGTTGATCACGCCCATGTCGGCCTGGTACTCGGCCAGCGTGGGGATGCGGCCCAGCTTGCTGGCGATGGCCGCCAGCTCGGCCGACGCCAGGTAGACATTGGTGTTTTTGCCCAGCCGGTTGGGGAAGTTGCGGGTGCTGGTGGACACCACCGTGGCGCCCTCGCGCACCTGGGCCTGGTTGCCCATGCACAGGCTGCAGCCGGGCATCTCGGTGCACGCACCAGCGCTGCCGATCACGCCGTAGTGGCCTTCTTCGCTGAGCTGGTGCGCGTCCATCTTGGTGGGCGGGGCGATCCACAGCTTGACCGGGATGTCGAACTGACCCTCAGGGGTTGAACGCCCGGGTCAAGGTCATTCATTGCGTCTTGGCATTGGGTGCCACAAGCTCAGATGGGCCTCAACTGTGCCTAATCACTTTGCTCCGCATGGCCGCCAAGGTCGCACAGATACCCGGCCTCACTCTGGCTGCGCACGGCCAGCACGAAGACCGTGTCGATATCCGCCACATGGCGGTACAGCGCCACGTAGCCTCGTGATGCGCGCCCGATCACCAGTTCGCGTTTGCCGCCCTTGACCTTTCTGCCCATCAGCGGGCTGTGGGTCAGCACTTGCAGGGCCTGGACAATGTCGCCGATTCTTGAGCCAACATCCTGGATGTCGAACTGTGCAAGGTGATCGAAGAAGCGGTCAAAGTCTTCCAGGACTTCGGGTGCCAGCTCAATGCGGGTCATGCACGGGATCAGCGGGCCAACTTGCGGGCCGAGGGCTTGTTGGCCAGCTCACCCCGTGATCGAGCTTCGATGTAGGCCCTGGCATCGTCCCAAGGCACTGTCTCGCCGGTCGCCAGTATTTTTGCCCAGCGCTGGTCGGCAGCCCGGTGGAAGTCATCGTCTTGCTCGCTCAACTCGACGGTCTGCGCGATGGCGTCCAGCATGAAGGCATGCGCGGTCTTGCCTGTGCGCTCGGCTGCAGCGGCAACCCTGGCCTTCAGTTCGTTTTCGATGCGGATGGTGGTTGTCGTCATGGCTCATCTCGGGTGCTGAGTGCCGAATGTAGCTCTTTTGTGCTACAAGCTCAAGCGCTCAACGCCGGTCACCGCGCATGAGAAGGTGGCCTGCCGGGTTGCCCCGCTCAGGCCATGTTCAACAAAGCGCCGGCCCCAACGGGCCGGCGCAGTGGCTCAAGCCGTCACACCCTTGGCCGTCTCCGCGTATTCAGCGATCTGGTCGAAGTTCAGGTATTTGTAAATCTGGCTGCCGTCCTGGTTGATCACGCCCATGTCGGCCTGGTATTCGGCCAGGGTGGGGATGCGGCCCAGCTTGCTGGCGATGGCCGCAAGCTCGGCCGAGGCCAGGTAGACATTGGTGTTCTTGCCCAGCCGGTTGGGGAAGTTGCGGGTGCTGGTGGACACCACCGTGGCGCCTTCGCGCACTTGCGCCTGGTTGCCCATGCACAGGCTGCAGCCGGGCATCTCGGTGCGGGCACCGGCGCTGCCGAATACGCCGTAGTGGCCTTCTTCGCTGAGCTGGTGCGCGTCCATCTTGGTGGGCGGGGCGATCCACAGCTTGACCGGGATGTCGCGCTTGCCCTCCAGCAGCTTGCTGGCGGCGCGGAAGTGGCCGATGTTGGTCATGCACGAGCCGATGAAGACCTCGTCGATCTTCACGCCGGCCACGTCGGACAGCAGCTTGGCATCGTCCGGGTCGTTCGGGCAGCACAGCACCGGCTCTTTCAGGTCGGCCAGGTCGATCTCGATCACCGCCGCATATTCGGCGTCGGCGTCGGCCTCCAGCAGGGTGGGCTTGGCCAGCCAGGCCTCGACCGCGCGGATGCGGCGCTCCAGCGTGCGCTTGTCCTGGTAGCCGTCGGCGATCATGTTCTTCATCAGCACGATGTTGCTGGTCAGGTATTCCTGGATCGGCGCCGGGTTGAGCTTGACGGTGCAGCCGGCGGCGCTGCGCTCGGCGCTGGCGTCGCTGAGCTCGAAGGCCTGCTCCACCTTCAGGTCCGGCAGGCCCTCGATCTCGAGGATGCGGCCCGAGAACACATTCACCTTGCCGGCCTTGGCCACGGTCAGCAGGCCGGCCTTGATGGCGTACAGCGGGATTGCATGCACCAGGTCGCGCAGGGTGATGCCGGGCTGCATCTGGCCCTTGAAGCGCACCAGCACGCTCTCGGGCATGTCCAGCGGCATCACCCCGGTGGCTGCGCCGAAGGCCACCAGGCCCGACCCGGCCGGGAAGCTGATGCCGATCGGAAAGCGGGTGTGGCTGTCGCCGCCGGTGCCCACGGTGTCGGGCAGCAGCAGGCGGTTGAGCCAGCTGTGGATCACGCCGTCACCCGGGCGCAGCGACACGCCGCCGCGGTTGCTGATGAAGCTGGGCAGCTCGCGGTGGGTCTTCACATCCACCGGCTTGGGGTAGGCCGCGGTGTGGCAGAAGCTCTGCATCACCAGGTCGGCAGAAAAGCCCAGGCAGGCCAGGTCTTTCAGCTCGTCGCGGGTCATCGGGCCGGTGGTGTCCTGGCTGCCCACGGTGGTCATCTTGGGCTCGCAGTAGGTGCCGGGGCGCACGCCGGGTTGGTGGCCGTTCACCTCGGGCAGGCCCACCGCGCGGCCCACCATCTTTTGCGCCACGGTGAAGCCGGCCTTGGTCGCCACCGGCGGGCTGGGCAGGCGGAACACGGTGGCCGCGGGCAGGCCGAGAAAATCACGCGCCTTGGCGGTGAGGCTGCGGCCGATGATCAGATTGATGCGCCCGCCCGCGCGCACCTCGTCGAACAGCACTTCGCTGCGCAGCTGGAAGTCGATCAGCGGGCGGCCGGCCCTGCTGATCTTGCCCTCGTAGGGGTGGATGTCGATCACATCGCCCATCTCCAGCTGCGACACGTCCACCTCGATCGGCAGCGCGCCCGAATCCTCCTGGGTGTTGAAGAAGATCGGCGCGATCTTGCCGCCCAGGGTGACGCCGCCAAAGCGCTTGTTGGGCACGAAGGGGATGTCCTGGCCGGTGGCCCAGATCACGCTGTTGGTGGCGCTCTTGCGGCTGCTGCCGGTGCCCACCACATCGCCCACATAGGCCACCAGATGGCCCTTCTTCTTCAGATCGGCGATGAACTGCATCGGCCCGCGCTTGCCGTCCTCCTCGGGCTTGAAGGCCGCACCGTCGCGGGTGTTCTTCAGCATCGACAGGGTGTGCAGGGGGATGTCGGGGCGGCTCCAGGCGTCGGGCGCGGGGCTCAGGTCGTCGGTGTTGGTCTCGCCCGGCACCTTGAAGACGGTGACGGTGATGGTCTTGGGCACCTCGGGCCGGCTGGTGAACCACTCGGCGTCGGCCCAGCTCTGCATCACCGCCTGGGCATGGCCATTGCCGGCGCGGGCCTTTTCGGCCACGTCGTTGAAGAAGTCGAACATCAGCAGGGTCTTCTTCAGCGCGGTGGCGGCCACGCTGGCCACGCTGGCGTCGTCCAGCAACTCGATCAGCGGGTGCACGTTGTAGCCGCCCACCATGGTGCCCAGCAACTCGGTGGCCTTGGGCTTGCCAAGCAGGCCCACCGCCAGGTCGCCATGCGCCACCGCAGCCAGAAAGCTGGCCTTGACCTTGGCCGCGTCGTCCACGCCCGGCGGCACCCGGTGGGTGAGCAGGTCCAGCAGGAAGGCGCCTTCGCCGGCCGCGTCCTGCGCGGGCGCTGCCTTGATCA
>JANNZD010000265.1:0-5863 GCA_031410435.1 Betaproteobacteria bacterium | reverse complement strand
CGGTGAAGGTCTTGCCGGCGCCGGTGGCCATGTGCACCAGGGCCCGGGGCTTGTTCTGGGCCAGTGACTGCTCCAGCCCCGTCACCGCGCTGATCTGGCAACCGCGCAGGTTCTGGCCAGGCAGCGCAGGCATGCGTTGCGCCAGGCGACGCCGCAGGGTGTCTGGCTGCGCATGCCACTGCTTCAGCTGCTCAGGGCGGAAGAAGTTGAAGACCTCGCGCGAGCGGGGCGCCGGGTCGCGTCCGTCTGTGAACCGGACGATCTGTGCGGTGCTCTCGAAGAGAAAGGGCAACGGCGTGGTCTTGACTCGCCACTTCAGTGTGGCGTTGGCGTAGCGCAGCGTCTGGCCTTCTGCGGCGGTGATGTTCTCGGCGGCTTCGTCCCGCTTGGCCTCGATCACGCCGACGGCCTCGCGATCAACGAACAAGACGTAGTCCGCAGGCCCGGTGTCGGTCGGGAACTCTCGCACCGCCACCCCCAGCGATGCCCCAAGGTTCAGCTGCTTCATGTCCTGGACCACCCACCCCGCCTGGGCAAGCCGTTCGTCAATGCGCTGTCTGGCCTTGGCTTCGGGCGTCATGGAAGGGGCTGGGGGTGGCGGTGCGAGAGTTCCCGACCGACACCGGGCCTGCGGACTACGTCTTGTTCGTTGATCGCGAGGCAGTCGGCGTGATCGAGGCCAAGCGGGACGAAGCCGCCGAGAACATCACCGCCGCAGAAGGCCAGACGTTGCGCTATGCCAACGCCACACTGAAGTGGCGAGTCAAGACCACGCCGTTGCCCTTTCTGTTCGAGAGCACCGCACAGATCGTCCGGTTCGCGGACGGGCGCGACCCAGCGCCCCGCTCGCGCGAGGTCTTCAACTTCTTCCGCCCTGAGCAGCTGAAGCAGTGGCATGCGCAGCCAGACACCCTGCGGCGTCGCCTGGCGCAACGCATGCCTGCGCTGCCAACCCAGAACCTGCGCGGTTGTCAGATCAGCGCGGTGACGGGGCTGGAGCAGTCGCTGGCCCAGAACAAGCCCCGGGCCCTGGTGCACATGGCCACCGGCGCCGGCAAGACCTTCACCGCCATCACGTCGGTGTACCGCCTGCTCAAGTACGGCGGTGCCAAACGCATCCTGTTCCTGGTCGACACCCGCAACCTGGGCAAGCAGGCACACCAGGAGTTCATGGCCTACACGCCGCCCGATGACGCACGCAAGTTCACCGAGCTCTACAACGTGCAGCGCCTGGCCAGCCCGGCCATCGACCCGCAGGCCCAGGTGTGCATCAGCACCATCCAGCGCATGTACTCGGTGCTCTGCGGTGAGACTATCGACGAGTCCGCAGAAGACCTGTCGCTCAATGAAGTGCAGCAGACGGCCAGGCAAGCCAAGCAGGTGCGCTACAACCCGGCCATCCCCGTCGAGACCTTCGATTTCATCGTCATCGACGAATGCCACCGCTCCATCTACAACTTGTGGAAGCAGGTGCTCGACTACTTCGATGCCTTCCTGATCGGCCTGACCGCCACGCCCGACAAGCGCACCTTCGGCTTCTTCAGCGAGAACATCGTCGCCGAATACACCTACGAGCAATCGGTGGCCGATGGCGTGAACGTCGGCTACGACGTCTACGAGATCGAGACCGAGATCACCCAGAAGGGCGCCCAGCTGCAGGCCAAGGCCTGGGTGGACCACCGTGACCGGCAGACGCGCAAGAAGCGCTGGGCCGAGACCGAAGACGACACCCCCTACACCGGCAAGGAGCTTGACCGCTCGGTCGTCAACACCAGCCAGATCCGGCAGGTCGTCCAGGCCATGAAGACGGCGGTGGAAACCCAGATCTTCCCGACCCGCAGCGAAACCCCCAAGACCCTGGTCTTTGCCAAGACCGACAGCCACGCCGACGACATCATCAACATCCTGCGCGAGGTGTATGGCCAGGGCAACGCCTTCTGCAAGAAAGTCACCTACAAGGCCGAGGACGACCCCGACAGCACGCTGGCCAGCTTTCGCAACGACTACAACCCGCGCATCGCCGTCACCGTGGACATGATCGCCACCGGCACCGACGTGAAGCCGCTGGAAGTGCTGCTGTTCATGCGTGACGTGCGCAGCAAGGGCTATTACGAGCAGATGAAGGGCCGGGGCGTGCGCAGCCTGGATGCTGACGGCCTGAAGCGCGTGAGCAACAGCGCCGACGGCGCCAAGACCCGCTTCGTGCTGATCGACGCCGTGGGTGTGGAGAAATCCCTCAAGACCGACAGCCGCCCGCTGGAGAAGAAACCCGGCGTGCCGCTGAAAGACCTGCTGCAAGGCGTGGCCATGGGTAGCCGCGACGACGACACCGTGCTCTCGCTCGCCAACCGGCTGGTGCGGCTGGCCAAGCAACTGGACGACAAGGCGCAGGCGCGCATCAAGAAAGCCAGCGGCGGCATCCCGGTAGCCGAACTGGGCAAGGGCCTGATTGCCGCGCTGAACCCCGATGCCATCGTGCAAACCGCATTGGCCACCGCCCAGGCCAAGGGCATCGCGCGCAGCGAAGACACCCTGCTGCCGGCAGAACTTGAAGCCGCCCGCGCCGCGTGCGTGGCTGCTGCCTGCGCGCCCTTTGACCAGCCCGCGCTGCGCGACGAGATTGAAAACGCCCGCAGTGAGCGCGAGCAAATCATCGACCACATCAACCTGGACCAGGTGACGTTCACAGGCTTCAGCGAGCAGGCCGAGGCGCAGGCCCAAGCGGTGATTCAAAGCTTTGCCGACTATTTGAAGCAGCACCAGGACGAAATCGCGGCGCTCGGCTTCTTCTACCAACAGCCCTACCAGCGCCGTGCGCTGAGCTTCGACATGATCGAAGACCTGCATGAGCGCTTGAGTAAACCGCCGCTGATGCTGACCACCGAGCGCCTGTGGAGTGCCTATGCCCGCGTGCAGGCCAGCCAGGTGAAAGGTTCAAACAGCAAACGCCAGCTCACCGATCTGGTGTCGCTGCTGCGTTTTGCGCTGGGGCTGGAGAGCGAGCTCAAACCTTTTGCCGACGCGGTGGACAAACGCTTCCAGGCCTGGATCTTCCGCCACAACGCCCAGCGCGGCAGCGCGTTCACGCCCGAACAGACCGAATGGTTGCGGCTGATGAAGGACCACATCGCCAGCAGTTGCAGCATCGGACGGGATGATTTTGACTACGCGGACTTGGCGGACAAGGGCGGCCTGCAGAAGGCGTGGGGGCTGTTCGGCACGGAGCTGGATGGGCTGATGGGGGAGATGAACCAAGAACTCGTGGCCTGAGGAAGTGGAAGTATCTTTAAATATCCTGATTCGGATACACTTCAATTTTCAAGGTACAGAGAGATACAGCGATGCGCTTCCCTCGCCGCAACCTTGCAGAAGACATGTGCGAAGCCTTGCTGGGCAAGAACCTGTTCAACGACGCATCAAACGGCCTTTTTCTGGCGGCGCCGCGCCGCACCGGCAAGTCCACCTTTTTGCAGGCCGATTTGCAGCCCGCGCTGTTGGCGCGCAGTGTGGCCGTGGTGTACGTGGATCTGTGGGCCGCGCCCGCGCGCGACCCGGGCGACCTGATTTCCGAGGCCGTTGGCCGCGCATTGCGCGAGCACCTGGGGCCGCTGGCGCGGGCCGCCAAGGCCAGCGGGTTGGAAAGCGTGAGCATTGCCGGCGCGCTGAAGATCGACACCACCAAGATCGGCAGGCCGGATGGCTCGACACTGACCGACGCCTTGCGCGCCCTGCATGAATGCGCCCGCGCGCCCGTGGCGCTGATCGTGGACGAGGCCCAGCACAGCCTGACCAGCGCGCAGGGCGAGCAGACCATGACCGCACTGAAGTCAGCCCGCGACCAGCTCAACCGGCCGGGCCAGGTGAACCTGTTGCTGGTGATGTCGGGCTCTGACCGCGACAAGCTGCTGCGCCTGGTGAATGCCAATGCGGCGCCGTTCTACGGCTCCAGCATCAAGCACCTGCCGCCGCTGGGCGCTGATTTTGTGGCGCACCTGGCCCTGCTGATCGAAGCCCAACGCCCGACGCTGGCGCCGCTGGATCGCGCCCTGCTTGAGCAAGCCTTTCACACGCTGGGGCACCGGCCGCAGTTTTTCATCGACGCGCTGGGCCAGGCCCTCAGCCCCTTTGGGCCCGCCAACGGCGAACGCTTGGAGACCACCTTGGTGGCATTGGCAAGCCAGCGGCTGGCGCAAGACCGCCAACAGATGGCCAGTGACTATCTGGCCCTGCGGCCCGTGGAACAGGCCGTGATCTGGCGCATGCTGGACCAGGGCCCGCGCTTTCGACCCTACGACGCCGATGCCCTGCGCGTTTACAGCGAGAAAACAGGCAGCGCCGTCACCCGCGCGATGGCGCAAAAAGCCATGGAAGCGCTGCGTGACCGCCAACCCAGCACGGTGTGGAAATCGGCCCGCGGCGAATACGCCATTGACGATGTGGCGATGCACCAGTGGTACGTGCAGCGCGTGGCTGCGGGGACTTGGCCGCCGGTGGGGGCGTTGATGGATGGGGATGAGGCGTGAGCTATGGCCCACACGGCTTGCCCCATGGCTGGGCAATTGCCACGTTGCGTGAGATCGCCGAGATCGTTGGTGGATTGACCAAAGACGCCAAGAAGTCCTTGGGGCCGGGCTCCCGAGAGGTTCCGTATTTGCGGGTCGCCAATGTGCAGCGTGGCCGACTCGATCTGACCGAGATGAAGCTGATTTCCGCATCGGAAGCTGATATTCAGAAGCTGAGCCTACAGCCCGGCGACATGTTGCTGAACGAAGGCGGTGATCGGGACAAGCTCGGTCGAGGCTGGATCTGGCAGGGCCAGATCCCCGTTTGCATCCACCAGAACCATGTCTTTCGTGCCCGACTGCGAAGCCATGACATTGACCCTGTCTACATCGCGCATTTCACCAACTCAATGGCGCAGTCGTATTTCGCCGAGCATGGATCGCAGACAACCAATCTCGCGTCCATCAGTCTGACCAAGCTCGGCTCGTTGCCCATACGACTCCCCCCGCCAGAAGAGCAGCAACGCATCGTCGCAAAACTCGAAGAACTGCTCTCAGACCTCGATGCTGGCGTGGCCGAACTCAAGGCCGCGCAGAAGAAGCTCGCGCAATATCGCCAATCGCTGCTGAAAGCAGCAGTGGAGGGTTCGGTCTCCGCTGGAGTGCCTTATCCAAAACTGACATTGGGTGAACTCGTTGCTTCAATCGGGCAAGGCTGGAGTCCAAAGTGTGAGCGGTGGTCAGCAACAGACGACCAGCAGTGGTCGGTCATGAAGACGACTGCCATTCAGCCCATGCGGTTTGATGGGACGCACAACAAGGCTCTGCCTGCCGAACTCAGTCCTAGAGCGAATTTAGAGTTGAGGGCGGGCGATCTACTGGTCACGCGTGCAGGTCCCAGAAACCGAGTTGGTATTACATGTTTGGTGCGACAAACCAGACCAAAACTGATTCTTTGTGACAAGGCTTATCGTATTCGGTGCGATGAAAAGCGTATCGATCCTGGCTTCCTGGAGTTGGTTCTGAATGCTCCGCATATGGTTCAACGAATTGATGAGCTGAAAACAGGTATCAGTGATAGCGGCCTGAACCTGACTCAAGACAGATTCTTTACGTTAGAAATTCCACTACCCACTATCGAAGAACAGATATCTGTTGTTGAGAGACTAAGTTCCCAAGTTGTTTCGATTCAAGATCAAGAGCAGTTAATTGAACGCTCTCTCAAACAATCCACCGCCCAACGCCAAAACATCCTGCGCGCCGCCTTCGCCGGCCAACTGCTGCCGCAAGATCCCAACGACGAACCCGCCAGCGTGCTGCTGGCGCGCATCCGCGCCGAGCGGGCGGCGCGCGATGCCGTG
>JANNZD010000264.1:0-17654 GCA_031410435.1 Betaproteobacteria bacterium | reverse complement strand
CCGTTGACCGCGGTGGCCTGCAGGATGGCCACCAGGTTGTCGGTCTGCAGGAAGTTGGGCGAGGCCAGCGTGAAGAACACCATCAGCGCCAGCAGGCTGGCAAAGGCCAGCAGGGTCTGGCGCGTGCTGGGGTGCAGCAGCCGGGCTTTCAGCGATGCGGCGGTGGGCGGTGTCATCACTCGGCTTGGCTCGATTTGTCTTCAGGCAAGCACCAGCGATTCGCGCTGGGTGGCCAATTGCATGATCTTCTCCTGCGTGGCCTCGGTGGCGCTCAACTCACCGGTCAGCCGGCCCTCGCACATCACCAGGATGCGGTGCGACAGGCGCAACACCTCGGGCAGCTCTGACGAGATCATCACGATGGCCTTGCCCTGCGCGGCCAGGGCCTGCAGCAGTTTGTAGATCTCGTTCTTGGCGCCGATGTCGATGCCCCGGGTGGGCTCGTCGAAGAACAGGATGTCGCAGTCACGCAGCAGCCATTTGGCGATCACGATCTTCTGCTGGTTGCCGCCCGACAACAGCCGCACCGGCTGGGTGACCGACGGCGTGCGGATGTCGAGTTGCTCGACATAGCGCTGGGCGGTGCTGCGCACCTCGGCATCGTCCAGCCAGCCGGCGCGGTTGGCGAAGCTCCGCAGGTGGGCCAGCACGATGTTGGTCTCGACATCCAGGCCGGTGGCCAGGCCGAAATGCTTGCGGTCCTCGGACAGGTAGCCTATGCCCCGGGCCACGGCTTCGCTGGGGCTGCGGATGTCCACTGGCTGGCCATGCACCCGGATCTGGCCGGCATCGCGCGGGTCGGCGCCAAAGACCAGGCGCGCCAGCTCGGTGCGGCCGGCGCCCATCAGGCCGGCCAAGCCCAGGATCTCGCCACGCCGCAGCGAGAAGCTCACATCCTGCACCGCCTTGCCGCGGCTCAGGCCCTGCACCTGCAGGGCCACCGGCTGGGCCTGGGTGTCGGGGATCTCGGGGCGGCTGTCGTCGATCTGGCGCCCCACCATCAGGCCGATGATGGTGCTCATTGCCGTGCCGGCGGTGGGCAGGGTGGCGATGAAGCGGCCGTCGCGCATCACCGTCACCCGGTTGCTGATCTGCTGCAATTCGTCCATCTTGTGCGAGATGTAGACGATGCCCACGCCGCGCGCCTGCAGCTGGCGGATCAGGCGGAAGAGCTCGGCGATCTCGGCATTGTTCAGCGCGGCGGTGGGCTCGTCCATGATCAGCGCGCGCGACTCGAAGCTCAGCGCCTTGGCGATCTCCACCATCTGCTGGCGTGCCACGGTCAGCTCGCCCACGGGGGTACGCGGGTCCAGCGGCAGGTGCATGCGGTCGAACAGGGCCTGCGCCTGGGCATTCAGCGCGGTCTCGTCCAGCAGCAGGCCCCATCGACCGAACTTTCGCAGCGGCTCGCGGCCGATGAAGATGTTCTGCGCCGCGCTCAGGTGGTTCATCAGGTTCAGCTCCTGATGGATGATGCCCAGCCCCAGGGCTTGCGCGGCACGCGGTGAGGGCAGGGTGACCGTGCGGCCGTCGAGCAGGATCTCGCCGCTGTCAGGCTGGTAGACACCGGCCAGCACCTTCATCAGCGTGCTCTTGCCGGCGCCGTTCTCACCCATCAGCGCATGCACCTCGCCGGGCAGCAGGGTGAAGCGGCAATCGTCCAGCGCCTGCACGCCGGCAAAGGCCTTGCAGATGTGGCGCATATCGACCAGCGGCGGCGCTGCGGCGGTGCTTGTCATGCGGCTGCCAGGCCGTAGAAGCGACGCGCGTTGCCGGCCCAGACCGCCACCTGGTCGGCGGCGGGCAAGCTGCTGATCAGCGCATCGCTCACCGCCACCCAGCGTGCATAGTCAGCGGCCAGCGTCAGCACCGGCCAGTCGCTGCCCCAGACCAGCCGACCCGGGCCGAAGTGCATCAGCAAGTGATGCCAGACCGGCTGCAGCGTGGCAACGGTGGTGTCGACCGTGCGGCAGTCAGCAGATGCTGCCTCGGTCAGCAGCCCCGAGAACTTGCACATCAGCTGCGGATGCCGGGCGATCGCCGCCAGGCCCACGCGCCAGTCATCGGCCCAGGCGGCGCGCCAGCCGGCAGCCAGCTGCGGCTTGGCCGCGTGGTCGATCATCACCGGCAGCGCCGGCCAGGCTAGCAGGAACTGCAGCAAGGGCGCCAGGTGCCACGGTTGCACCAGCGCATCGAAGCGCAAGCCCAGCTGCAGCAGCGCCCGCATCGCGTCGGGATGCGGCGCGCGGGCGATCCAGCTGGCGTCGGGCAGGTCTTGCAGCATCGGCCGCACGCCCTTGAACTTGGGCTGCCGGGCCCAGCGCTGCAGCGTGGCCACTGCATCGGCGCGGCTCAGGTCGACCCAGCCGACCACGCCGGCGATGAAATCATGGGTACGCGCCAGGCCCAGCAGGTAGTCGGTCTCGGCCTCGGACGGCGCGGCCTGCACCAGCACGGTCTGCGCGACCTGCTGGGCTGTCAGCAGCGGCTGCAGGTCGGACGGCCCGAAGTCGCGCAGCAGCGGTGCCAACGCCGGCACACCGGCGCGCAGCCAGCCGTAGTCGCCGCGCGCGGGCCGCCAGCAATGTTGGTGGGCATCGACCCGCCAGGCGGTGCCGGAAGGGGGCTGCTGCGGGTCGGTGGCGTTGGGCAAGGTCTGGGGTGCGCGAGGGCGGCTGGGCTCGGGCCTCAGGGTATGCAGCCTGGCCGCGCCGACACTGCGGACAAACCCGGGGCTAGTACAGCGCGTCGGGCAGGCCGCAGCTGGCATCCACCGGGCTGATGCCGGTGAAGGGCTGCTCGCCCAGCAGGCGCGCCAGCACCGCGCGCTGCACCGGCTCGATCGCGCTGTAGGCATTGATCAGGCAGGGCATGCGCGGCGTGTCGTAGAGGTAGTAGGGCTGGCCGAATGACACCAGCAGACAGGGCAGCTGGTGCCAGTGGCGCCGCATCATGCTGCGCAATTCGCCGCCGTGCAGGCGCTTCCAATCGAGAAAGATATTGCTCTGGCCCAGCAGCGATTCCTGCGCCAGCAGGTAGAGCAGCAGGTCGCAGTTGTCGGGCGTGGGCGGGTCGGCAGGGTCGAAGCTGCGCAGCTCGAAGCCGCGCTCGGCCAGCCAGCCCGGCAGGTAGAGCGGCAGCGGCGCCTGGCCGGCGAAACCGCCGCGCTGCGGGTCGGTCACCAGTACGATGCGACGGTGGCGCTGCGGGTTGATCGGCAGCAGGCCCTGCACGTCCTTGACCAGCGTGACGCTGGCGCCCGCCGCGGCCTGCGCCACCGCCCGGTGGGCGGGGCTGCGCAGCGCCTGCTGTGATTCGGCCAGCGGCGGCAGCCGCTGCTCGGCCGTCTGGCGGTGCAGGCCCAGCGCCGCCTTCAGGCCCAGCACCCGGGTGGCCGCCTCGGTGACACGGGCCTCGCTGAGCCGGCCGTCCTGCAGGGCGGCCATCAGGTGGCCCAGGTCGGTGTCCAAGGGGCCGGGGAAGAGCAGCATGTCGCAGCCGCTGGCGATCACCTCGGGCACCGTCTCGGCGCGGTCGGCCCAGCTGCCCAGGCCGGCCATGCCGGTGGCGTCGGACACGATCAGGCCATTGAAGCCCAGCCCGTCGCGCAGCAGGGTCTGGTTGAGCAGGGCCGAGACGCAGGCCGGCCGGCAGGCCTCCAGGCCCTGAACACCGTGCTGGCGCGCATAGGCCGGAAAGCCGATGTGGGCCGACATCACCGTCATCACACCGGCGTCGATCAGGCCGCGGTACAGCGGGCCGAAACTGGACTCCCATTGCGCCACCGACAGCGGGATCTGGGTGGTGACCAGGTGCTGGTCACGGTCATCGAAACCCTCGCCCGGCCAATGCTTGGCGGTGGCGGCAATGCCGGCACGCTGAAAGGCCCGCACATTGCGCAGCGCCAGCGCCAGGATGGTGTCGGGCTGAGAGCCGTAGCTGCGCGTGGCAACGATGGCGCTGCGGAACTTGGCATTGATGTCGATCACCGGCGTGAAGGACCAGTTGTAGCCCAGGGCCCGCGCTTCGGCGGCCAACAGGTCCACCGCCTGCTCCACCAAGTCGGCCGAGCAGGTGGCGGCCAGGCCCAGCTGGTTGGGCAACGGGGTGCCGAAGGGCATCGCGATGGCGCCGCCCTCGATGTCGCCACTGAGCAGCAGCGGAATGGGGCTGGCATCGATCAGCGCGCGGGTGGCGGCCCAGGCGCGTGGCAAATCGGGCCCGACGAAGCGCGTGACCCCGCCCACGCCCAGCGCGGCCACCCGGGCCACCTCCTCGGGCTGCTCACCATGCAGTGCCACATTGAAGAGCTGGCGCAGCCGGCCGGGCAGGTCCAGCCCAGCCAGGGTTTGCTGCACCCAGGCCACCGCCGCGTCGTCCAGTGCAAAGGGCGGTGCGCGCAGGCGCTCCAGCATCGGGTGGGTGGCAGACGGGCTCGGGCTGGACGGGTTGGGCATGGCCAAGATCATCGCTCAAGCCGGTGCAGCCGGATCAGACAGTCCGCCCTGACCGGCGCGGCCGCCGCTGTGCCCGCCCGCCGCGCCGACCGGATAATCCAACGCCAATCCCGCCGCGCCGCCCGCCCACCCATCCCATGCGCCTGAAGTACAAAGTCCTGCTGCTGGCCGTGGTGCCGCTGCTGATGTCGCTGACGCTGATCGCGGTTGCGCTGCAGGCCCAGCAGCACAGCCTGGCCGAGCGCCGTCGGCTGCAGGTGCGCACCGCCTTCATGAGCGTGAAGGAGGAAGAACTGCGCCATTACGTGGCCTTGGCCTTGTCCACCATCAGCCCGCTCTACAACTCGGGCCGCAACGACGATGTCATCAAGAAGCAGGTGATGCAGCAGCTGGCCAACCTGGACTACGGCGCCGACGGCTATTTCTTCCTCTACGACCTGGACGGCGTCAACCTGATGCACCCGCGCCAGCCCGAGCTGGTGGGCAAGAACCTGATCGAGATGCGCGACGCCGGTGGCGAGCCCACCATCCGCATGCTGTTGCAGCGCGCCCGCACTGGCGGCGGCTTCGTGGCCTACCACTGGCGTAAGCCGTCGACCCAGCTGGAGACGTCCAAGCTGGGCTATGTGACCGTGCTGGAGCGCTGGGGCTGGATGGTGGGCACCGGCATGTACCTGGATGACATCGACGAGGTAATGCGCACCCTGGATACCGAGCTGGAACGCAGCTCGCGCTACACCCTGCTGTGGATTGCCGGCGCCGGCGGCCTGGGGGTGGCGCTGATCTTTGCCTGCGCGCTGGTGCTGAGCTTCAGCGAGCACCGGATCAGCGATGCCAAGCTCACGCTGCTGGCGCGCAAGGTGGTCAACTCGCAAGAGGAGGAGCGGGCCCACTTGTCGCGTGAACTGCACGACGGCCTCAGCCAGACCCTGGTGTCGATCAAGCTGCTGATCGAGTCGGCCCTGGATCGTCTGAGCGACGCTGACGGCGCGGCTGTCTCCGCGCTGTCCAAGGCAGTCGAGCGGCTGAAGCAGGCGCTGGGCGATGTGCGGGGCATGTCACACCGCTTGCGCCCGCTGATGCTCGACACACTGGGCCTGCCGGCCGCACTGCGCAGCCTGGGCGACGAGACCTGCGGCCAGGCGGGCATCGCCTTCACGATGGAGGTGGAGGGTGATGAAATCACGCTGCCTGACGATGTCAAGACCGTGCTGTTCCGCATCACGCAAGAGGCCCTGACCAATGTGCACAAGCATGCAGCCTGCGCCCATGTCAGCCTGCGCCTGAGTTTCGAGCCGCAGGCGGTGATGCTCAGCATTCATGACGACGGCCGCGGTTTCGACGCCGAGCAGGTGGGCCAACATCCCAGCCGCGGCATCGGCCTGCGCAATATGCGCGAGCGCATCGAGGCCCTGGGTGGCCGGCTCAGCGTGCGCTCGCAAGCCGGGCTGACACGCATCTCTGCCGTGCTGCCCAACCGCGTGATCCGCCGCCTGCTGGCGGCCTCCTGAAGGGCCCCATGACACCGATCCGGCTGCTGCTCGTCGATGACCATTCGCTGGTGCGTGATGGACTGAAGGCGCGCTTCTCCAACGAGCCCGACATCCTGGTCGTGGGCGAGGCCAGCCATGCGGCCGAGGCGCTGGCGGCACTGGACGCCCACGCCCCCAACCTGGTGCTGATGGACATCGGCATGAAGGACATCAACGGCATCGACCTGACCGTGCTGATGCTGCAGCGCGCGCCGCATTTGCGGGTACTGATGCTGAGCATGTATGAGAGCGTCGAATACGCCCAGCGCGCGCTGCAGGCCGGCGCGCGCGGCTATGTGCTCAAGGATGAGCCGGCTTCGGCCATCCTGGGTGCCTTGCGAACGGTGGCCGCCGGCAGCACTTACCTGAGTGCGGCCATCGCCCAGGCCATGTTCCGCGCGCCGGCGCCGCGCAACCAGCTGTCCACCCGCGAGCTCGACATCCTGGCCTGCCTGGCCCAGGGCCAGAGCAGCAAGCAGATCGCCCGGGTGCTCGACCTGAGCGTGCGCACGGTGGAAGCCCACCGCCAGAACATCCGCCGCAAACTCGACCTGGAGACCCAGGCCGACCTGATCCGTTATGCGGTGCAGCACAGCGGCCGGCACCCCGGCGGCCTGTCCGCTGGCAGCGGCTGACAGGCTGGCCGCCCGGGGTTCCGGTCGCCGCGATCAGCCCTGGGTTTATACCGGGGCGGGTTTGCCAGTACGTAACCTTGCGGTCCCGCGCTGCGTAGTGCAACGCTGGCGCGGCGAGGCAGGACAACGCACAGTCGTTGGCTACATCAACCCACGCCCGCCCCGGGCCCGGAGACTCCTGCAATGATCCGTCGCACGACCCTGACCCTCGGCGCCCTGGCGCTGGCCGCCTTCACCACCTGCGCGATGGCCGCCGACCCGATCAAGATCGGCGTGGCCGGCCCCTTCACCGGCGGCTCGTCGTCGATGGGCGTGAGCATGCGTGACGGCGTGCGCATGGCCGCCGACGAGATCAACAAGGCTGGCGGCGTGCTGGGCCGCCAGCTGCTGCTGGTCGAGCGCGACGACGAGGCCAAGAACGAGCGCGGCGTGCAGATCGCCCAAGAGCTGATCAACAAGGAGAAAGTGGCCGCCACGGTGGGCTACATCAACACCGGCGTGGCCCTGGCCTCGCAGCGCTTCTACCAGGAAGCCAAGATCCCGGTGATGAACAACGTGGCCACCGGCTCGCTGGTCACCCACCAGTTCGATGACCAGCCCGAGAACTACATCTTCCGCAATGCCGCCCACGACAGCATCCAGGCGCCGATGATCGTCGAGGAGGCCATCGTGCGCCGCGGCTTCAAGAAGGTGGCGATCCTGGCCGACAGCACCAACTACGGCCAGCTCGGCCGTGACGACCTGGAGAAGGCACTGGCGCTGAAGAGCATCAAGGCCGTGGCGGTCGAGAAGTTCAACATCAAGGATGTGGACATGACGCCGCAGCTGCTCAAGGCCAAGGAGGCCGGCGCCGAGGCGATCCTGACCTATGCCATCGGCCCCGAGCTGGCCCAGATCGCCAACGGCATGACCAAGCTGGGCTGGAAGGTGCCGATGGTCGGCAGCTGGACCTTGAGCATGGCCAACTTCATCGACAACGCCGGCCCCGGCGGCGAGGGCGCGCGCATGCCGCAGACCTTCATCCAGGAGCCGACCACGCCCAAGCGCCAGAGCTTTATCGTCAGCTACCTGAAGACCTTCAACCCCAAGAACAGCCGCATCGATTCCCCGGTGTCGGCAGCCCAGGGCTATGACTCGATCTACCTGCTGGCCGCGGCCATCAAGCAGGCCGGCTCCACCGACGGCCCGAAGATCAAGGCCGCGCTGGAAGACCTGAAGTCCCCGGTCGAAGGCGTCGTCACCACCTACAACAAGCCCTTCACCGCCAAGGACCACGAGGCCATCACCGCCAACATCCCGGTGTTTGGCGAAGTCAAGGGCCAGCGCGTGGTCTACGCCTACCCGGATGACCAGAAGAAGGCTTCGGAAGTGCGCATGAAGGACGCCAACGCCAAGGGCGCGCTGGTCGTCAAGAAGTAAGCCGGCAGACACTGCCGCCCCCACGCCGCCGGAGCCCATCCCGGCGGCGTCTTTTCGTGCGGGCCGCATCCGACGGCCACCCAGGAGGCACCCCCCATGCAGATCTTTACGCAACTGGTGTTCAGCGGCATCGCGCTGGGCATGATCTATGCCGTCATCGCCTTCGGCTACCAGCTGACCTTCGCCACGTCCGACACCTTGAACTTCGGCCAGGGTGATGCGCTGATGCTGGGCGCACTGGTCGGCCTGACGCTGGTCGGCCTGGGGGTCAATTACTGGCTGATGATCCCGCTGGTCTGCCTGTTCGGCGCGCTGCAGGGGGTGGTGGTCGAGCGCATCGGCGTGCGCCCGGCGATCAAGATGAAGTCCGAGTTCGGCTGGATCATGTCCACCATCGCGCTGGGCATCATCTTCAAGAATGTGGCTGAGAACGTCTGGGGCCGGGACGACCTGAAGTTCCCCAGCCCGCTGCCCGAGTCGCCGTTGAAGTTCCTTGGCGCCAACGTGTTGCCGATGGAGATCCTGGTGGTCTTCGGCGCGCTGGCCATGATGTTGGCGGTGGAGGTGTTCAACCGCCGCTCGATCTACGGCAAGGCGGTGGTGGCCACCTTCAATGACCGTGACGCGGCCAAGCTGATGGGCATCAACACCGGCCTGGTGATCACCTTCTCGTATGCCTTGTCGTCGCTGACCGCGGCCTTTGCCGGCGTGCTGATCGCGCCGCTCACGCTGACCGGCTCGACCATGGGCGCGGTGCTGGGCCTGAAGGCCTTTGCGGTGGCCATCATCGGCGGCCTGACCAGCGGCATGGGCATCGTCATCGGCGGCCTGATCCTGGGGATCGCCGAGACGACCACCGGCTTCTACCTGTCCACCGGCTACAAGGATGTGCCTGGCCTCGTGCTGCTGCTGATCGTGCTGGCGCTCAAGCCGGCCGGCCTGTTCGGCAAGTCCGCGATCAAGAAGGTCTGACCAACATGAAACCACAACAACTGCTGCTGGCGGTCATCGGGGTGGCCGCGCTGGTCGGCTTCCCGCTGGCCATCCACAACCCCTATTACATCCACCTGCTCGAGACCATCATGATCTACGCGATCGTGCTGTTCGGGCTGGACATCGTGGTCGGCTACACCGGCCAGGTCTCGCTGGGCCATGCCGGTCTGTTCGGCATCGGTGCCTACACCGCCGGTGTGCTGGTGCTCAAGCTGGGTGCCAGCCTTTGGATCACGCTGCCGGCAGCGATCGCGCTGACCGCATTCTTCGGCGCGCTGCTTGCGCTGCCCGCGCTGCGGGTCAGCGGCCCCTACCTGGCGATGGTCACGCTCGCCTTCGGCACCATCATCCAGATCCTGATCAACGAGATGAGCTTTCTCACCGAAGGTCCGCTGGGCATCAAGGTGGCCAAGCCCGACCTGTTCGGCGCCAAGCTGGGCGAGCGCGAGTTCTACTGGGTGGTGGTGCTGATGCTGGTGCTGTCGCTGGTGTTCGTGCACCGGGTGCTGCGCTCGCACCTGGGCCGGGCCTTCGAGGCGCTGCGCGGCAGCCCGGTGGCGTCCGACTGCATGGGCGTGTCGGTCTACCGCTACAAGGTCTACGCCTTCGTCATCAGCGCCGGCCTGGCTGGCTTGGCCGGCGCGCTGTACAGCTATTCCGAGCAGTACATCTCGCCCAACACCTACAACTTCGAGCTGACGGTGCTGTTCCTGCTGGCGGTGATCATGGGCGGGCGCAAGACCCGCTCGGGGTCGATGCTGGGCGCGGCCATCGTGGTGCTGCTGCCCAAGCTGCTGGACGACATCGAGATGTTCCGCTGGGTGGCAGTGGTGATGGCGGTGCTGGTGCTGATCGGCGCGCTGACCGGCCTGAAGCGCGGCAAGGTCAGCTTCAAGACCGCCGCCATTCCCGTGCTGGGTACGATCGCGCTGGCTGCGCTGTCCTTCCGCCTGCAGACCATGACCGATTGGCGCCTGTCTATCTTCGGCCTGATCACGCTGTTCGTTGTCTACTACCTGCAGGACGGCATTGTCGGCTTCGTGCGCGGCGCGCTCAACCTCAAATCCAGCCCGACCGACGATGCCGAAAGCTCGGACGTCAGCCAGTTGCCGGCGGTCAGCGACGCGCTCTCGACGGCCCAGGCCGGCGGCGGCGAGTTGCTCAACGCCAGCGGGGTGCTGATGCAGTTCGGCGGGCTGAAGGCGCTGAACAATGTCGATCTGGTGGTCAAGCGCGGCACCATCCATGGCCTGATCGGCCCCAACGGCTCGGGCAAGAGCACGATGATGAACGTGCTGACCGGCATTTATGTGCCCACCGCCGGCAAGGTGTCGTTTGCCGGCGCCTCGGTGGTCGGGCGCACTTCGTCGGACATCGCACTGTCGGGCATCGCCCGCACCTTCCAGAACGTGCAGCTGTTCGGCGAGATGACCACGCTGCAGAACGTGATGGTCGGCCTGCACCACAGCTTTGCCAGCAACCTGATCGACGTGGCGCTGCACCTGCCGCGCTACCTGCGCGAGAACCGGCAGGCCACGGCGCGCGGCATGGCCCTGCTGAAGTTCGTCGGCCTGGACGCGCTGGCGCACGAGGAGGCCCGCAACCTGCCCTACGGCAAGCAGCGCCTGCTGGAAATCGCCCGCGCCTTGGCCCTCGACCCGCAACTGCTGCTGCTGGACGAGCCCGCCGCCGGCCTGACCGCGCCCGACATCCAGGAGCTGCTCGGCATCATCCGCAAGATCCGCGAACACGGTGTGACGGTGATCCTGATCGAGCATCACATGGACGTGGTGATGAGCCTGTGCGACACCGTGTCGGTGCTCGACTTCGGCCAGAAGATCGCCGAGGGCCTGCCAGCCCAGGTGCAGGCCGACCCCAAGGTGATCGAAGCCTACCTGGGCGGCGAGCCCGCAGCGGCCTGAACGGCCGAGAAGCCCGAGGACACACCATGCTGACGATTGAAAACCTCTCCGCCGGCTACGGCAAGGTACAGGTGCTGCACGGCATCTCGATGACGGTGCCGCGCGGCCAGGTGGTCACCTTGATCGGCTCCAACGGCGCCGGCAAGACCACCACCATGCGGGCGGTGTCCGGCATGATCGCGCCCACCGGCGGCACGATCACGCTGAACGGCAAGCGCATCGACGGGCTGGAATCCTTTGACGTGGCCAAGCTGGGCTTGGCCCACTCGCCCGAGGGCCGGCGCGTCTTTGCCACCATGACGGTGGCCGACAACCTCACGCTCGGCGCCTTCCCGCGCCTGACCGGCAGCCGCCCGCGCGGCGACGTGCCGGGCGATCTGGAGAAGGCGCTGGAGCTGTTCCCGCGCTTGAAGGAGCGCCGTACCCAGCTGGCCGGCACGCTGTCGGGCGGCGAGCAGCAGATGTTGGCGATGGCCCGCGCGGTGATGCTCAACCCCGAGGTGGTGCTGCTGGACGAGCCATCGATGGGCCTGGCGCCGATCCTGGTGGAAGAAGTCTTCCGCATCATCGGCCGGCTCAAGGCCCAGGGCGTGACGATGCTGCTGGTCGAGCAGTTCGCTGCGGCCGCGCTGGCGGTGGCCGATTACGGCTATGTGCTGGAGAACGGCCGCATTTCAGTGCACGGCCCGGCCGCGCAGTTGCGTGATGATCCTGCGGTGCGGGCGGCTTACCTGGGCGGTGGCCACTGAGCCTGCGCGCCCGCGCCGCCCGCTACAGCCAGCCCACGCAGCCCTCGCCGCCGCAGCGGCAGGCCAGCGTGCCGCCGTGGTGGGTCTCGCCGTAGTTGACGGTGATCTCCTCGCCGGGTGCGATATCGCGCAGCGCGTAGAACTCGATGCGCCCGCCCTGGATCGTCAGCCGGGCATTCGGCTGGCAACCATGGTTGGTGAAGCGCATCGGGTCGCTGCTCTGGTGGGCGTCGATGGCCTTGCGGGCCGAGACCTCGACGATCATGATGCGCTGCTTGCCGGCGGCGCGCCGGCGCGCCTCCGACACGCTGATGCTCTCGCCGCGGATCTCGCCGATCTTGCGCCGCGCTGGAATAGGCTCGGCAGCAAAGGCGCCGAAGCCGTCGATCGTGCTCTTGTGCACCGCCACCTCATACTTCTGGTAGGCCGGCCGTTCGGCCCCCAGGCTCAAGGCTTTTTCTCCACCAGGGTCTTCACCGCCTTGAGGGTGTTGGCCACGTGGCGCATCGGGTTCAGGCTGGTGAACTGGTAGGCAATGGTGCCGTTGGGCGCGATCACGTAGGACGTGCGGTTGGCATATTCGGGCTTGAGGGTGAGCACCGCGTCATAGGCCTTCATCACCGCCTGGTCGACGTCGGCGCCCACCGCAAACTTGTTGCGGCATTCGGTCACCGAGAACTTCTTCATCGTTTCGATGTCGTCGCCCGACACCCCGATCACGGTGGCGCCCAGCGCCGTGTACTGGTCGGTGGCCTCGGCAAACTCATGCGCCTCCACGGTGCAATCGCGCGAAAACGCAGCCGGGAAGAAGTACAGCACCACCGGCCCGGCCTTGAGCTTGTCGGCGAGTGAAAACTTGAAGGGCTTGCCTGCCAGCGACGCGTCGATGGCAAAGGCCGGGGCCTTGTCGCCCACGTCCAGCGCGGCCCGGGCCGGCGCTGCCAGCGCGGCAGCCAGCGCCAGCGCAACAGCGGCAGAGAAAAGGGTCTTTGGGTTCATTGCGTATCCTTCGCGCCCATGACAACAAGCCGGGCAGAGATGCCAGCGACAAGCGGGATGCTGGGCAGCACCGTCAATCATACGCAGGCCACCCCTGGCTGGCTGCTGCCGGCAGCCTGGCCAGCACTGCGCCAGGCCTTGCTGCTTTGCCTGGCCGGCTGGATGCTGGGCCTGGCGGGCTGCGCCAACCTGCCCGCTGCGGTGCCGCGCAGCGCCGTCACCGCGCTGCCGCCCGACACTGCCACTACTTTGGGTCGCATTGCCGCCGATTCAAGCCCCGACGCGGCGCTGTCGGGCTTTCGCCTGCTGCCCACGGGCGCCTTCGCCATCGACACCCGGCTGACGCTGATCCGCAAGGCCGAGCGCTCGATCGACATCCAGTACTACCTGATCGCCGACGACGACACCGGCCGCCATGTGCTGCGCTGCCTGCGTGACGCGGCCGAGCGCGGCGTACGGGTGCGTCTGCTGGTCGACGACCTTTACACCGCCGAGACCGACCCGCTGCTGGCCGGCCTGGCCGCCCACCCCAATGTGGCATTGCGCCTGTTCAACCCTTTCCCGGGCGGGCGGGCCTTTTTCCTGACCCGCTTTCTGGCATCGGCGCATGATTTCTCTCGCGTCAACCGCCGCATGCACAACAAGCTGCTGGTGGTCGACAGCGCCATGGCAGTGGCCGGCGGTCGCAATGTCGCCGACGAGTACTACATGCGCCATGCGCAGAACAATTTTGTCGACCTGGATGCCTTTGTCGTCGGTGCGCTGGTGCCCAAGTTGCAAGCGCTGTTCGACGACTACTGGAACAGCCCGGTGGTCTTCCCCTACCAGGCCATCGTCAGGCCGGCGGCCGATGCGGCCGAGGCGCGCGAACGCTTCGAGATCGATACCAGCCTGTCCTCGTCGCCGCCGCCCGACCCCCCGCCCGGCACCGACGTGCTGGGCTACGGCCCCCTGTCCGACGAATTCGAAGCGGGCCGGCTGGGCCTGATCTGGGCCGAGGCCAGCGTCTATGCCGACCCGCCCTCGCGCCTGAAGGGCATGGGTGCCAGCTATGCGCTGGTGCCGCTGGAGGACGTGGAATCGGTGCGCTACAACGTGCTGGACCTGATCCGCAGCGCGCGCAGCGAGGTGGTGATCACCTCGCCCTACCTGATCCCGGGCGACAAGGGTGTGGCGCTGTTCGGCGAGCAGCGGGCCCGGGGCGTCAAGTTCAAGCTGCTGACCAACTCGCTGGCGGCCACCGATGAACCCCTGGGGCATGTGGGCTACCGCAAATACCGCGAACCCATGCTCAAGCTGGGTATCGACCTGTACGAGCTGAGCCCGGTGCGGGTCAAGAAGGCCAGCCGGCTGGGCATGTTCCAGACCAGCCAGGGCCGGCTGCATGCCAAGACGGCGGTGATTGACCGGCGTCGGGTCTTCATCGGTTCGATGAACTTCGACCCGCGTTCCGAGAAGACCAACACCGAGATGGGCCTGTTCATTGACAGCCCGCAACTGGCGCGCGAGGTGCTGCGCCTGATGGACCTGGACAAGCTGCAGGCGTCCTACCGGGTGGTGCTGCGGCCTGACGGCGGCGGCCTGCGCTGGCTGGCGGCTGACGACGAGGGCGAGGTGAGTTTTGATGCCGAGCCCGATGCCAGTCTGGGCACCCGTTTCTGGCTGGAACTGCTGGCGCCCTTTGCGCCCGAGGAACTGCTGTAGCGCATCAGGCCGCTGCGGCCACCGCAGCCGGCCCGGCCCGCCGTTCCACCCGCCAGGCCCACCACCCCAGCGCCATGCCGATGGCCGCTGCGCCGGCCGTCACCCAGGCCGCCGACGACCATTGCCCGCTGGCCGCCACCACCGCCGCGATCAGCGGCGTGCCGACGAACTGGCCCAGCTGCGAGCCCTGCATGATCAGGCCCTGGATGGCGCTGATCTGCGCCGGATTGCGCGCCAGCACGGCCGAACTGGACATCGCCGACACCGGGATCAGCCCGCCCACGAAGGACAGCAGCAGGCACAAGGCAAAGCGCAGCGCATCCGGCAGCGCGTTGCTGAACAGGCCGATGGCGCACAGCCCGGTGACCAGATTGGCCCCGGCGATCAGCCGGCCGCGCGACCAGCCGCGCTGCACCAGCGCACCGCCCAGCAGATTGCCCGGCACATTGACCAGGAGCATGGCGCAGCTGAGCAAGGCCACCCAGCCGGGCGACAAGCCGCGCTGCTCCTTCAGATAGGTGGGCAGCCAGATGATCAGCGCGAAGTGTTGCAGCGCCCACAGGCCGAAGCACAGGGCCAGCAGCCAGGGCAGGGGCTGGCGCAGCACACCCATGGCCTGCGCCAGCGGCACCGGGTGGCCCGAACTGCGCGCCGCCGCATACCAGGCGCGCTGCTGCCAGAGGGCGCCAGACGCCAGCACCAGCACCCCCGATGCGGCCACCCACAGGCCCTGCCAGCCCAGCGTGGGCAGCAGCGCCGGGGCCAGCGCCAGGCCCAGCGACACACCCACCGGCATGTAGCAGGCCCACACCCCTAGCGCGAAACGCCGGTCGGCGGCGGCTGCCGCCGCGCTGATCAGCGCCGGTGCGGCCACCGCCACCGCCAGCATGCCCGCGCCCTCGAAGAAGCGGGTGCCCATCAGCCAGGCAAAGTGCCGGGCCGGCGTGCCGGCGCCGCTGCCCGCCAGCAGTCCCAGCAGCGAGGCCGCCGCACTCAAGCCCAGCCCGCCCAGCACCATGCCAAAGGCGCCCAGCCGGCCGGCCAGCAGGCCCACCGCAAGCGCGGTCGCCATCGCCAGCGCGTTCATCATCGCGCCCACCCAGCCGGCCTGCACCAGGCTCAGGCCCAGTTCGCTGCGCAGCAGCGGCAGCGCCAGCGGCAGCTTGCCGATGTTCACCGCGATGGCCACGCCGGCCAGCGCGGCGGCCAGCACCGCCGGCCAATGGGTGCGCGCCGGGCCGGCCTGGGGCGCGGCCGGCAGGCCTGGCGCCGCGGCGCGGCTCACCCCAGCAGCCCGCGCTCCATCGGCATCGCCGGCACCGCCACCACCGGCTGGGGCAGCCAGCCCGCCTGGCGGTGTTCGGCGATCACATTGGTGTAGATGCCGCCGCGCACATACCATTTGGCGGTGATGCGGATGAAGCGCGGCTGGGTGGCGGCCACGATGTCGTCGAGGATGGTGTTGGTGACCTTCTCATGGAAGGCGCCCTCGTGGCGGAAGCTCCAGAAATACATCTTCAGGCTCTTGAGCTCCACGCACAGGCGGTCGGCAACCATGTCGATGGTGAAGTGGGCGAAGTCGGGCTGGCCGGTCAGCGGGCAGTGGCAGGTGAACTCGGGCACCTGGAACTGGATCCAGTAGTCGCGCCCCGGCGTGGGGTTCTCGAAGACCTGCAGGTCCTTGCTTGGCGCGCTGGGCGGGTTGACCGGCACCGCGCGCTGGTTCAACGGGGGCACGGCGGCGGCCGAGGCCCGCGCTGCGGCCGCGCGGCCGGCTGGGTGGGGCGATTGCTTGGCGGGCGTGGCGCGCGGCGGGGTGGGCTTGGCCATGGGTGCTGGCGCCTGGGCGCACTCGGGTTTTCAGGGGGCGCGATGGTATCATCGCGCCCGCTCAGGCCCTGGCCAGCCGCACCATAAAGCCATACAAATCAAACACTTGCAGTGCCTGCTGGCGTGGCATCCCGCGCGCCTGCCGGCACCCCTAGAGCCGCCAGCCAGCCCCTCGCATGCGCCTGAACCAGATCAAGCTCTCGGGCTTCAAGTCCTTCGCCGAACCCACCACCTTCGCCCTGCCCGGCCAGCGGGTGGGCGTGGTCGGCCCCAATGGCTGCGGCAAATCCAACATCATGGACGCGGTGCGCTGGGTGCTGGGCGAGAGCAAGGCCAGCGAACTGCGCGGCGAAAGCATGCAGGACGTGATCTTCAACGGCAGCGGCCAGCGCAAGCCCGCCAGCCGGGCCAGCGTCGAGCTGGTCTTCAGCAACGAGGACGCGCGTGCCGGCGGGGCCTGGAGCCAGTTCGCCGAGATCGCGGTCAAGCGCGTGCTCACCCGCGACGGGGGCAGCAGCTACTTCATCAACAACCAGGCGGTGCGCCGGCGCGATGTGCAGGATGTTTTCCTGGGCACCGGCCTGGGGCCGCGCGCCTACGCCATCATCGGCCAGGGCACCATCAGCCGCATCATCGAGTCGCGGCCTGAAGAATTGCGGCTGTTCCTGGAAGAAGCCGCAGGCGTCAGCAAGTACAAGGAGCGCCGGCGCGAGACCGAGCACCGGCTGAAGGACACCCGCGAGAACCTGTTGCGGGTCGACGACATCCTGCGCGAGCTGAACGCCAACCTCGACAAGCTGGAGCGCCAGGCCTCGGTGGCCGAGCGCTACAACAGCCTGCAGGCCGCCGGTACCACCCGGCTGCATCAGCTGTGGTTTCTCAAGCACCGGGATGCCGCCACGGAAGAAGCCCGGGTGCAGAAGGAGGTGCTGGCGGCCACCAACGCCCTCGAAGCCCGCCTGGCCGAATTGCGCCATGTGGAGGCTGCGCTCGAGACCGTGCGCCAGGGCCACTATGCCGCCAGTGACGGGCTGCACAGCGCGCAGGGCGCGCTGGCCGAGGCCGCGCTGGAGGTGAGCCGGCTCGAAGAGCGCATCCGCTATGTGGTCGAGAGCCGCAGACGGCTGCAGCAGCGCCTGACCGATCTGCGCAGCCAGACCGACAGCTGGCGCGCGCGCCGGGACGATGCCGAGCAGGAGCTGGCGCTGATCGCCGGCCAGATCGACGCCGCCCAGGAGCCGGCCGAGATCCTGGCGGCCCAGGCCGAGGAGCAGTCGCTGCGCCTGCCCGAGGTGGAAGACGCGGTGCGCGCCGCCCAGGCCCGCGCCAATGCGCAGCGCAGCCAGGTTCATGCGGTGCAGCAGCAGATCCAGGTACTGGCCGCCGACAGCCGCCACCTCGAGGAGCAGGGCCG
>JANNZD010000263.1:0-26314 GCA_031410435.1 Betaproteobacteria bacterium | reverse complement strand
CCGTCTCCGCGGTCGTCTGCGCCCCGCAATGGACGATCAGGCGCCCGCGAACCGCGGCGCGGAAGACCACCGCGGCCCGCTTCCGTTCCTCCGTGGTGAGCAGGATCCCCTCGCCGGTCGTGCCGCAGGCGAAGACCCCGTCGGCGCCGCGATCCTCCAGGAAGCGGACCATCGGCCAGACGGCGGCCTCGTCGAGCGCGTCCCCGCCAGGGGCCAGCGGAGTCGCGGCAGCCACGATGAGTGGCGGGCGTTCGGGCATGGCCGGAAGGGTAGCGGCTTTGCGCCGCCGTCCGCTTGTGGCCGCGCAGGCGGCGGGCTAGGCTGCCGGACACCATGGCAGCCTTCGCCCTCAACCTCGACATGATTCGTCGCGCGCCGAAGGTGCTGCTGCACGAGCACCTGGACGGTGGCCTGCGCGTGGCCACCCTGCTGGCACTGCTGCGCGAGCGCGCGATCGCCGCCCCGGCGCATGACGAAGAGGCCCTGGCCGCCTGGTTCGACGCCCGCGCCCATGCCGGCTCGCTGCAGGAATACCTGCGCGGTTTTGCCCTGACGGTGGCGGCCATGGCCACCCCCGAGGGGCTCGCCCGGGTGGCCTTCGAGGCCGCCGAGGACGCCCGCGCCGAGGGCTGCGTGCTAGCCGAATTTCGCATCGCACCGCTGCTCTTCGAGCCCCATGGCCTGGCGGGCGACGCTGCGGTGGTGGCCCTGCTGGGCGGGCTGTCGCGCAGCCCCCTGGCCTGCGGCCTGATCGTCTGCGCGATGCGCCACGAGAGCGATGCGCAGATCGCCCGTGCCGCGCAACTGGCCCTGGATTGGGCCCGGCAGGCGGGCCCGCCCGGGGCGGCCCGGGTGGTCGGCTTCGACCTGGCCGGGCCCGAAGCCGGTTGGCCGGCCACCCGCCACGCGGCGCTGCTGGCCCGGGTGCGCCAGGCCGGGCTGGGCCTGACCCTGCATGCCGGCGAGGCCGACGCCGGCGCGCGGGTGCTGGAGGCCGCTCGCCTGGGCGCCCACCGCATCGGCCACGGGGTACGCCTGGCCGACCTGCTGGACCGGCCTGATGCCGCCGCGATCCTGGCCGAGCTGCGCCAGCGCCGGGTCCATCTGGAGGTCTGCCCCACCAGCAATGTGCACACCGGGGCGGCAGCCTCGCTGGCGCTGCACCCGATCCATGCGCTGTGGCGGGCCGGGGTGAGCCTGTCCTTTCACACCGACAACCCGCTGATGTCGCGCATCGACCACAGCCGCGAGGCGGCCGGCCTGGTGCACGCCGGCTTCGGCTGGGCCGATCTGGTGCAGATGGGCCTGCAGGCGGCCGATGCCTCATTTCTGCCCGCAGCCGCCCGCGCAGCTGCGGCCCAGGCGATCCGGGCCTGGGCGCAGTCTCACGCCATCGCCATCGGCTGAGCCCGCGGCGCAGGCGCTGCGGCCACCTGCCGCCAGGCGCCAGGCCGGCGCTGCATTGACGCGCCGCACCGGCGCTGACGCAGAACGCCACCGCCGCGATCGGTGGCAGCGTGGTCGACGTCAACGGCAAGCCGGTGGCCGGCGCCGCTGTGACCATCCCGCACACCGAGTCCGGGGCACCAACCTCAACAATGCCCAGCTCAGCGCGCTGGCGTCGATACAGCGCAATCTGCAGGACTAGGCCCGCGCCGACCCGCGCATCTCGCGGACCGACAAGGAACGCGGCGAGATCTCGGCCGCCGGCCAGAACAGCCGCCGCAACTCGCTGACGATTGACGGTGTCACCATCAACGACACCTTCGGCCTGGAAAGCAACAACCTGCCCACGGTCAAGCAGCCGATCTCGATAGACGCGGTGCAGTCGGTGCAGGACAACCTCAGCAACCACGACGTCACCCAGAAGGGCTACACCGGCGCCAACATCGATGCGGTGACCAAGAGCGGCACCAATGCCTGAAAGGGCAGTGTCTACTATGTCTTCCGCCTGGTGGGCCAGCGCTACAACCGCGGCACCGACAGCTGCGCGGCGGCGCCCAAATTCAAGGAGGACACCCAGGGCTTCACCCTGGGCGGGCCGATCATCCCGGACACGCTGTGCTTCATTGCCAGCAATGAGTCATTGAAGAGCAGCCGCAATGCGCCGGATTTCGGGCCTGTCGGCGACAGCAAGACCAATGCCCTGATCCGCACCGCCGAGATCGCCGCCGCCGCCCACGCAGACAGCCTGTACAGGATCAAGACCGGCATCTATGACCAGGCCGGCTCGCAACTGGAAGTCAAGGACAGCTTGCTCAAGCTGGACTGGACCATCAGCGACAAGCACCGCGCCAATCTGCGCTGCACCCGGACCGAAAAGTCCGAGCCGATCTACCCCAATGTCTCGGCCAACCAGCTGTCGCTGGACTCCAACGGGTTCAAGCAGGGCGAGTCGATCGAGACGCTGGTGGGCCAGTGCTTCGCCGACTGGACCCCGGCCTTGTCCAACGAGGCCAAGCTGCCCTACCGTGACTACAAGTGCAGCCCGGTCAACAACGCCGACCTGCGGCAAATCGGCTTCAACTACACCGGGCTGTCGCCCACCGGCGCCGGCACCCGCACTGCCAGCCTGCTGTTCGGCACCGAGCGCAGCCGGCACTTCAACAACCTGGCCACCCAGGCCAGCGATGCCTACCTGGCCGGCCCCTGGGAGCGTGGGAGCGTGGGCGCGCATGAGATCAAGGGCAGGGTCGACTGCAGCCGCAACCACCGGCGAGGGCGGCGGCGCCACCCGCAGCTTCGTCGCCTGCAAGGGCCTGGACAGCGCCGGCAAGTATGTCTATTCCACAGTGGCCACCACCGAGGACCTGAGCACCCGCCAGGCCAAGGGCCAAAGCCAGTGGGCGGTGCAGCGGGCCCTGCGTTAGGAGTTTTGAGGCGCCACCCGCACGGTGTTGCGCCCGGCCTCCTTGGCCGCGTACAAGGCCTGGTCGGCGCGGGCCAGGGCCGGGTCCAGGGTCGGGTCCTCGGGGCGCAGCGCGCTCAGCCCGATGCTCACGGTGATGCGGATGTCACCGCCCGGCCAGGGCAGGGGCGTCGCCGCCACCTGCTGGTTCAGGCGCTGGGCCATGCCCAGGGCCTCGTCCAGGTCGGTGTCGGGCAGCAACAGCATGAATTCCTCGCCGCCGGTGCGCCCGACCAGGTCGCCCTGGCGCGTGGCCTGCTGCATCAGCTGCGTCAGGTGGCGCAGCACCGCGTCGCCGGCCGCATGGCCCCGGGTGTCGTTGACCTGCTTGAACCAGTCGATGTCCAGCGCCAGCAGACTGCAGCGCACCGCCGCGTGGCGCTGCAGGCGCTGGAACTCGATCCCCAGGCGGGCCATGAAGCTGCGCCGGTTGGCGGCACCGGTCAGGTCATCGGTGCTGGCCTGGCGCAGCAGTTCGCGGCTCAGCTCCACCTGCTGGGTGATGTCTTCGAAGCTGGCGTACACCGCATCGATACGGCCGCCCTTGAACAGCGGCGTGGCCGCCACCCGGATCCACACCAGGCCGCGAGCGGCCGTGTGCACACCCATCACCACGTCCTTGACCGGGCGGCCGCTGGCCAGGGCCTGCATCGCCGGGTGCTGATCGCCGGGGAAGTCGCTGCCGTCCTCGCGCACCGCGCGCCAGCCCGGGTCGATCGACTTGCGCCCCTGCATCTGCGCCAGCGTCATGCCCAGAATGCGCAGCGCCGCCGGGTTGGCCGAGGTGATGCGGCCGTCCGTGTCCTGGTAGACCACGCCCTGGGGCACGGTCTCGAACAAGGTGCGGTAGGTGTCCTCGCTGGCCAACAGGCGGGCCTCGGCGGCCTTGCGGTCGGAGATGTCGGTGAGCATGCCGCTCCAGGCCACCCGGCCCGAGGGGTCGGGCACCGGCGTGGCCATTGAATGCACCCAGCGCAGCGTGCCATCCAGGGCGCGGATGCGGTACTGGTTCGACCAGGTCCGCATCGCCAGCGTGGCTGCGCGGATCGACGCCAGGTGGCCGGGCAGGTCATCGGGGTCGATGCGGGCCAGCAGGGCGGCACGGTCGGCCATCACCTGCTCGGGCGTCAGCCCGGTCAAGGGCAGGATGGCCGGGCTGACATAGGAGAAGCGGCTGGCCCCGCCGGGCTCCACCTCCAGCCTGTAAAGCACCGCCGGCAGCTGCGCGGCCAGGTCGCGCAACAGGGCCTCGCGCTGGCGCGCCGCGTACTGAGCCAGCTTGAGTGCAGTGACGTTGTCATGGGCGACCACGAGGCGCGCCGGCTGGCTGGCGGCGATGCGCGACACCCGCGCCACGAACCAGCGCTGTTCGGCGGGTGAGTGGCAGGCGTATTCCAGCTCGAAGCCCGCGCCATGACCGGCCAGCACCTCGCGCAGGCCTGCCATCAGTCCGGACGACCCCGCTTCTTCCGGCAGGTCGGACCGGGCGGCCTCCAGGTAGTTGCAGCCCACGCCACAGCGCGCCAGGTCACCGCCGTTGGCCAGCGCAAAGGCGGTCCAGGCCCGGTTCACCAAGATGATGGTGCCGGTTTCGTCGAGCACGCAGATATGCGACTGCAGGCCATCGATCACGGACTGCAGAAACCGGTGCGCGCTCTGCAGGGCCAGCTCCATGCGCTTGCGCTGGGTGATGTCCAGCACATAGACCAGGCGGTAGAGCCGGCCGTCGGCGCCCGGCACGCGCACCGATTCCGACATCACGTTCAGGCGTGCGCCGTCCTGGCGCACCACCTCCCAATCACCCTTGAGCTCGCCGCCCTCCTGCAGAAAGCGCTGGTGTCGCGCCAGCAGGCGCTCATGCATCGCGGGCTCGAACACGCGCAAAAAGCTGCCCGCCAGCAGCAGCTGGGGCGGGTGGCCATAAAGCCGGCAGTAGGCCGGGTTCACCGCGCGGTAGCGGCCGTCGAAGTCGATCACCGCGATGGCGATCGGCGAACGGGCGATGATCTGGTCGAGCCAGGCGCTGTCGAGCCCGCTGGGCACCGATTGATCGGGCAAGGCTGCCGGAATCCATTGACCGGCAAGTTCCAGCAAGGGCATGGGCGGTCCTGTCATCGATCCAGCCCGGCGGCGCGCGGGCTTGTCCGTGATTTTGCGCCTTGGCGCGCGGCGCGCTGCCCCCAAGCCCGACGGGCTCCTAGAATTCGGGATTGCCCGCAGCCCCCCAGCCACCATGACCTTGTCCGCCCTGTCTGCCCTGTCGCCCTTGGACGGCCGGTACGCCTCACGGGTGGCCGCGTTGCGGCCCCTGATGAGCGAGTTCGGCCTGATGCACCGCCGGGTGCAGGTGGAGGTGGAATGGTTCATCGCCCTGTCGGACGCCGGTTTCAGCGAGTTTGCGCCGCTGCCCGAGGCGGCGCGTGGCTACCTGCGCGCGCTGGTGCTGCGCTTCTCGGAGTCCGACGCCCAGGCCATCAAGGACATCGAGCGCACCACCAACCATGATGTCAAGGCGGTCGAATATTGGCTCAAGTCGCGCTTCAAGGGCCATGCTGCGCTGGAGGCGGCCGGTGAATTCGTGCACTTCGCCTGCACCAGCGAGGACATCAACAACACCAGCCATGCGCTGATGCTCAAGACCGCGCGCGCGCAGGTGCTGCTGCCGGCGCTGGACGCCATCCTGGCCCGGCTGCGCGCGATGGCGGCTGATCTGGCCGACCTGCCCATGCTCAGCCGCACCCATGGCCAGACCGCCAGCCCCACCACGGTGGGCAAGGAGGTGGCCAATGTGGTGGCCCGCCTGGCGCGCGCGCGCCAGGCCATCGCCGAGGTCAAGCTGCTGGCCAAGATGAACGGCGCGGTGGGCAACTACAACGCCCACCTGGCGGCCTACCCGGATCTCGACTGGCCGGCCTTCAGCCGCAAGGTGGTGGAAGACCGCCTGGGCCTGCACTTCAACCCCTACACCATCCAGATCGAGCCGCATGACTGCATGGCCGAGCTGTTCGACGCGGTCACACGCTGCAACACCATCCTGATCGACTGGTGCCGCGATGTCTGGGGCTATGTCTCACTGGGCTATTTCAAGCAGCGCCTGAAGGCCGGCGAGGTCGGCAGCTCGACCATGCCGCACAAGGTCAACCCCATCGATTTCGAGAATGCCGAGGGCAATTTCGGCCTGGCCAACGCGCTGCTGACCCACCTGAGCCAGAAGCTGCCGATCAGCCGCTTTCAACGCGACCTGACCGACAGCACCGTGCTGCGCAATATGGGCGTGGCGCTGGGCTACAGCGTGCTGGCCATCGACTCGCTGGCCAAGGGACTGGCCAAGCTCGAGACCAACCCGGCCGCCCTGGCCGCCGATCTGGACCAGGCCTGGGAGGTGCTGGCCGAGGCGGTGCAGACGGTGATGCGCCGCCACGGCCTGCCCGAGCCCTATGAGCAGTTGAAGGCCTTCAGCCGCGGCCAGCCCATGACGCAGGCATCGATGCAGGGCTTTGTCGCCGCGCTGGCCTTGCCGGCCGAGGCCAAGGCCCGGCTGATGGCCATGACACCGGCCAGCTACACCGGCCTGGCGGCGGACCTGGCCCGCAAGGTGTGAGCCGGCCATGGCGATGCGCTTCACCGAGCAACTGCAAGCCGCGGAACGCCGCAACGATTCGATGTTGTGTGTCGGCCTGGACCCGGAGCCGGCCCGCTTTCCCGGCGCCTGGCAGGGCGATGCCGGGCGCATCTTCGATTTCTGCGCGGCCATCGTCGATGCCACGCATGACCTGGCCATCGCCTTCAAGCCGCAGATCGCCTATTTCGCGGCGCACCGCGCCGAAGGCCAGCTGGAACGCCTGATCGCCCATATCAAGCGGGTGGCGCCGGCGGTGCCGGTGATCCTGGACGCCAAGCGCGGTGATATCGGCAGCACCGCCGAGCAATATGCGCTGGAGGCCTTCGGGCGCTACCAGGCGGATGCGGTGACCCTGTCGCCCTTCATGGGACTGGATTCACTGACACCCTGGCAGCGCCATGCCGACAAGGGCCTGATCCTGCTGTGTCGCACCAGCAACCCGGGCGGCAGTGATCTGCAGGCGCAGCGCCTGGCCGGCCCTGCCGGCGCGCCGGGCGACCTGCTCTATGAACACATCGCCCGCCTGGCGGCCGGCCCCTGGAACACCACCGGCCAGCTGGGCCTGGTGGTGGGCGCCACCTTCCCGGGCGAGATCGAGCGGGTGCGTGCCCTGGCCCCCACCCTGCCCCTGCTGATCCCGGGCGTGGGCGCCCAGGGCGGCGATGCCACCACCACGGTGCGTGCCGGCTGGCGCGGTGCGCTTGACGACCAGGGCCGCCGGCAGACCACCGGCGCGGTCATCGTCAGCTCGTCGCGCGCGCTGCTCTACGCTTCGGCCGGGCCGGATTTTGCCGCTGCCGCGCGCGCCGTGGCCGACACAACCCGCCAGGCCCTGAACGCCGGCCGCTGAACGGGCCTGCGGCGCGCGCATGGCCCCGCCCCCGACCAGCCGCGAGACCGACAGCGACGCCCTGGCCGCCGTGGTGGCGCCCTTTTTGCGCCGCCTCTACGCGGTGCTGATGCTGGTCTGCGCGCTGGGCGTGGCCTTTGCGCTGGTGCTGCTGCGGCCCCAGCAGCCCCAGGTCAGCCTGCTGATGGCAGTGGCTTATGGCGTGCTGGGCCTGCTCAGCTGGGCCGGCTGGCGCGCACCGGCCCGGCGCGCCCAGGCCCTGTTGGGGGCGGTGGTGCTGAGCGGCTTGTTCCTGCTGGCCCTGGTTGGCCTGGGCAGCGGCTGGGGCCTGCTGATCCCGGGGCTGGCGCTGGGCGGGCTGGCGGTATTCGTGGTGCACCTGGCCGGGGCCCCGGGGCTGGGCCGCCTGGTCACCGGCCTGGCCGTGGCGCTGCTGGCCGGGCTGGGGCTGGCCGAGGCCCAGGGCTGGTTCGGCCTGCACACCCCGGCCGGCGTGCCGCCTCTGGGCTCGCGCCTGGTGCTGCAACTGGCGGCGATTGCCGCCGGCACGCTGCTGGGCCAGGCCATGAAACAGGTCTTGCACCAGCATCTGCAGGCGATGCGGGCACGCGAATTGCGTTTCCTGACGCTGCTGGGCATGGCCGCCAGCGCCTACTGGGAAACCGATGCTGCGGGCCGCCTGACCCAGCTTTCACGGCGCGACGGCGATGGCCCATTCGAGCCGGTCACCCTGGGTATTGGCCAGCCGCTGTGGCAGGCCGAAGCATGGCAGCTGGACGCCGAGGTCGCCGCACAGCTGCGCAGCGCGCTGGACCGATGCCAGGCCCTGGCCGACCTGCCTTTGCACTGGTGCCTGGCCGATGGCAGCCCGCGCCACGGGCTGCTGAGTGGCGAGCCGCGCCGCGATGCCGACGGCCGGGTGGTCGGCTACTGGGGCATTGCGCGCGATATCAGTGCCGAGCAGCAGGCCCGGCTGGCACTGCTGCAGACCGAATGGCGCTACCAGGATCTGTTCAACCGCGTCCCCACCGCGCTGCTGCTGCACAGCCAGGGCCGGGTCATCGAGGCCAATGCCGCTGCTGCCAAGCTGCTGGGCTACCCGGCGCAGCAGGCTTTGATCGGCCAGGCCTTGCTGGCACGCCATGTCAGCAGCCCTGACCAGGACCGCGCCCAGCAGCACCTCGACACAGCCGCACAGCTGCCGCCCGGCAGCGAGATGGCGCCGGCCGACCTGGCGTTTCTTACCCTGCGCGGGCGGCCGCTGCAGATTCGAGCCCTGACGGTGCGCACCGACCACCTGGGCCAGCCTGCGCTGTTGACGATCTGCATTGACGAGTCGGCCCAACGTATTGCAGCGCAAGCGCTGGAACGGTCCAAGACCTTGCTGTCGCAAGTGGTGACGCTCAACCCCGACATCATCACCCTGACCGAACTGGACAGCGGGCGCTACGTGATGGTCAACGACAGTTTCTGCCGCCTGCTGGGCTGGCAGCGCAGCGAGGCCGAGGGCCGGACCTCGGCCGACCTCGGCCTGTGGCGCGACCGCTCCGACCGGGCCCAGCTGTTGCAGATGATCGAGCACGACGGCCGGGTGCAGGACAAGTTGGTCCATTTCGTCACCCGCGAGGGCCGTGAATTGCCCCTGCTGGTCTCCGGCGTGCGTTTCGACAGCGCAGGCCAGCGCTACCTGCTGCTCAACAGTCGCGACCTGACCGAGACCCACCGGGTGCAGCAAGAGCGCGAAGCCGTGCTGACCCATGCCTCGGTGGGCATCGCCTTCACCCGCGACCGCCGCTTCGTGCTGGCCAATGCCCGCTTCGAGACGATGTACGGCTGGCCCAGCGGCGGCCTGACCGGGCTGCCTATCGAGGCGCTGTGGACTGATCCGGCGCATTTCCAGGCCTTGCAGCAGGCCGTGGCGCCGGCCCTGGGCCGGGGTGAGGCCATCGACATCGAGCGCCAGGGCCGCCGCCGAGACGGCAGCCGGTTCCGGGTACGCTTGCGCGCCCAGGCCATCGACCCTGCCCGGCCGACCACCGGCGGCACCATCTGGGTGGCCGAAGATGTGACCCGGTCGCACCAGGCCGAGCTGGACCTGGCCCAGGCCCGCGACGCTGCCGAAGCCGCCAACCGCGCCAAGAGCGCCTTCCTGGCCAACACCAGCCATGAGATCCGCACCCCTTTGAACGCGGTGCTGGCCCTGGCCCGGCTGGCGCGCGACCCGGGCCTGTCACCCGAGCGGCGCCAGCGCTACCTCGACCAGATCCACGCCAGCGCGCAGCTGCTCAACGGCATCCTCACCGACATCCTGGACGTGGCCAAAATCGAGGCCGGCAAGATCACGCTGGAGTCGGCCCCCTTCGACCTGGGCGCGCTGCTGCGGGCACTCCAGGAGGTGTATGCCGCCCTGGCGTCCAGCCAGGGCCTGGATTTCAGCTTGCAGGCCGACCCGGCGCTGCCGACCTGGGTGCATGGCGATGCCCTGCGGGTGCGCCAGATCCTGGCCAACTTCCTGCAGAACGCCTTGAAGTTCTGCGCCACCGGCGAAGTGCGCTTGCGGGCCGAGGCCGAGCCCGCGGGCTGGGTGCGCTTCGAGGTGCACGACACCGGCCCGGGTATCGCGCCGGAAATCCAGGCCCGCCTGTTCCAGCCCTTTACCCAGGCCGACCAGACCACCACCCGGCAATTTGGCGGCACCGGTCTGGGCCTGTCGATCGCACGGGACCTGGCCGGCCTGATGGGCGGCGAGGTGGGTCTGCAGAGCGCGCCGGGCCGGGGCAGCTGCTTCCATGCCCGCCTGCCGCTGCCGGCTGCCGTGGTGGGCGCCGGCCTGGCCGCCGTGCCTGAAGGCGAGGGCCGCCTGCTGGGCAAGCGGGTGCTGCTGGTCGAGGACAACCCGGTCAACATGATGATAGGCGTGGCCGTACTGGAGCAATGGGGTGTGCAGGTGGTGCAGGCGGTGGACGGGCCGGCGGCCTTGTGGGCGGCAGAAGAAGCTGCCGCCAGTGGCCAGCCGCTGCACGCGGTGTTGATGGATCTGCAGATGCCCGGCATGAGCGGCCACGACACCGCCCAGGCACTGCGCCAGCATCACAGCCCCGCAGCGCTGCCGGTGATCGCCCTGACGGCCGCCGCGCTGGTCAGTGAACGTGAGCGCGCACTCGCCAGCGGTATGAACGATTTCCTCACCAAACCGCTGGACTCGCAACGCCTGTATGCGGCGCTGTGCAAGCTGATGGCGCCGCCCTGAAGGCTGGCTGGCCCGGGCCCGACCCAAAGCCCGTCAGACTGCTAGCACAAAGCTGGCCTTGCTGTGACAATGCGCACGCCGCGTAACCCCCTGAATGAGGGGGCTGCGGCCAAACCCGCCGCCGGCCCGTCGCTACAGTGCGTCGAGCCCCGACCCGGGGCCCTTTGGTGCCAGCGCGAACCGCCTGGCCCGCCCAGAAAGAAAACCATGTCGTTGGTCCTGGCCGCCCTGCTGGCGGCTTCTCCTGCCGCTGCCCCGGCTTTGTCCCGCTGTTCCTGGAACCAGCCTGGCCACAATCCCTTCATGGGCGATGTGGTCGCGGCGGTCGACCGTTATGCCGATATCCCGGCCGAGCTGCGCAGCCGTTTGAAAACCCGCATGGCGCAGCGCGCCTATGACGAGATCGTCAGCATCCGGCGCGACAGCATCGTTGGCCAGGCCCGTTATGGGGCCGAAATCCGCGACATGCACTTCGGCAACGGCCAGGTCTGCGCTCAGGTCAGCCGGGCTGCCTGGGCGCCCGCAGCGCAAGAGCGCGGCCTGGTGTATTGCGAAGCCGAGCACTGCATCCTGGTGCCCACGGTGTGCCGCAACGTCAGCCGCATCAGCCGCACCAGCCGCGCCCCAGGTGCCGTGGCAGGCGCGGCGGCCGCCAGCCCCGGGGCAGTGGCCGGCGCGGCGGCCGGCCAGGCCGCTGCCGGCCAGGGCGCGGCACCCGGCCCAATGGCCGATGGCCCCGCCGGCGCAAGCGATGGCGGCGCCGCCACGCCTGGCAACCTGGGCGGAGCGTCAATGGCCAGCGCGGTGCCGGCCCCGGCCGGGGCGCTGGCGTCGGCCCAGCCTGCGGCCGGGGCCGTCGACCTGTCGGGCCTGCCCTCGCTGGTGGCTGAGTCGGCCCCTGCGGCCGCTGCCGCCACTGCTGCTGCAAGCCCCGCCGGATCCGCCGGCCTCTGGGCCAACGCCAGCGGGATGTCCTGGCTGGGTTCGACGGCCGGTGGCGCTGCCATCCTGGGCGCCGCCGGCTGGGCCAGCGCTGCCGGCCTGACCACCGACCGCCAGGTCACGGCGCTGCCGGGCAACACCCGCGGCCTGCTGACCGACGGCGGCCCGGCCCGGGCCATCGACCTGGTCGGCGTCACCCCGTCGGTGCCCGAGCCGGCCGGCGTGGCGCTCTGGCTGGCCGGGCTGGCCGGATTGCTGGCCAAGCTGCGGCAGCAGCGCAGGCGCCCGATGCGCGCCGGCCGCGTCAATCCAGGGTGACTTCGGTGCGTACCGTGCCGGCGCGGTCGGCCACGGCGGTGAGGGCGATATGGGTGCCGCGCGGTGCGATCACCACCCATTCGGCCACCGCCCGGTCGCCGGTGATTTTGCGGTTGGGCAGGAAGGCCTGCAGCGAACTGACCGGCGCATGCCCTTCCAGCTGGGCCCCCTCGACCCGCAGCTTGCCGGTCTGCAAGGTCACGCCGGCCGGCGGATGCAGCTCGAACACCACCCCGCGCGCCAATTTGCGCTCGAGCGCCCGCTTGGTTACATAGCTGGGCAGGTAGCCGGCATTGGCCACCGCCATGCGGATGCGCCAGGCATCGCCGCCGAGCGAGCGCACCTCGGCGCGCAGCAACTCCAGCTTGGGCAGGCTCAATGCGATCTGGTTCAGCCAGGCCGGAAAGCGCGCCGCCTCGCGCTCACGCAGGTGGGGCGGCGGGTTGCGCCAGTAGTTGAGCCGGTCCCAGCCGCCCAGCTCGACCATGCCCAGCTGCGCATGGCGGTAGGGGTACCAGTCGACATGGGCCTTGCCGCCGCAGGCGCTGTCGCTCCACTTCAGCAGTTTCAGGTCGTCCTCGGGCGGATGGTCTCGGTACCAGTGCACCCAGTCATAGCCGGTGATGCCGGCCTCCTTGTTGGGCGCCCAGATCTCGACCGTCCAGAACAGCGCGCCCAGGTGCTCGTAGAGCCAGTCCTGGGTGCCGCTGATCAACTCCTTGGGGTGGTACTTGAAGTCGTGGTAGGTGCTGACCGCCGGATAGCCGGTGAGTTTCTCGCCCAGCGCCGACAGGCGCTTGATGATCCACAGGTCCTCGGGCGTCATCTGCTCGTCGCTCATCGTGCCCATCGGGCGCAGGATCACCCCGGAGTGGGTGTGAAAGCTCACTGCCGCGCCGATGTTGGGATGCCTGACGATGAAATCCACCATCGCCCGCACCTCGGGCTCGCTGGTCGGGTAGGGGCCGGCGCCGACCTGCTCGAACTCCTGGCGCCAGCCCGCCGGGAAGTTGCGGTTCAAGTCCAGCCCCTCACGGTCGGGGTTGACCTGCACCTGCAGGCCGTCGTAGTTGACCAGGCTACCCTCGGGCATCACCCGGTAATAGCTGCCGCCGAACTCACCCGGCTCGCGCGGGATCATCAAGCGGGCGTCGTCAGGGTGGCATTTCCAGGTGCCATGCGGATCGGGCTGGCGCATGTGCAGCACCCGGCCATCGCCGTCGATGTCCTCGACCGTCAGGCCGTCGACCGGCTGGTCGTCCCAGGGGTAAGGGCGGGTCGACGAGCGAATGTAGCGCGGCTTGTCAGCCAGCGCCAGCTCGGCGCCGTCGGGGTTCAGGCGCGGGCAGAGGTAGACCACCCGGGTGTCGAGCAGCCGGGTCACCGCCGCATCGCTGCCATGGCCCAGCATCAACTGGTGCAGCCAGTACAGGCAGGCGGTGCTGGCGGTCAGTTCACCAGCGTGGATATTGCCGTCGACCCAGAAGGCCGGCTTGTCGATGTCCTGGCCGGTGGCGGTGGCGGTCAGCACCAGCAGCCAGATGTCGCGGCCCTCATGGCTCTTGCCGAGCGAGCGCAATTGCACCAGATCCGGCCGCGCCGCCGCATAGGCCTGCAGCAGCGTGGTCAGCTCGGCATGGCGGTAGAAGGTATCGAAACGGGGGGTGGGCAGGGCGGCGGGTGGGGGCATGGAAGGCCGATAAAATGCAGCGGTTTGTAACAGCCTTGAAGTGTCGCAGAGCAAGCCCGCCAGGCGCTCGACGATGCCGCCGGCCAGCCCCTGGGATTACCCCAGTGCCCGCGCAGAAGACACCGACAGCGCCAGCAGCCTGCCGGGCTTTGGGTCGAGCCCGCACCGGGGTCCGGCCCACCCAACCCCGGTGCTAGACTGCGCCGCGCTGGCCCGCACCACCTGGCCGCTGGGGCCACCCCAACGCCATCACCCTGCCGGCGCCGCCCAGGTGTCTTGCCTGCTTGCCCATGCGTCCTGCCCCGCGACTGCCCCTGCCGACCTGCCAGCCCGGGCGCTGCTTGCAATGAGCCAGACGCCGGCTGCCAGCGGCCCGGCCCCGCTGCGGCTTTGGCCGCTGTGGCTGGTCTGGACGGTTTTTGTGGTCTACGGCAGTCTGGTGCCCTTGAACTTCCACCCCTTGCCCTGGCCCGACGCGCTGCGCCTGCTGATGCAGGCGCCCATGCTGAGCCTGGGGGTTGCCCAGCGCGCCGACTGGGTGGCCAATGGGGTGTTGTACTTTCCGGTGGGCTTCCTCGGCGCGGGGGTGTTGATGGGCAGCCATCCAGGGGCCGGGCGCAAGCTGCTGGCCTCTGGGGCGGCGCTGGGCTTGGGCCTGGCGTTGGCGGTAGCGGTCGAGTTGGCGCAGACCGCCTTCCCGGGGCGCACCGTGTCGCTCAACGACCTGCTAGCCGAAACCCTGGGGTCGGCGCTGGGTGCGGTGGCGGCCTGGGCCGGCACCCGGCCCTTTCGGGCGCTGCTGGCCGCGCTGCAAGCCGGTGGTCGCGGGCTGTGGCCGATATTGGGGCCGGCCTATGTGCTGGCCTACCTGGCGCTGGCCCTGTTTCCGTTCGATCTGCTGCTGAGCCCGGCGGAGCTGAGCAGCAAGCTGCACAGCCCCTATGTGGCCTGGTGGATGGTCGGGCTCGACGGCGCTGCGGGTCCGTGGCGCCAGCTCGCCAAACTCTGCGCCGAGGTGCTGGCCGCGCTGCCCGTCGGCCTGTACTGGGCCTTCCTCCGGGCAGGTCGATCCAGCCGCCCGGGGCGCCCGCCGGCCCGGCTGGGCAGCGCATTCATGGCCGGCTTGGGCCTGGGTCTGGCCATTGAAGGCGCCCAACTGCTGTTGGCGTCGGGGGTCTGCCAGGGCGTGTCGGTGCTGACGCGCGCACTGGGTTGTACCGCGGGTGCCGCCTTGATGGGCTGGCAAGCCTTGCCGCATGCTGAGACCGTGCGCGCCGCGATACGGCGCGTCAGCCTGCCTGCGTTGGCGGCCTATGTCAGCTTGCTGGCCCTGAATGCTGGCTGGCCGCTGGCACCCTGGCTGCCGCTGCCCCAGGCCTGGCAGCGCCTGCAGGGCGATGTACGGTTCATCCCGCTGTATTACCACTACTTCAGCAGCGAGTCGCACGCGCTGGTCAGCCTGCTGGTGGTGGCCGCCAGTTATGCGCCCTTGGGGCTGCTGGGCTGGGCCTGGCATCTGCAACCCGGTGTCGCGGCCGCTTGCGCCGCGCTGCTGGCAGGGGCCAACGAGGCCGGCCGCCTGATGGTGGCCGAAACCCGGCCCGACCCCTCCAATCTGTTGATTGCCGCTGCCGCCGCCTGGGCCCTGCACCGCCTGGCCTTGATCGCAACCCCGGGGACACCGCAGGCGCATGCCCCGGCCCGGCCCTTGCGAAGGCGTCTGCCATGAGCGGCGTTGCGCCTGGCGCTGCTGGTCCGGGCAGGCGGGCCTGGGCGCTGGTGCTGGTCAGCGCCGTGGCATTGGCAGCCGCGGCCTGGCTGGCGGGCTTTCCGGCGCCGCGCCTGCCCCTGGCGGCACTTTTCCTGGCCGCCAGCGCGGCCGTCGCCTGGCGGCCGGTGCTGCTGCTGGTGCTGGTGCCTGCCGCCCTGCCGGTGCTGGACCTGGCACCCTGGACCGGACGCCGCTTCATCGACGAGTTCGACATGCTGCTGCTGTGCCTGGCCGTGGTGGCCTGGGCGCGCCTGCCGCTGGCCCCCGCCCGGCCCGGCGCGACGCCCGAGGCCTGGGCCCTGGCGGCCGTACTGGCGCTGATGATGGTCAGCACCGCCCGGACCTTGCCGGCCTGGCCCTGGACCGACCTGGCCGACCCCGGCAACCCGCTCGGCCCCTGGAATGGGCTGCGCCTGCTCAAGGGGGCGCTGCAGTCCGCTGCGCTGTGGGCCCTGGCCCGACGCATGGCAGGCCAGGGCCTGCAACCGGCCCGGGCCTTCGGCCTGGGCCTGGTGCTGGGCCTGGCCGGCACGGTGGCCGCGATCCTGGCCGAGCGCCTGGCCTTCAGCTACCTGCTGGACTTCGACAGCCCCTACCGCATTGCCGGCCCGTTTTCGGTGATGGGCCTGGGCGGGGCCTATGTCGAATGCTTTCTGGCGCTGGCCATGCCCTTTCTGTTGGCGCGCATGATGGCCCGGCCTGCGGCCCTGCGCTTGCTGGCCGGCGCGCTGCTGCTGGCAGGCAGCTCCTATGCCTTGATGGTGACTTACTCGCGCGGCGGCTATGCCGCGATGGCCCTGGGCGTGCTGGTGATGCTGTCAGGCGCGCTGCTGGGCCGGCCAAGGCAGGGGCAGGGGCAGGGCCTGACCGTGGCGCTGGCGATGGCCGGGCTGGCGGCGGTCACGGCCTACCCGGTGTTGACCGGTGCCTTTGCCCAGGCCCGGCTCAATACCGTCTCGGCCGATCTGGGCATCCGCGAGCGGCATTGGGCCGAGAGCCTGCGGCTGCTGGGCACCGACCCCCTGCGCCAAGCCCTGGGGGTGGGCCTGGGGCGTTATGCCGAGGCCTTCTTCTGGGCCGGCCCCCAGGGCGAAGAGGCCGGCGGCCACCGCCTGGTGGACGACCCCGCGCAGGGCCAGGTGCTGCGCCTGGGCGCCGGTTTTGCGTACTTTGTCGACCAGATCGTCCCGCTGCAGGCCCAGGCCCATTACCGCCTGAGTTACCGGCAGCGGCCCGACGGCCCCGCCGGCGCCCTGCTGGTCGAGCTGTGCCAGAAGTGGCTGGTCGCTTCCGGCGAGTGCACCCGGGGTCAGGCCTGGGCCGGTGCGGCGGCCCCGGCGCCCCCGGCGGCCGGGGTGTGGCAGACGGTCAGGCTGGACATCCAGGCCCCGGCCGCTGGCCCGGGCCGCTTGCCCCGCCCGCTGCGCTTGAGCCTGCACAACGAGGGCAAGGTACCGATGGCGGTGGACCAGATTTCCCTGTTGTCCGACGAAGGCGTCGAAATGGTGCGCAACGGCAGCTTCACGCAGGGCATGGACCACTGGACCTTCACCTCTGACAAGCACCTGTCCTGGCATGCCAAGTCGATGCTGCTGGGCGTCTACGTGGAAGGGGGTCTGCTGGGCGCAACGGCGATGCTTGCGCTGTTGATGACAGGGGTGTGGCGCGCCGGCCGCGCCGCGCTGGCCGGCCAAGCCGAGGCCCTGGCCGGGCTGGCCGCGTTGCTGGTCTTCGGCGTGATCGGGCTGATCGACACTCTGGTGGATGCACCGCGCTTTCTGCTGCTGTGGCTGATGTTGTGCCTAATGCCCAGCACCCTGCCCATGCGCCAGGGGCCGGGGCCGATCAGCTGAGCGGCCGGCCCGCCGCAAATACCCGCATCTCGCCGGCCGCGAAGGCCGTCCAGGCCTCGCCGCGGGTCAGAGGCTGGGTCGCCACCAGCGCGACCCGGTCATCGGGGGTGGTCAGCGCGCCGAAGTCCACGCTCAGGTCCTCGTCGGCCAGGTGGGCCGCGCCGAAGGGGTGGCGCCGCGCCAGCCAGTGCAGCTGGGTGCTGCAATGCGCCCACAGCGCCTGGCCATTGCTGAGCAGCACATTGAAAGTGCCATGCGCCGCCGGCACCGGCAAGAGTTCGGCCAGGGTGCGGCTCAGCTCGGCGATTGACGGCACTGCGGCATGGGCTTTGGCCAGCTCCTGCATCAGCCAGCAGAAGGCCAGCTCGCTGTCGGTGTCGCCCACTGGGCGGAAGCTGCCGTGCAGGCGCGGCCGGAATCCGCCCACGCCGCCCTTCAGGTCGCCATTGTGGGCAAACACCCAGTAGCGGCCCCACAGCTCGCGCACGAAGGGGTGGGTGTTCTGCAGCGCTACCCGGCCCTGGGTGGCCTTGCGGATATGGGCGATGACATTGCCGCTCTTGATCGGGTAATGCTTGACCAGCTCGGCCACCGGTGAGACGCGCGCACTGTGGTGGTCGACGAACAGGCGCAGGCCCGGGTCCTCGAAGAAGGCGATGCCGAAGCCGTCCTTGTGCTCGTGGGCGCGGGTGGCCAGGCCGGCAAACGAGAACATCACGTCGGTCGGCGTGTTGGCGTTCATGCCCAGCAACTGGCACATGGGCGGGCCTGCTGCTGGCTAGCGGATCGGCAGGAACAGCCGCGTCAGGCCGCGCAGCGAGACCAGGTTGCCCGGGTTGCCGGTCTCCTCCAGCACCCCTTCCATGCGGCGCAGGATGCGGGCGCTGCGGTTGGCGCGCCAGATCAGCAGGTCGGCCAGCCAGGGGAATTCATTGACCTTGTTGGCCCGCTCATAGAGGTCGAAGCGGGGCTTGAGGGCGCCCAGCGCCGCTTCGTAGGCGCCGCGCACCGCAGTGTCACCCTGGTCGCTGCCGCCGGCGGCGGCCGTGACCCGCCCGGCCAGCAGGGCCTCGGCCGCCAGCAGGCCGGTTTCCATCGCCTTGCCTATGCCCTCGCCGGTGAAGGCATAGGTGCTGCCGGCGGCCTCGCCGGTGACCAGCAGGCCGGGCCGGCTGTAGCGCACACCCGCCAGGCTGCAGCGCAGCGGGGCGCCCTTGAAATCGCCTACCACCCGGCCCTGGCCCAGCAGCTCGCCGGCCGGGGCGTAGATACGGCCAAAGGCGGCCAGCAGCTCGCGCAGGTTCACGTCTTCCATCGTGGCCCGGCCGTCCACCTGCTTGCCATGGCTGTGGGCCAGGCCCACGCCGATGTTGAACACATCGCCGGGGCAGGGGAAGATCCAGCCATAGCCCTTGCGCAGCTGCTTGTGCCAGACCACCTCCAGCGCCTTGACCCGGCCGCGCAGCCCCGGGTGGTGCACATAGCCGCGCAACGCAATGCCGCTGGGCGTGTGGCGCTGGCAGACGCCGGCAGCCATCAGCGCCTTGGGCACCGCACCGGTGGCCAGCACCACCCAGCGTGCGCGCAGCTCGTGCAGCCCGGCGCTGGCCGACTTCAGGCGCGCGCCCACCACGCTGGCCGCGTCGCCTTCACCGTCCAGCAGGGGGGCCTCGAAGCGCCAGGGCGCAAAGAAGCGTGCCCCCGCGCCTTCGGCCGCGCGCTTGAGGATGTCGTCCAGCTGCTTGCGCGGCAGCACCGCCAGCCGGCCCGGCACGTCCACCCGGCCACCGCGCGGGCCGATGCAGCCCACATGCGCCGCCGACTGGGCCTGGGCCAGCACCTCGCCCAGCACGCCCAGACGCTGCAGCGCATGGTGGGCATCGGGGATCAGGCCGTCGCCGCAGACCTTGTCGCGCGGGAAGTCATGCTGGTCCACCAGCACCACGTCCACCCCCTGCCGCGCCAGCCATTGCGCACAGGCGCTGCCGGCCGGGCCGGCACCCACCACCAGCACATCACACGAAGCAGGCGGCAACAGGGGCGGGGTCATGGGCAAGGGGCGGGCTGGGCCGGGCAACAGACAGGAAATCATTGTAGGCAGGCCGGTGCTGGCTGGGCCCGGGCTTGACCAGGGTCAATACCGGCGGGCCGGGCGGCTGCCACGATGGGCTGCAAGGAGAATCATGATGACCCAGCCCCTCACCCCGGCCCTGCAGCAATTGCAGGCCACGCTGCAGGCGCGCCGAGCCCAGTTGGACCGCCAGCGCCTGGACCATCTGGACGGCCAGAGCCGCGCCGAACATGCCCGCGCGTTGCTGCTGCAGGACGGCGACGACGCCCCCCAGCGCGATGCCGAACGCGAGGTGGACCTTGCCCGCACCGACCGCGACGCGGTGGCGCTGGCGCAGATCGATGCGGCGCTGCAGCGCCTGGCCCAGGGCCACTACGGCCTGTGCATCGCCTGCGGCCAGGCCATCGCCCCGGCACGCCTGCAGCACAGCCCCGAGGCCGCGCGTTGCCTGGCCTGCGAGCGCCAGCAAGAGCAGGGCGCCGCCCGTCCGGCCACGCTCTAGCCGTCCGCTGCCGACACCGCTCACCGGCGGCCCGCCATCCGGCGCCAGCCGCCCCCACCGGAGATTGACCGATATGACCCTTTTCCATGCCGTGGTCTGGATCGACCACCAAAGCGCCCAGGTCCTGCAGTTCGATACCGAGCATGTGCAGGCCCAGAAGGTCAAGGCCCACAGCCACCACACCAAGCAGCACGGCAGCGCGGTGCGCACCGAGCATGAATTCTTCGGCGAGGTCTGTGATGCGCTGGCCGGCATCGCCGAGGTGCTGATCACCGGCTCGCACACCGCCCAGGCCGATTTCAAGCACTATGCCGAGAAGCACCGCCCGGAGCTGGTGCCGCAGATCAAGGGCTGGGAGACCGTGGACCACCCCAGCGATGGCCAGTTGGTGGCGCTGGCGCGCAAGTATTTTGTCGGCTTCGACCGCATGGCGGGCTTGCCCACGCCCGGCTGAGGCCGCCGAGATAACAACCGTAGCACCATCTTCAAAGCGCCTCCCGCCGATGCGGTTAGCCATGCATTTGCGAGCAAGTCCGGCAAGCCCAAAGCTGCCTGCATGGCTGCCCCGCCAGCGAAGCCCGCATGCACAATGGCCCGGCTTTCCGGGGGGCAGATGTCGAGAATCTTTGACAACATAGAACAAGACTTGTTAGGTGCTCTTCGGGCCACGCTCGCCGTCTCTCAGCGGGCTGATTTTTGCGTCGGCTACCTCAATTTGCGCGGTTGGCAAGCGGTGGACGATCTGGTGCAGCCCTGGTCTGTCGATGCGGGCCAGGTCTGCCGGATTCTGGTCGGCATGCAGCGCCCGCCCCATGACGAGATTCGGGAGTTGTACCGTGCTGGTTCCGGCCCGGAGGGGCTGGACAACGGCAAGGCCATACAGCTCAAGACCCAGTTCGCGGCCCACCTGCGCGAGCAGATCACACTGGGCATCCCCACCGGCAAGGACGAGGCCGCGCTGCGCACCCTGGCCCGCCAACTGCGCGCCGGCCAGGTCTGCATCAAGCTTTTTCTGCCCTACCCGCTGCACGCCAAGCTGTACTTGCTGTTCCGAGACGATGTGAACAACCCCATCACCGGGTTTGTTGGCAGCAGCAACCTGACGATGCAGGGCCTGGCCCGGCAGGGTGAACTCAACGTCGATGTGCTCGACCACCACGCCACCGAGCGCCTGTCGTCCTGGTTCGATACCCGTTGGTGTGACCGCTGGGCACTCGATGTTTCAGCCGAATTGGCCGGCCTCATCGAAGCCAGCTGGGCGCGCGAAGCGGCGATACCGCCCTTCCACATCTACCTCAACATCGCCTACCACCTCAGCACCGAGGCGCGCGCAGGCTTGAGCCAGTTCCGCCTGCCGGCGCGCTTCGAGCAAGACCTGTTCGAGTTCCAGAAGAGCGCCGTCAAGATCGCCGCTCGCCATCTGCAGCGCCGGGGTGGCGTGATGATTGGCGACGTGGTGGGCCTGGGCAAGACCATGATGGCCACCGCGCTGGCCCGCATGTTCGAGGACGATCTCGGCTTCGAGACCCTGATCATCTGCCCCAAGAACCTGGAGCCGATGTGGGAGCGGTACAGAACCGAATATGGCCTGCGCGGCACGGTGCTGCCGATCAGCCAGGTGACACGGCGACTGCCGGATTTGAAGCGCTACCGGCTGGTGCTGATCGACGAAAGCCACAACCTGCGCAACCGTGAAGGCCGGCGCTACAAGGCGATTGCCGACTACATCCGCAGTTGTGATGCCAAGCTCATCCTGCTGACGGCCACGCCCTACAACAAGACCAAGACCGACCTGTCCAGCCAGTTGCGCCTGTTCATCGACGAGAAGGCAAACATCAGCCTGCGGCCTGAGCACTTCATGCGCCGCGAGGGCATCGGCGAGGCCGAGTTCGAGCGCAAATACCAGTGCAAGGTCAACTCGATCCTGGCCATCGAGAAGAGCACCGAGTTTGACGACTGGCGTGAGCTGATACGCCTGTACATGGTGCGGCGCACGCGCAGCTTCATCGTCCAGCACTACACCCAAACCGACGAGAAGGGCCGGCGCTTCTTGCCCGGCAAGGACGGCAGTCGAAGCTACTTTCCACTGCGCATACCGCTGTCCTTGAAGTTCGCGGTGGACGAAGCCGATGCGCAGGACCGCTACGCCCGCCTGTATTCCGGCGCCGTGGTGGACCAGATCAACGCGCTGCACGTGCCGCGTTACGGCCTGGGCCTGTATGTGGACCCCATCGCCGAGAAAGGAGCAACGGCAGCCGACCGCAAGGTCATCGCCAATCTGGGCCGCGCTGGCAAGCGGCTGATGGGCTTTTGCCGCACCAACCTGTTCAAGCGGCTGGAGTCGTCGGGCTACTCGTTTCTGCAGTCCATTGACCGCCACATCCTGCGTAACCGCATCTACCTGTACGCCATCGAGAACCAGCTCGATCTGCCGATTGGCGTGCTGGACGCCGACCTGCTGGATGCGGACCGCATCGACGAGGATGCTGAGGGCCAAGAGGGTGAGCCCGAGGACCAGCTTGATGGCATGGTGGAAGCTGCCGAAACCGTCGATACGGCAATCGGTGCAGTCGATCCCATGGCGCGCGCCCGAACCGTCTACCGGCTGTATGCGGCCGACTACAAGAAGCGCTTCAAGTGGATCAGCGCACGCCTGTTCAAGCCCATGCTGGCCGAACACCTGGCCGCCGACACCCATTCGCTGCGCGAACTGCTGGCCCGCCACGGCGCCTGGGATGCCGCCCTGGACCGCAAGTTCTTGGAACTGCGCCAATTGGTGGCCAAGACCCACGCCAAGGACAAGGTGCTGGTCTTCACCCAGTTTGCCGACACCGCCCGCTACCTGGAGCGTGAGCTGCGCAAGGCTGGCCTCAGCCAACTGGCGGTGGCCACCGGTGCATCGCCCGACCCCTACGCGCTGGCCTGCCGGTTTTCCCCGCGCTCCAACAACAAGGCCGTGAGCAAGGCTGACGAGTTGCGGGTGCTGATCTGCACCGATGTCTTGTCCGAAGGCCAGAACCTGCAGGACTGCAGCGCAGTGGTCAATTTCGACCTGCCCTGGGCCATCATCCGGCTGATCCAGCGTGCCGGCCGGGTGGACCGCATCGGCCAGAAGGCCGAAACAATCCGTTGCTACTCGTTCTTGCCGGCCGAGGGCGTGGAGCGATTGATCCAGCTGCGGGCCCGCATCCAGCAACGCCTGCTGGAAAACGCCGAAGTCGTGGGTACCGACGAATCGTTCTTCGAGGACGAGCAAGCCGCCACCATCCGCGACCTGTACACCGAGCGCTCGGGCGTGTTCGACGACAAGGACGACGAGGTGGACCTGGCCTCGTATGCCTGGCAGGTGTGGAAGCAGGCCACCGAAGGCCAACCCGAGCTGGCGCGCGCGGTGGAGTCACTGCCACCGGTGGTCTATTCGGCCAGGCCGTTTGCGCTGGACGAAAGCCGGCTGCCGATGCTGGGCAAAGATGCCGCCCAGGGCGGCACGCTGGTCTACGTCAAGTCACCCGATGGCAACGACCATCTGGCCTGGGTGGGCCCCAAGGGTCAGACGGTGACCGAATCGCACTACACCATCCTGCGTGCCGCTGAATGCACGGCCGACACGCCCGCGCTGCCCCGCGCCGACAACCACCACGAGTTGGTGGCGCTGGGCCTACAACTGGCCGTGGTGCAGGACAAATCGGTGGGCGGTGGCCTGGGCCGGCCGTCCAGTGCCCGGCGGCGCAGCTACGAGCGGCTGAAGCGCTATGCGATGGCGCAGCAGGGCACGCTGTTTCGCGATGAGGAACTGGAACGAGCACTCGACGACATCTACTTGCGGCCCTTGCTGGAAACCGCCGCCGACCTGCTGAACCGATTGATGCGCAGCGGCGTCAACGACGAAGAACTGGGCCAGGCGGTGAAGTCGCTGCGCGAAGAAGGCCGGCTGACCTTTGCAGAAGATGATGCAGCGCTGCGCGAACCGCGCGTGGTGTGCTCGATGGGCTTGATCGCCGACTAGAAACCATGGCCAGACTCGACTTTCCTGCCTTCCAGAAGCACCTCTCGGCCTTCGACTTTGCGCGGCTCTTCACCGACGTGCTGGGCTGGAACCTGCCCCCCAGCGCCAGCCGGGGCTGGCAGGTAGACACCGCCGCCCAGCACCGCTTCAAGCACCGCATGGTGGCCGAGTTGGGCGGCGTGGCGGTGCTGCAGGTGGTGGCAGCGGATGGCTGGCCCGACGAAGCGACCAGGGCGGCCATCTGGAAGCATTTGTCACAACGGCATGCTGAGAACATCCTGATCTTCACCGACCTGCCCGACGCAGCGTCCAAGAGCCAGTGGTACTGGGTCAAGCGCGGCCGCGACGAGGCCACCGGCAAGCCCAGGAACCTCCCGCGCCGGCACGACTACTTTCGCGGCCAGCCGGTAGACCTGTTTGCATCCAAGCTGCAAGCCATGGTGGTGGAGTTGTCGGAGCTGGACTCTGCAGGCCGCATGCCCGTGCTGGAAGCGGCACGCCGCATCCAGGCCGCGCTGGATGTGGACACCACCACCCGCAAGTTCTTCAAGCGCTACGAAGAGCAGCACGCCCAACTGCTGCAACAGATTGAAGGCATTGCGGACGATCACGACCGCCGCTGGTATGCATCGGTCATCCTCAACCGGCTGATGTTTGTCTGGTTTCTGCAGAAGAAGTTTTTCCTGGATGGCGGCAATACCGACTACCTGCTGACCAAGCTGGCCGAGTCGCGCCAGCGCGGGCCGGACCGCTTCTTTGGCGAGTTTCTCAACGCGCTGTTTTTTGATGCCTTTGCCAAGCCGGAAGCCGACAGGCCGGCGCTGAGCCGGCAGCTGACGGGCAGCGTGCCCTACCTCAATGGCGGCCTGTTTCTGCACCACAAGCTGGAGTTGGATGCCCAGCACCAGCCGCGCCTGGGCAGCAGCTTGCGCATCCCGGATACCGCGTTCCAAGGCGTGTTCGAGGTTTTCGCAGCATTCACCTGGCATCTGGACGACACGCCCGGCGGTGACGCCGACGAAATCAACCCGGATGTGTTGGGCTATATCTTCGAGAAGTACATCAACCAGAAGGCCTTTGGCGCTTACTACACCCGGCCCGAAATCACCGGCTACCTGGCCGAGCGCAGCATCCACCAGTTGATCCTGGAGCGGGTGCATGAGCCCGCCCTGCCCGAGCTGGGCCTGGCCGAGATCAAGTTCGACAGCGTTTCTGATCTGCTGGCCAAGATGGATGCGCGCACCGCGCTCAAGCTGGTGGAGGAGGTGCTGCCGTCAATCACCGTGCTGGACCCGGCGGTGGGTTCGGGCGCATTTTTGGTGGCCGCGCTCAAATGCCTGATCAATGTCTACTACGCGGTGGTGGGCCGCGCCGAGTTGGGTGCCAGCGCCGAGTTGCAAGCCTGGCTGCGCCAAATACAGGCCAGCCACCCCAGCGTGGGCTACTACATCAAGCGCCGCATCGTCACCGACAACCTGTACGGCGTGGACATCATGGAAGAGGCCTGCGAGATCGCCAAGCTGCGCTTGTTCTTGGCCATGGTGTCGTCGGTGCGCCAGGTGCAAGACCTGGAGCCGCTGCCCAATATCGACTTCAATATCCTGGCCGGCAACTCGCTGGTCGGGCTCACCCGTATCAATGAGCTGGAGTTCGATGCACGGTACCGGGTGGACGACATGTTCCGTCAGAGCTTTGGCGACCTGCTGGCCGAGAAGAACCGCAAGCTCGCCTCCTACCGCGCCGCCGCCGACGCGCTGGGCAACAGCACCGACTTGCGCGTCTTGCGCGACGACATCGACGCCGCGATGGCCGACGCCAGCCAAGTGATGAACGAATTGCTGCAAGACCAGTTTGCCGACCGTGGCATCAAGTTCGAGCAGGCTATCTGGGATGCGGGCAAAGGCGCGCTAGGTAAGCCCACCAAACGCGCGGTCACGCTGGCCGACGTGGCGGCACAGCACCCGCTGCACTGGGGCTATGTGTTTGATGAGATCGTGAACCAGCGTGGCGGCTTCGACATCATCCTGGCCAATCCTCCCTGGGAGGTGTTCAAGCCGCAGGCCAAGGAGTTTTTTGCCGACCATTCAGACTTGATCAGCAAGAAAAAGATGACGATCAAGGATTTCGAGAAGGAACAAATCAATCTATTGAAGGACAAGGTCGTGCGCGACGCCTGGCTGGCTTATGAAAGCCGGTTTCCGCACATGAACCAGTACTTCCGCTTGGCGCCGGAGTACGGCCATCAGTTCGCAACGGTGGACGGGCGAAGAGTGGGCTCCGATATTAACCTGTACAAGCTCTTCGTTGAGCGCTCCTTCACCTTGCTGCGGCATGGCGGGCACTGCGGCATCGTCATCCCCAGCGGCATCTACACCGATCTCGGCGCTAAAGGCCTGCGCGATCTACTGTTCGAGCACACCCAAATCCAGGGCTTGTTTTGTTTCGAAAATCGAAAGGAAATCTTTGAAGGTGTACATCGCAGCTTCAAGTTCATTGTGCTGACCTTTGAGAAAACATCGGCCCCGCGTTTG
>JANNZD010000262.1:0-43762 GCA_031410435.1 Betaproteobacteria bacterium | reverse complement strand
CGTCCTTGCCGGGCGTGAACTTCTGCGCACCGGCCAGCAGGTGGCTTTCCACCATCACGCCGGTGATGCAGCGGTTGCCGGCGGCCATCTGGGCGCCGATGTCCCGGGCCACGTCGATCTGGCGCTGGTGCTGCTTGCTGCTGTTGGCATGGCTGCAGTCGATCATCAGCTGGCAAGGCAGCTTGGCGGCCTTCAGTTCGGCACAGGCCGCAGCCACATTGGCGGCGTCGTAGTTGGGCGCCTTGCCGCCGCGCAGGATGACATGGCAATCCTTGTTGCCCTTGGTCTGCACGATGGCCACCTGGCCGTTCTTGTGCACCGACATGAAGTGGTGCCCGCGTGCGGCCGCCTGGATGGCGTCGGTGGCGATCTTCAGGTTGCCGTCGGTGCCGTTCTTGAAGCCGATGGGCGCGCTCAGGCCCGAGGCCAGCTCACGGTGCACCTGGCTTTCTGTCGTGCGGGCACCGATCGCGCCCCAGCTGATCAGGTCGCCGATGTACTGCGGACTGATCACATCGAGAAACTCGCTGCCCGCCGGCACGCCCAGGCGGTTGATGTCGACCAGCAACTGGCGCGCGATGCGCAGGCCCTCGTGGATGCGGTAGCTCTCGTCCAGATAGGGGTCGTTGATCAGGCCCTTCCAGCCCACGGTGGTGCGCGGCTTCTCGAAATAGACCCGCATCACGATCTCCAGTGTGTCCGCGTACTTCTCGCGTTGGGCCTTGAGCTGGCGTGCGTAGTCCAGCGCGGCCGCCGGGTCGTGGATCGAGCAGGGGCCGATCACCACCAGCAGCCGGTCGTCCTGGCTGTCCAGGATCTGGCGCACATGGCGCCGGGTGTTGCCGATCAGCTTCTCGGTGGGCGTGCCGGCGATCGGGAAGAAGCGGATCAGGTGCTCGGGTGGCGGCAGCGGCGTCACCTCCTGGATGCGCTGGTCGTCGGTCTCGCTGGTCTTCTCGCTCAAGGTGTAGGCATAGCCCGGCTCGTGGCTGCCGGGGCTGTGGTGGGGCGCTTTGGGGGCCATGGTCTGCTCCTGGGTGAGTTGGGCTGAAAGGGGTGACGGCAGCTTGAACGGGCAAGAAAAAACCGCCGGGGTTGCCGGCGGTTGGTCTGGTGCGGGGATCGCTGCTGTCTTACGCGCGAGGGCCTCTCCAGCCGCCGGTGGGGGGCGAGAACCAAAAGCTCGTAAACAAGACGGCAGCGGTGCGCATGGCGCGCAATGTAGCACGCAGGCCCTGACAGCGGCATGACGCCACCGGCCCCGACGCCACCCCTGGGCTCAGCCTGCCGTAGCCTGGAAGCCCGCTGCGGCCAGGGCCGCCAGCACCTCCGCCACATGCGCCGGGTTGCGCGTCTGCAGCACCAGTTCCACCTCCACCGTCTGCACCGACAGCGTGGAGAAGGCGCGCTGGTGGTGCACCTCGTCGATGTTGGCGCCGGCCTCGGCGACGATGGCCGTGATCTGGGCCAGCACCCCGGGCGCATCGCGCGCGCCCACGCGGATGCGCGCCAGCCGACCGGCCCGCACCATGCCGCGCTCGATGATGGACGCCAGCAGCAGCGGGTCGATATTGCCGCCGCACAGCACCAGGCCCACCTTCTGGCCGGCAAAGCGCGCCGGGTCCTTTAGCAACGCGGCCAGGCCAGCGGCGCCGGCGCCCTCGACCAGAGTCTTCTCGATCTCCAGCAGCATCACGATGGCCTGCTCGATGTCGCCCTCGTCGACCAGCACCATGTCGTGCACCCGCTCGGCCACGATGCGGCGGGTGATCGCACCGGGCTGGCGCACGGCGATGCCTTCGGCGATGGTGCTGCTGCCCTGGGGCTGGCTCGCACCCTTGAACAGGTTGAACATCGCCGGGAAGTGGGCCGCCTGCACGCCGATCACCGGCAGCCCGGGCTTGAGCGCCTGGGCCGCGGTGGCGATGCCGCTGATCAGGCCGCCCCCGCCCACCGCGATCACCAGCAGGTCCAGGTCGGGCTGCACCCGCAGCATCTCCAGCGCGATCGTGCCCTGGCCGGCGATCACCAGCGGGTCGTCGAAGGGGTGGATAAAGGTCAGGCCCTGGTTCTGGGCCAAGGCCAGCGCATGGTCGCGGGCCGCGTCGAAGCCGTCGCCGTGCAGCACCACGCTGGCGCCGAAACCGCGGGTGCGTTCGACCTTGACGGTGGGCGTGAGCAGCGGCATCACGATGGTGGCGGGCAGCCCCAAGCGCTGCGCATGGTGGGCCACGCCTTGCGCATGGTTGCCGGCCGACGCGGCGATCACGCCCTTGACCGGCACCTGCGACTCGATCAGCGCGGCCAGCTTGTTGAGCGCGCCGCGTTCCTTGAAAGACGCGGTGAACTGCAGGTTCTCGAACTTCAGGAAGACCTGCGCACCGGTGATCTGCGACAGGGTCTGGGATTCGACGAAGGGCGAGTCCAGCACATGCCCGGCCAGGCGGGCGGCGGCGGCCTGGATGTCGGCGAGGGTGACGCGGTCTTGCATGCCAGGCCTGGCAGTTGCGCCGCGCTCAGGCCGTGCCGCCCACCGTCAGCCCGTCGATGCGCAGCGTGGGCTGGCCCACGCCGACCGGCACGCTCTGGCCCTCCTTGCCGCACACGCCCACGCCGGTGTCGAGTTCCAGGTCGTTGCCTATCATCTTCACGCGGGTCAGTGCATCCGGCCCGTTGCCGATGAGGGTCGCGCCCTTTACCGGGTAGAGGATCTTGCCGTTCTCGACCCAGAAGGCCTCGCTGGCCGAGAACACGAACTTGCCGCTGGTGATGTCGACCTGGCCACCGCCGAAATTGGTGGCATACAGGCCGCGCTTGATGCTGGCGATGATCTCGTCCTTGGTCTTGTCGCCGTTGAGCATGTAGGTGTTGGTCATGCGCGGCATCGGCACATGCGCATAGCTCTCGCGGCGGCCGTTGCCGGTGGGCTTGACGCCCATCAGCCGGGCGTTCATCGAATCCTGGATATAGCCCTTGAGGATGCCGTCCTCGATCAGCACATTGCGCTGGCTGGCGCAGCCCTCGTCGTCGACATTGAGCGAGCCGCGCCGGTCGGGCAGGGTGCCGTCGTCGAGCACCGTCACGCCCTTGGCCGCCACGCGCTGGCCAATGCGCCCGGCAAAGGCCGACGAGCCCTTGCGGTTGAAGTCGCCCTCCAGGCCGTGGCCGATGGCCTCGTGCAACAGCACGCCGGGCCAGCCCGGGCCCAGCACCACGGTCATCAGCCCGGCCGGCGCAGGCCGCGAATCGAGGTTGGTCAGCGCAGCGTTCACTGCCTGGTCCACATACAGCGATAGCTGCGCGTCCTGGAAGTAGCCCAGGCCGAAACGCCCGCCGCCGCCGCCCGAGCCCACCTCGCGGCGGCCGTTGGCCTCGGCGATCACGGTGATCGACAGGCGCACCAGCGGCCGCACATCGGCGGCGCGGGTGCCGTCGGCACGCGCCACCATCACCACATCGTATTCGGCGGCCACACCGGCCATCACCTGCACCACCCGCGGGTCGCGGGCCCGCGCCATCTTTTCGATCTTCTCCAGCAGCGCCACCTTCTGCAGGCTGTCGAGCGTGGCAATCGGGTCGGTCGGCGCGTACAGCGCCCGGCTGGTGGCCACGCGCGCCGCCTTGCCGACCTTGACGCGCCGGCTCTGGCCGGCCGCAGCAATGCTGCGCACGGTGCGCGCGGCGTCCAGCAGGCTGGCCTCGGAGATGTCGTCGCTGTAGGCAAAGGCGGTCTTCTCGCCCGCCACGGCGCGCACGCCCACGCCCTGGTCGATGCTGAAGCTGCCACTCTTGACGATGCCTTCTTCCAGGCTCCAGCCCTCGTGGCGGGTGATCTGGAAATAGAGGTCGGCATCGTCGACGCGGTGCTCGCCAATCAGGCCCAGGGCGGCGGCCAGTTTGGCCTCGTCCAGACCGAAGGGATCGATCAGCAGCTGCTGGGCGATGGCGAGGCGTTCGAGGGTGGGTTCGCGCGAGATCATCGCTTGATTGTAGGAGTGGGGTGGGGACCGGCGCCGGGTTTGCGCCAAGGCCCTTTTGTGGGCACGGCGCGGCGCCTGCGGTTCACACAACTTTGCACGCCGGCGCGTCGCCGGCGCGGCGCTGGCCGGCGTTGTGAGGGGGCGACCCGGGCCCGAGTCGGCGGTTTTCAGCCCCAGCCTCCTCCACTTGCCTCTTTGAAAGCCTCACCATGCGACCCCTGCTCAAGACCCTCCTGGCCGCTGCTGCCCTGTCGGCGTCGGTGTTTGCTGCGCAAGCCCAGATGACATCGGCCCCCGCAGGCGCTGCGTCCACCCCCCGGGTGGATGCGCGTCAAGCCCAACAACAGGCGCGCATCGCCCAAGGCGCTGCGTCCGGCGCGCTCACGCCGCGCGAGCGCCACCGCCTGCAGCACGAGCAGCGGGCGATCCGCCGCGCCGAGGCCCATGCCAAGGCCGACGGGGTGGTCACCGCGCGCGAGCGGCGCCGCCTCGACCGGATGCAGGCCCGGGCCAGCCGCGACATCTACCGGCAAAAGCACGACGCCCAGACCACGCTGCCCAAGGCGCCGACAGCGCCGCGCTGAGGCGGTTCTGCGGCGACCGGGTGGCCTGCCGGGCCGGCTCAGGCCGCGTCGTGCCGGTCCTGCGCTGCGCAGTCGGCGCCGGACGCCGGATCACGCTTGAGCGCCAGCGCGCGCTGGTACAAGGCATTGCGGGGCGCGCCGCTCAACTCGGCCGCCAGCGCCACCGCCTGCTTCAGCGGCAGCTCGCGCAGCAGCGGTACCAATAGCCGTTCGGCCTCGGCCGGCAGCGCAGCGTCGACCTGGTGCGCCGCTGCTGGCAGGGCGTGCAGCACCAGCACAATCTCGCCGCGGCTGCGGTTGGCATCACCGGCCAGCCAGGCCGGGGCGTCGGCCGCTACCAGCGTGACGATGCCTTCGAACTGCTTGGTCAATTCGCGGCAGATGCTGATGCGCCGCGCCGGTGCGGCTTCAGCCAGGCCGGCCAGCAGGGCCTCGATGCGGTGCGGTGCCTCGAACAGCACCTGGCAGGCCGGCGCGCTGGCGCAGGCGAGCAGGGCGTTGCGCCGGTCCTGGCCCTTGCCGGGCAGGAAACCCACGAAGCAAAAGCCCTGCGCAGCCACATCGCCGGCCGCGCTCAACGCCGCCACCACGCTGCTGGCGCCTGGGATAGGCAGGACCCGGTGGCCGGCGCGTCTCACCGCGTCCACCAGCAAGGCGCCCGGGTCGCTGATCGCCGGGGTGCCGGCATCGCTGGCATAGGCCACCCGCTGGCCCTGGGCCAGGCGCGCCAGCACCGCCTGGGCGGCGCTGGCCTCGTTGTGCTGGTGCAGTGCCAGCAGGGGCTTCTCAAGGCCCAGGTGGCGCATCAACTGGCCGGTGGTGCGGGTGTCTTCGCAGGCCACCGCGTCCACCAGGCCCAGCACCGCCACTGCGCGCAAGGTGATGTCGGCCAGGTTGCCGATCGGGGTGGCCACCACGTAAAGTGCACCGGCCGGGTGGTGCTGGCCCGCAGTGGCGTCGGCAGCAGCCTGGATGAGCCGAGAGGTGTCGATGTTCAAGGGCTGGGGCCGCCCGCAGGGCGAAAAGGCAGCCGGGCCGGAGCCCAGCACCAAGCAGATCGGCGACAGCGCCGAAGACCGCGCGCTGGCGTACTTGCAGCAGCAGGGCTTGCGGCTGGTGCAACGCAATTATCGGCTGGCCGCCGGCCCGCGCCAGCGCGGCGCCGAGATCGACCTGATCCTGCGCGACGCCGACGGCACGCTGGTGTTCGTCGAGGTGCGCGCGCGCCGCGGCGCCGGCCATGGCGGTGCGGCCGCCAGCGTGTCGGCGCGCAAGCAGCAGCGCATCGTGCGGGCCGCCCAGCATTACCTGATGCACCTGGCGGCGCTGCCGCCCTGCCGCTTCGATGTGGTGGCGATCGAGGGGCCGGGCCTGCAGTGGCTGCCGGGGGCCTTTGGCGCCTGATTTATTGTCAGGCCCGGCATCCGGCCTGGCCCGGTCAGCCCACGATGGTCAGCGGCGGCCGGGGCGGCCGCTGGCCCCCGGCCGGCGCGGCCGGGGTCGGGTCGTCCAGGGTCCAGCGCTGCCCGAGCAGGGCGGGCACCTGCTGCGCCGCCACCGGCTTGCTGAAATAGTAGCCCTGCAGGCAGTCGCAGCCCAGGGCCGTCAGCGCGCGGGCCTGGGCCAGTGTCTCCACACCCTCGGCGGTGAAGCGCATGCCCAGGCTGTGCGCCATCGCCAGCACCGCGCGCACGATGGCCGCGCTCTCGCCGCCGTCCAGCATGCCGGTGACAAAGCAGCGATCAACCTTGATATGGCTGATCGGCATGCGCGTCAGGTAGGCCAGTGACGAATAGCCGGTGCCGAAATCGTCGAGCGCGATGCGCACGCCCTGGTCGCGCAGGGCCCGCAGCGCGGCGCGCGTGACGCTGGAGTTTTCCATCAAGGCGCCTTCGGTGACTTCGAGCTCCAGCCACTGGGGTGCCAGGCCGGTCTGGGCCAGCGCGTCCGCGACCATGCCGGGCAGGTCGCTGCTGCCGAACTGCAGCGGCGACAGGTTGACCGCCACCGTCAGGCCCAGCCCGGCCTGCTGCCAGCTGGCTGCCTGGCGGCAGGCGGTGGCCAGCACCCAGGCGCCGATGCGCTGGATCAACCCGTTCTGTTCTGCCAGCGGGATGAACTCCAGCGGCGACACCAGCCCGCGGCTCGGATGCTGCCAGCGGATCAGGGCTTCGACCGCGCTGATGCGCCCGCTGGCCACGTCGTATTGCGGCTGGTAGACCAGATGGAACTGTTTGTGTTCGAGCGCAGCGCGCAGGCTGGCGTCGCGGTCCATGCGCTGCACGATCTTCTGGGTGAGCGACACGCTGTAGACCTGGGCGTTGTCGCGGCCCTGGTTCTTGGCGTGGTACATCGCCGTGTCGGCATGCTTGAGCAGGGTGGCGGCGTCGCGGCCGTCGTCGGGGTAGAGCGCGATGCCTATGCTGGTGGACAGGCAGATGTCGCGGCCGTCGATCACGAAGGGCTTGCGCATCAGCTTGCCTATGCGTTGCGCCACCGCCATCGCGTCTTCGGCGCACTCGATGTCCTGCAGCAGTGCGGTGAACTCGTCGCCGCCCAGGCGGGCCAGCGCGGCGTGGGTCGACGCGTCCAGGCCGTCGCCTTGGTCCAGGCCCATGGGCCGCGACAGCAGGTCGGCCGGGCGCAGGCCGTCGCGCAGCCGCTCAGCAGCCCACTGCAGGATCTGGTCGCCAGCGGCATGGCCCAGGCTGTCGTTGACGTTCTTGAAGCCGTCCAGGTCCATGAACAGCACGGCCAGCTTGTGGCGGCTCTGGCGCGCGTCGCGTATGCCCTGGGTGACGCGGTCGAGAAAGGCCTGCCGGTTGGGCAGGCCGGTCAGGCTGTCGAAATAGGCCAGGTGGGCGATGCGCGATTCGGCCACCTTGCGCTCGGTGATGTCGCGCGACAGCACGATGAAATGGGGCTTGCTGCCCGGCGCAACCGCCTTGCGCGAGACCGACAGCTCGAACCAGGTGCTGCCCTGGTCTAGCTGCAGCTCGAACTGGCCGCCGCTGGCATTGCCATGCTCGAGTGCGCGGTACAGCGCGGCCATGCAGGTCTGGGCCGCAGCCGCTGGCAGCACCTCGGCCACGGTCCGGCCGATCAGCGACGCGCCGGGCACCGCCAGCAGCGTGTCGCGCGGTGCGCGGTAGTCGATGTAGCGGCCATCGATGTCCAGCTCGAACAGCAAGTCGGGGATGGCGTTGAGCACCGCTGCATTGCGCGCCTCGGCCGCGCGCAGGTCGAGCATGGCCTGGTGGCTGCGGAACAGATAGCGCACCCGGTGGCCGATCAGGCCCCAGTGCACCGGCTTGGCAATGAAATCGGTGGCGCCATGCTGGTAGGCGGTCTCGACCGAGGCCACGTCGTCCATGCCGGTCACCATCACGATGGGCAGCAAGGGCCCGGCCTCGGCGCGCAGCAGGGCGCAGACCTCGTGTCCGCCCAGGTCGGGCATCTCCACGTCCAGCATGACCAGGTCGCAGGGCTCGCGCCGGAATTGCAGCAGTGCGTCATAGCCGCCCGTGGCGGTGCGCACCTCGAAGCCGGCCTTGCGCAAGGCGGCGCGCATCACCAGGCGCGCATCGGCATCATCGTCGACGACCAGGATGGTGCGGCGCGGGTTCATGCGGTCTCCGTCAGCAGCGCGCGCAGCGCACGCAGGGCCCGCTGTTGTTCATGTCGGGTCGGCGCCAGCAGGGTCTGGGCGTCGTCCAGGCGGCCCTCGCGGCCGCATTTCTCCAGCTCGCGGTAGCAGCCTGCCAGGGCCAGCGCGCCGAGATTGGCCGCGCTGGACTTGAGCGCGTGCGCGGCCTGCACCAGGGCCTTGGCCTGGCGGTCGGCCAGCGCGGTGGCGATGCGCGCCAGGTTGGCGTCGGCCGATTGCAGGAAGGAGCCCACCAGATTGCTGAGCAGTTCGGTGCTGCCCGGTTCCTCAAGCTCGCGCAGCGCCGCCAGGGTGGCCTGGTTGAGCGCCGGCCCGGACGGTTCGGCCGCGGCTGCGGCATAGGCCGGGGCCGGCACCGGCACCGGCGCCGGCAGCGAGGCCGGCAGGGCCGCCAGGCCTGCTTGGCCCGGCAGCCAGCGCGCCAATGCGGCCTGCAGGGCCGCCAGGGTGAAGGGTTTGGCCAGGAAGTCGCTCATCCCGGCGTCCAGGCAGACCTGCCGATCGCCCTGCATGGCATTGGCCGTGAGGGCAATGATGGGCAGGTGCAGGCCGCTGCCATCCGGCAGGGCCCGGATCGCGGCGGTGGCCTGGTAGCCGTCCATTACCGGCATCTGGCAATCCATCAGCACCAGGTCGAAGCCGGTTTCACCGACCCGGGCCAGTGCCTCGGCACCGTTGTCGGCAAGCTGCCATTGCAGGCCCAGCTTGCCCAGCATGGCCTTGGCAACGCCCTGGTTGATGGGGTTGTCCTCGACCAGCAGCACCCGGCCGCGCAGGCGCTGCAGCGGCGCTTGCGGCCGCAAAGGCGGTGCAGCTGCCGCCAGCTCGGCCGCCGCCAGCACGCCGGTCATTGCGCTCAGCAGATCGGCACGCCGCACCGGCTTGTTCAGGTAGCGCAGGATGCCCGCCTGCGCGCGGCTGGCCGCGTCGGCATGGGCATAGGTCGAGCTCAGCATCATCAGCCGGGTGCGCGCCAGCGCCGGCTCGGCCTGGATCCGGCAGGCCAGTTGCATGCCGTCCATGCCCGGCATCTGCATGTCGAGGATGGCCAGCGCATAGGGCTGGCCGTCGGCATCGGCCTGGGTCAGGTGCTGCAGCGCCTGTGCAGCGCCCTCGACGCAGCGCACCTGCATCTGCCACCCCCCCAGCTGCTGCTGCAGGATGCTGCGGTTGGTCTGGTTGTCGTCCACCACCAGTACCCGCACGCCGCGCAGCGCGCTGCTGTCCAGCGTTGTCGGTGCCGGCAGCTGCGCCGGCGGCAGCTGCAGGTCGACGATGAAGCGCGAGCCGCGGCCCAGCGTGCTCTCCACCCGGATGCGCCCGCCCATCTGCGCCAGCAGACGCCGGCAGATGGCCAGGCCCAGGCCGGTGCCGCCGTATTGCCGGGTGGTCGAACCATCGGCCTGTGCGAAGTGCTCGAAGATCTTGTCGCAGGCCGCGGCGGCGATACCGATGCCGGTGTCCTCGACGCTGATTTGCACCGCCTGCAGGCCGGCCACAGCGTCGGCGGCCGGCGCCAGCAGCGCCACGCGCACCACCACCTCGCCCCGGTCGGTGAACTTGATGGCATTGCCCACCAGGTTGGACACCACCTGGCGCAGGCGGAAGGGGTCGCCGCGCAGGCGCAGCGGCGCATCGTGGGGCGTGAACTGCACCGCCAGTTCCAGGCCCTTGGCCTCGGCCGGCTGGGCGAACATCGCCAGCGCTTCTTCGACCGTGTCGACCAGGCTGAAGTCCAGCGCTTCCAGCGCCAGGCTGCCCGACTCGATCTTGGAGAAGTCGAGGATGTCGTTGATCACACCCAGCAGGTGGCGGCCCGAGGCCTGCACCGCCTGGGCCCAGGCCTGTTGCTGGGGCGGCAGGCCGCTGTCGACGAGCAGCTCGTTCATGCCCAGCACGCCGTTCATCGGGGTACGGATCTCATGGCTCATGGTGGCCAGGAATTCGCTCTTGGCCTGGCTGGCGGCCTCGGCCGCGTCCTTGGCATGCTGCAGCTGGGCGGTGCGCGCGGCCACCTCGTCCTCCAGGTGCTCGCGGTGGGCCACCAGACGGGCATCGCGCTCGTGGATCTGCTCGAGCATGGCGTTGAAGCCCAGGCCCAGGGCGTCCAGCTCGGCCACCCGGCTGCGCTTGGCGCGCAGGCCGTAATCGCCCTGCGCCGACACCTGGGCCATCAGCAGGTTCAGCCGGTCCAGCGGCAGGAGCACGGAAGCGTTCAGCCGCTGCAGCAGGTATCGGCTGGCGATCAGCGCCAGCAGGGCGGCCAGCACGGTGGCGCCGATCTGCCAGGCGGTCTGCCGGTACAGGCCGGCCAGGCCGATCTTGAGCACCAGCTGGCCGCCCGCCCCGGGTGCGGCAGCCACCGGCTGGGCCAGCACCAGCACACCCTGGCCCAGCAGCAGGCCGCTGGCGCTGGCGCGCAGGTCCGGCGCGCCGTTGTCGGCATCGCGCCGGTACTGGGCCAGGGGTCTGTGCGCGGCGTCGTAGAGCGCGGCCTGCTGGATTTCGGGCGCATTGCGCAAGGATTGCAGCAGCTCGGCGGCGGCCTTGGCATCGCCAAAGGCCAGCGCGGCAGCAGCGTTCTCGGCCAGCACGCGGGCCTGCACGCGGCTGGTGTCGGACAGCGCCCACAGGCCCAGGCTGAAGCTGCTGAGGGCCACCATCAGTGCCACCAGGCCCACCGCCCCGGCCAGGGCGATGCCGTTGATGCGGCGCAGCAGCAGGCCGAGCGCGATGCTGGGCTTCATTGCAGCACCTCGGTGGCCAGGCGCAGCAGCTTGGAGCTGAGGAGGAGGCCGGCGCCCCGGGCGGCGCCCAGGTTGGCCTCGAACTGGACCTTGCCCTGCGCCACGGCCATGTTCAAGGCCACGCCCTTGCGCAGCGCGCCGGGGCTGTCGGCCAGGGTCAGCACGGCCTGGCCTTGCAGGCTGTCCAGCACGCGCGGCAGGCTGTCCTGGGCCGATGCCGCGACAAACACCGCCTGGCAGCCCTTGAGCGACTCTGCGCCGGACTTGCGTTGCAATGCAATGCTGCGGCCGGCCGCCACCTTGCCCTGCAGCCCGTCGATCTCCGGGCCGAAAGGGTCTTTGCCCAGGATGCACAGGTTCAGGCTGCTGCCAATGGCGGCGGGCCACTCGGTGTAGACCAGGAAGTTGTAGACGAAGGCGGCCTTGAGCCGGTATTCCGGCAGCTCGTCGGCCCGTGCCGGGCCAGCCAGCAACAGCCCGCAGGCCAGCCACAAGAGCTGGCAGGCAGCGCCCAGGGCACGGCAAGCTGGCGCCGTCACGGCCCAGCCCTTCGGCCGGGCCGGGGCAGGCCGGGTGCCGTCCCCGGTCGCATCGAGGCCGGGCCGGCCGAATACTCCAGCCGCAGCAGGGCCTCGAGCGGCAGTTGCAACAGTTGCTGCAGGCCGATCGGGTAGGCCGCGCCGGGTGCAGCCAGCGCCAGGGCCAGCAGCCCGCGGGCCGCGTGGGCCAGCATCCGGTGGTGCAGAAGTTGCGGCATCGCGGGTCAGAAGCGGTAGACCAGGCGGGCCCGGGCGCTGCGGCCGTCCTGGTCCAGGGCGTTCTGCCAATTGCTCTCGGCGCCCGGCTGGGCGTAGCGCTTGTCGAACAGATTGGCGATGTGCAGCGACAGGGTCAGCCCCGGCGCCAGTGCGTCGGTGCTCAGGTGCAGATGGGACAGCGCATAGCCGCCTAGCGCCAGGCCGTCCAGGGTCTGGCGCGGGCTGTCGTAGTGCAGTTCATAGCCGGCGCGCAGACCGGCCCAGGGCAGCGGCGTCGACAGGTTCATCTTGGCCAGCAGGCGCGGTGCGTTGGGCAGCCTGCCCGCGCCGGCATAGCCGGCATCCTGCAGCGACAGGCTGCCGCGCAGGCGCGTACCGGAGGCCCAGGACTTGTCGGCCGACCCTTGCAGACCGCGGGCCTGCACCTTCGGCCCGGGCTGGTATTGGGGCAGCCCGCTGGCGCTGTCCAGCCCGAGCACGATGATGTCGCGCATGGTCCAGCGGTAGAGCGCAGCGCGCAGGTGGAGGTCCACGCCCACCCGGTGGTCCGCCACCGCTTCAAGGGTGTCGATGCGCTCGCCCTTGAGCGCCGGGTTGGCGACCTGGGCGCTGGGATCGTCGTAGTCGCGCTCGTAGGCATTGGGGGCCCGGTGGGCCCGGCCGTACAGGGCCTTGAAGGTGGTGGCCGTGGCCGCCTGCCAGATCAGCGCGGCACGCGGGCTGGTGCTGCTGCCGGTGCTGGCGTTGCGGTCGAGCCGTAGGCCGAGGGTGGCGCCCAGGCTCGGGCTGAGTTGCCACTCGTCCTGGGCGTACAGGCCGACCCGGTAGCCCGATCCGGCCATACGCAGGTCATGGCCCGGATGGGCCAGGTCCAGCACCGCCTGGTCGGTGTGCAGGTTCTGCTGGGCTTCCAGCCCGAGCATCAGCTTGTGGCCAGCCCAGGCGGTGTACAGCAGGCGCGCTTCGGTGCCACGCCAGTCGCCTTGGCTGGGCAGCGAGGTCCAGCCGCCCTGGTAGCTGTAGTTACCCAGATAGCGGTAGCGGCCGGCGAACAGGCGGGCCGACAGCTGCAGGCTGTCGTCTGCCAGCGGGCCTTGGTATTGGACCTGGGCCAGGGTGTAGGCGTCGCGGTTGAACTGGCCGGCCATCAGGGGGTCGCTGAAGTAGGCGGCGGTGGGGTCGTCCTTGTGGCGCGCGCCCTGCACCAGCTCGGCCGACCAGGCGCCCTGCACGGCCCGGGCGAAGAACTGGTCCACCCGCTCGCCGTCCAAGCCGGCGGCCACCCCTGAGATGCCCGTGGCGCCAAAGCCATAGAGACGGTCCGCGCCGCGCGCCCGCAGGCTGGACACCGACAGCAGCAGGTCGGTGCCGGCGCCCAGCCGCCGGCCCCAGCTGGCGCGCGCCTCGTGCTGGCGCTGGGCCGGCTGCGTGGCCAGCGCCAGTTCGCTGCCGGCCAGGTCGCTGCCGCTGCGGGTGATGAGGTTGACCACGCCGAACATCGCGTTCTGGCCGTACACCGCGCCACCGGGGCCGGGGATGAACTCGATGCGGTCGACCAGATCCAGGTCGATCGGCAGTTCTCGCCCGGCCGGCCCACTGTCATAAACCGGGTCATTGACCCGGTTGCCGTTGAGGGTGATCAGCAACCGCGCGGTCAGATCGCCCGGCAAGCCGAAGCCGCGGGTGCCCAAATAGGTGTATTGCCGGTCGTAGCTGATGTGGATGCCGGGCAAGCTGGCCAGGGCCTCGGCCAGGGTACGCCAGCCGAAGGACTGGATCTCGCTGCGCGTGATCACGCTCACGGCAGCGGCCACCTCGCTTTGCCGTTGGGCGTACTTGGACGCCCCGACGACCGTGAGCTGCATCAGGCTTTCCAGGCTCAGCGCGGTCAGGTCGGCACCCGGCTGGGCTGCCAGCGCCGGCTGCAAGGCCGCCAGCGCCACCCAACAACATAGCGGCCGCCGGCGCCGGCTGGCCGGCCGGGTCGGACCGGGCGCTTTGGCACTGATCATCTCGGGCAGGGCGGCGTGACGCTGGGCGGGTGCGGTCTGGAGATGGCGCAGCGCAGCGTCGGGCAGGGGCAAAGGCATCCCCCGCTATCGGCACACCGGCCCTGCAACTTGAGCCGAGCCGGCCTCGCGCGCTGCAGCGGCAAGCGGGCCAAGGCCAGCAGCAGGTCGGGGGTTGCGCCGGGTCGAGCAAAATCGCTGCATGAACACCTTTTTCAGGCCGCATGCCACCGGCCGCTGCCACCCGGTGGCGCTGGCCGGCCTGACCGCCCTGCTGTGGCTGGCCGCCGGCTGGCCCGCAGCGTCAGGGGCGGCCGAAGCGGTAGCGGCGGCGGCGCAGCCGCCGGCCAGTGCCGCACGCCCGGCCCGCCTGCAAGCCCGCATCACGCTGGAGGGTGCGACCGAACCGATCTGGCTGACCTTGTTCGAATGGACCCCTGCGGCGCCGAGCCCGGGCTTGTTCACCTATGTGCCGCAGGACATGCTGGCCCGGCCGTCATCCGGCGATGCGCTCCCGGCACTGCGCTTCATCGCGAATTTCGGTGGCACGCTGCAGGCACAGGCCTATCTCGAAATCGCCTGGCTGCCGCTGGCCGTGAGCCGGCAGCAAGCGGCGGCCCGCGTCGGCCGGGTGGTGCCGGGCACGGCGCCGCTGCGGCGCCGCGACCCATCGAAGCACCAGTTCGGCTGGTCACTGGACGAGTACGACATCGCCTACCGCAGCAAATCCGGCAGCCGCATCGGTGGCATCACGGCCCTGGGCCGGCATGGTCAGCACTACTTCAAGTTGACCCTGCACTACCCCCTGGAGTACGGCGCCGGCTTCGGCCCGCGCGCGCAGCTCATTCTGGATGCATGGCGCTGGCGCGATACCCAGACTGGCCTGTAGGGCCTGTGCCTATCGAGGCTCAGATCACGATGGGGCGCTTGGTCTTGGTTGGCACATCGTAGTAGGCCACCTCGCGCTTGCTGCCCAGGCTGAGATGGATGCAGCCGAATTCGACCAGCATCTGGCCAAATTTGAGGTTGGGCAGATCGCGCAGGATCTTCTTGACCGCCTCGACCTCCTGCGCTTCGGTCTCGAAGCCCTTGATCACGATATCGGCGGCCTCGCCCTGCACATGTTGCGAGCTGGCGCTGCCGCCCACAGCGGTGTTCAGCTCGGGGCAGCGGTAGCCGCTGTTGACCTGCACCGGCACCTTGAACAGCGCCCGGATCGGCTCCAGCAACTCGGTGCTGACGCGGGTCAGGTTGGCCTTGATGGCCGGGCTGGCATTGGCCATGTCGCGGTTCTTCTGCAGCAACGACCGGTTGTCGGTGCGGGTCAGTTCCTCGAAGGTGAAATTCGGGCTCAGATTCATGCCGGTGTCTCCCACTGCCAGGAAAGTGTAATCCCGCAGGGGCTGCGGCGCGAGCACCTGGCGCGGCCGGTTGCGGCCCGCCGTGCGCGCAACCTCAGGCCACCTTGCGGCGCAGTATCTGGGCGATGCACAAGGATGCTGCCGACCTGAATCGCGCAGCCCCGAACGCAGGCGCTGACTCAAACTGCAGGCAGGCGTCGCCACGCGCTGACGCGTTGCCCCAGGTCGACCAGGCCCAGGCGGGCCGCCAGCGTCTGGGCTTGTTCCGCGCGGCCACATTGCAGCAGCAGGCGGGCGCGGCGCACCAGTGCCTCGGCCTCGAAACCGGCGCTGGCCGGTTCGCGGGCCAGCGCCAGCGCGCGCAACAAGGCGGCATCGGCTTCTTCGTGGCGCCCGGCGCTGGTGTGCGTGAAGCCCAGCACCCGCAAGGACAAGGTCTGGGTGTGCGCCACGCCGGCCCAGCGCTGCAGGCGGCCGGCCGCTTCATGGCGCTGCGCCTTTGCGGGTGGCGGGTTCAGCCGCCGACGCTGGCACCCGCGCAGTTGCGCCAAACCGCAGGTCGCCGCCCAGCGCTTGCGGCCAGGCCCAGCAGCCCCAGCGCCATCAGCGCCCAGCTGCCGGGCTCGGGCACGGCCGCCACGTAGTCGCTGATGACCAGCCCCAGCCCGTTGCCGTAGCGCACCAGGAAGCTGCCCTGCCCGCCGGCGGTGGCCAGGCGTTCGCCGTCGGCCACATTGGCAAAGCTGCCGAAGATGCCGGCGGCGGCATTCAGCAATTCGAACTGCTGGCTGCCCTGCACTGCGGTGTCGAAGCCGCCGATGAAGTTCAGCCACAAGAGGGCGCCGCCGATCAAGGCGGTGCCACCCACGTCCAGCGCGTCGTAGGTGCTGCCGCGCTGCGTACCGCCCAGCTCCATCTGCAAGAGCCCGGCGCCCAGGCTGAGGTCGGTGCGCACGCGCAGCAGCCCGGCGCTCTCGCCCGGGGCCAGCGCGGCCGCATCGGCGAGGTCCAGCGATTGCACTTCGCCGCTGCCGCCGAGCGTGCCTTCGTCCACCCGGGTGCGGCCGGTGTAGCTGTTGTTGCCGTTCATCACCAGCGTGCCGGCGCCGGCCTTCACGAACGACAGGCCGGCGCTGGCCTGCGCGATGCCGCCCTGCAGCACCACGCTGAAGCCATTGGTATCGATGAAGCCGCTGAACGCATCGCCGCTGCCGCCGCCGAGCACCACGCTGCGGCTGGCCGGCAAAGTGAAGCTGGCAAAGGCGCGCAGCCCGCCGCTGCTGCTGCGCGTGCTTTCGCCGTCGAAGAAGGTATTGCCCAGCAACACGCGGTTGCCTGCCGCGCCCAGCGCGCCGTCGGCGGTGATGCCCAGGGTGGCGTTGCCGAAGCTGCGCGCGTCGCCGAGTTGCAGGTCGTGCACGAAGTCGTTGCTGGCGGCCATCAGGCGTACCTCGGTCTTGGCGGCGTCGCCCGGGCTGCTGCCGCCCATGAAGCGCAGGGGCAAGTTGCCGCTGAGCTGGCGCTCGATGACCAGGCTTTGCCCGGCGGCCATGAAGCCGGCGCCACCGCTGCCGATCTGCAGCGCCTGCGAGGCGCCCAGCACGATGGGCGTGGCGCTGCTGCCGTTGGCCGCCAGTACGCCGTCGTCCAGCCTCAGCACATTGCCGGCGGCGCCCAGCGCCTGGGCATGGCCCAGTGACAGGCGCCCCCCGTTGTTCACCAGCAAGTTGCCGCTGAAGCTGTTGCCCGCGTTCAGCTCCAGCACCACGTTGTTGAAGCTGCTGCCGGCGCGGCTCACGGCGATGTCGCCCTGGCCGTGGATGCTGCCGTTCACCACCCCGCCCGCCGGCAGGCTCAGCAGCGTGCTGGCGCCCGCGCCCAGTTGCACCAGGCCGCCGGCGCCGACCTGCAGGTTTTGCAGGCTCTGGCTGCGGCTGTTCAGGTCGAGCACGGCGCCGGGGGCGACCGTCACCACTGCGCGGCTGCCCAGTGCGTCGGCCACGCCCAGTCGCAGCGTGCCTTGTTCCACGGCCACGAGGTTGGTGTTGCTGGCGTCGGTGTTGGCGGTGTTCAACAGCCACAGGCCGGCGCCGGTCTTGGTCATGCCCAGGCCCGCAATGGGCTGATTGAAGACCACCGTGCGGCCGGCGGTGTCGACCGTCATGTCGCGGAAGGTGGTGCTGCGGGTGGCGGCAATGCTGAGATCGGCCGCCGCCTCCAGCCGGCCGGGCAGCACGAAAAAGCCGTTCTGTCGCCCGATGTTCAGCACCCCGTTGGCCAAGCCCAGACGGTCGTCGCTGTCGAGCACCAGCACGGCGGGCGTGCCGACGCTGCCGGCCAGCGCCACGCCGCCGGCGTGGGTGTTGCTGCCGGCCAAGGTGAAACGCGCCGGGCCGCCCAGGTTCAGCCGGCCGGCGCCGGTGATGTTGCCGCCGAGCATGTGGTTGTCGGTGCCCGATACCGACGCCGTGGCGCTGCCCACGCCCAGCGGGCGTTGCAGGTCGTAGCCCGATGGCAGCGCCAGCGAGCCGGCTTGCACCCGCACCGGCGCGCCCGCCGCGCCCAGGTTGGCGTCGACGCTGAACACCACGACCGGCCCGTCGATGCCCAGCCCGCCGGCAAAGCTGTTGTTGCCCGTCAAGCTGAGCAGCGAGCCGCTGCCGCTGAAGGTGAAGCCGCCGTCGCCGCTGATCGGCCCGCTGACGCTGCGGCTGCGGTTGGTGCCCAGGTCCAGCGTGCCCGTGCCGGCGGTGGTGAACACCGCCCGGCCGAGGTTGCCGGTGGCATCCGTCAGGCGCAGCAGGCCGCCACCGTCGAAGCGCAATGTGTTGGCCGCGTTGCCCAGCATGGCTTCACGTCCGATGCTCAACCCGCCTTCGGTGCGCAGCAGCAGCGTGCCGACAAAGCTGTTGCTCGCGTTGGCCAGGGTGAGTGAGCCGCGCGCGACCTCGATGTCGCGCGCCCCGCTCACCACGCCGTTGATGTTGACGCTGCCGAAGTCCGAGTCGTAGGTCACGCGCACGGCGCCGTCACCCGAAACATTGCCCAGCCCGACCGCGCCAGCGCTGCCCTGCACCCGCAGGTCGCCACCGCCGACGCTGCCCACGCTGATGCGGCCGCCTGCCGGCAGGATGACCAGGGCCCCGGCGCCGGTGATGTTGCCGCTTACGTTGAGTTCGTTGTTGACGCCGGTGGTGGCCAGCGTCAGCGTCTGGCCGGCGCGGGCGATCGGGCCGTTCACGGCAAAGGCGGTGCTGTTCAGGCCGGTGCCGCTGGCCCCCAGTGCCACCAGCGCCGCGTCGGCCGTCAGCGTCACCGCGCCCTGCACGAAAGCCGAGCCCACCGGTCCGAACAGCCCATTGATGCGCTTGGCGCTGCTGCTCAGCGTGCCCGCCAACTGGATCGGCACGGCCAGCGTGGTGGCCACGTTGGCGCTGACGATCTGCAGCTCGCCCCCTGCGGCCACGCTGACGCCCTGGGTGGCGGCCAGCCCGGTACCGGCCACCCCCAGTGCGGCACCGGCTGCGACGCTGGTGAGCCCCGTGAAGGTGTTGTTGCCGCTGAGCACCGCGATGCCACTGACCAGGTTCAGGCCGGCGCCTACATTGCTTCCGCTGACCGCGCCTTGCAGGAAGAGTTGGCTGGCCAGGCTGGCGCCACCCTGCACCGCCAGCGTGCCGCCCAGCAGCAGCGCCGTCTGCACCTGCGCGTGGCCGTTGGTGCCCAGCATGGTCAGCACGGGGTTGCTGCCCTGGAAGTTCAAGGCCTGTCCGCTGAGCACCGGGGCTGCCACCGCTGCGCCCAGCGTCAGCCGGTTCAGCACCAGGCCGCCCGCGATGTCGTTGAAGCTGCTGGGGCGGGCTGCGGCGTCGAGCACGATCTCGGTGTCCGCCGCACCCAGGGGCACGCCTTCGGCCCAGTTGCCGGCGGCGGCCCAACTGCCGCTGGCCGCGCCGGTGAAGTTGAAGACGGTGGCCGAAGCCGGCGACGCGGGCCACTGGGCCAGTGCGGCGGCCACCAAGCCGAGACGGCCGAGGTGGCGCAGACGGCGTCGGTGGGACATCGAGCGCAGGGATGTGGACATGGGATGCTCCGGCAGGGTTCGCGGCCCGGCCTCACGCTGAAGCCAGGCCCTGTGGTGCGATCTTGCACGCGCGGCGTCTCAGCACCGTCTCACCGTCTGCCTGCGCAGCCCCCTCGTTCGTGGGGGGGGGGCTGCAGCATGTCCAGGGCCGTGCAGGCTGGGCCAGGCCCGGTTGGTCGGCTGTCCGGTGGATGGGGGTCGCTGCCGGCTTGATGCCCGGCGCTGCGCCTCCCTGGGCTTGGGCGCTGCCTGCCAATGGTTACCCGTTGCTACGGGCCCTTCAACGGGGTGCGGCTCCGACCCCTGCCTTCAGGACCGCGGGGCACGGTGCCTGTCTGGCGCTGCCCCCGCTGCATCACCGGCCCATTGCCAATGAAAATCACCGGTGTCCTTGCCGCCACCCCCGTAGCCCTCCGACGGCCAGGGCATCATCGCAGCATGACCGAAGAACTCTTCCGCGAAGACGCCACCCTGCTGGCCTGCGAGGCCCGCCTGACGGCGCTGGGCGAGGCCGGCATCGAGCTCGACCGCAGCGTGTTCTACCCCCAGGGCGGCGGTCAGGCCGGCGACACCGGCCGGCTGCGCCGCGCCGACGGCGCCGAGCTGGCCATCACCGACACCCGCAAGGGCGCCGCGCCGGGCCAGATCCTGCATTGCGTGGCGCCGGGCACCGACCTGGCGGGCTGGGGCGCCGGCCAGGCTGTCACGGCCGAGATCGATGCCGGGCGTCGCCTGGCGCATCGCCGCTTCCACACCGCCACGCATCTGCTGTGCGCCTTGGTGCCCCATCCGGTGGACGGTTGCTCGATCACCGCCGCCTATGCCCGGCTCGACTTCCACATGACCGACCCGCTCGACAAGGACGCGCTCAGCGCCGGCATCGCCCGCCTGGTGGCCGGCGCCCACGCCGTGACCCAGCGCTGGATCAGCGATGCCGAGCTGGAAGCCAACCCTGGCCTGGTGCGCAGCATGAGCGTACAGCCGCCGCGCGGCCAGGGCCGGGTGCGCTTGATCGACATCGCCGGCGTCGACCTGCAGCCCTGCGGCGGCACCCATGTGGCCAACACCGCCGAGATCGGCGCGGTTGTGGTGACCAAGATCGAGAAGAAAAGCGCCAGGACCCGGCGGGTGGTGCTGGGCTTCGGCCAGCCCCCGGGCGCTTGAGCCCCGCCCTGGCTTACACCGTCAGCGCCGGCTTGTGCGCCCAGCGCAGCGGGCTGGGGAGCCCGACAGCGTCGGACAGCCTGCCGCGGCTGCGCACCCTGCGGCGGGCGCTGCGGCCCTCAGGTCACCGCCTTGCGCTGGCGGAATTCAGGCCGCATCCAGGCCTGGCTGGCCATGATGTCTTGCAGCACCGCCACGGCCTGCCAGACATCGGCATAGCCGACGTAGAGCGGCGCAAAGCCGAAGCGCAGGATGTCGGGTGCGCGGAAGTCGCCAATCACCCCGCGGGCGATCAGGGCCTGCACGATCGCATAAGCCTCAGGGTGGGTGAGTGCCACCTGGCTGCCACGGCGCGCCGCGTCACGCGGCGTCAGCAGGCCGAAGCCCGGCAGCTGCGCATCCACCAGGCCGATGAACAGGTCGGTCAGCGCCACGCTCTTGGCGCGCAGCGCGGCCAGGTCCACGCCGTCGAAGGCGGTGAGTGCGGCCTCGAGCGCGATCAGGCTCAGCTGCGCTGCGGTACCCACCAGCAGCCGGGCCATGCCGGGCGCGGGCTGGTAGTCGTGGACAAAATCAAAGGGCCGGGCATGGCCATGCCAGCCGGTCAGCGGCTGGTCCAGCGCGGCCTGGTGGCGTTGGGCGACAAAGGCGAAGGACGGCGCGCCCGGCCCGCCGTTGAGGTATTTGTAGCCGCAGCCCACGGCAAAGTCGGCCTCGCAGGCATTCAGCGTGCAGGGCATGGCGCCAGCGGTGTGGGCCAGGTCCCAGACCACCAGCGCGCCTACCTCATGCGCCCGGCGCGTGATCGCTGACATGTCGTAGACCGCGCCGCTGCGGTAGTTCACATGGGTCAGCGACAGCACCGCCACGGTCTCGTCCAGCGCCGCCATCACGGCATCGGCCGCCACCGCCTCGAAGCGCGCGCCAGTGATGCCGGCCACGCCACCGGCTATATAGGCGTCGGTCGGAAAGTTGCCGCGCTCGCCCAGGATCAGGCTGCGCCCGGGCCGCAGGCGCAAGGCCGCCACCAGCAGCTTGAACAGGTTGACCGAGATGGAATCGCAAACGATCACCTCGTCGGCCTGCGCGCCCACCAGCTCGGCGATGCGCGCGCCCACGCGCTGCGGCGCCGGGTACCAGCCGGCATCGTTCCAGGAGCGGATCAAGCCCTCGCCCCACTCCTGCTGCACCGCCTGCTGCAGGCGTGCGGGCACCGCCACCGGCAGGGCCCCCAGCGAGTTGCCGTCCAGGTAGATCACACCCGTTGGCAGATTGAAACGGCTGCGGCAGTCGCGCAGCGGGTCTTGGGCGTCCAGCGCCTGGCAATCGGCCAGCGTGGGCTGGGCGGCTGGGGGGGAGGAGGGGGTCATGGTCGGCAAGGCTAGCCGCACTGGCCGGCAAAGCCTTGATCGAAAACCCTGGCCGGCCCGGCCAGGGCGCTGCGCCAGGTCAGTTGCTGCTGTACTTCTCGGCGCGGAAGTCGTCGTGGCAGGCCTTGCAGCTGCCGCCCACCGCACCCACGGCGGCCTTGATCGCGTCCAGGCTGCCGCTCTTGGCGGCGGCATCGAGCTTGACCACCTCGGCCTGCATCTTCTCGCCGGCGGCCTTGAACTTGGCGGACTCTTTCCAGATTTCGGGCTTGGCGCGGTTCGGCAGGCCCTTGTCGGTGCCCTCGGCGAAGGCGGTGAAGGGCAGCTTGGACATCTCCAGGACGATCACCGCATTGTCGGCCGCCGCTTTGGCATCGAAGGGCACGCGCCCTGCCGCCATCGCACCGATGCGGCCGAAGTGGGTGGCCATCACGGTGTAGGCCGATTGCCGGTACTTGATCGCGTCTTCGGGCTTCTGGAACTGGGCCGACGCGGGCAGGCTGGCCAGGGCGCCCAGTGTTGCGATGACAGTGATGAGCAGGCGTTTCATGCAAATCCTCCAACAGGGGGTGACAAATGCACCCGGCAAGACACCAGGGCGACGGCCAGTTTACGGGCACCGCAAGGTGACTATTCCCGCCGCCCAGCCCCGGCGAAACCCTTGCTTCGCGGCCCGGGCAGGATGGGCTATCGTTGTCGGCAGACCGATCACCCGCCCCGAGCGCCGCCGCATGCCCACCCAGCCCAGCCTCCAGCCCGTCCGGGTCTGGGACCTGCCCACCCGGGTCTTCCACTGGCTGCTGGCGCTGTGCGTCATCGGCCTGGTCATCACCGGCAAGGTTGGCGGCAATGCGCTGTTCTGGCATATGCGCCTGGGCATGATGGTGTTCACCCTGCTGGCCTTCCGCCTGGTGTGGGGCCTGGTGGGCGGGCGCTGGTCGCGCTTTGCCAGCTTTGTCTATGCGCCGGGCACAGTGCTGCGCTACCTGCGCGGGCAACAGCGCCCCGCCGAGCACCTGGACGTGGGCCACAACCCGCTCGGCGCCGGGTCGGTCTTCGCCCTGCTGGCGGTGCTGTCGGCGCAGGTGGCCACCGGCCTGTTGGCCGATGACGAGATTGCCACCACCGGCCCGCTCAACAAATACGTGGCCAATGCCACCGGCCTGCTGGCCACCGGCTGGCACAAGGGCTATGGCCTGTGGCTGCTGCTGGCGCTGGTGGCGCTGCATCTGGCGGCGGTCGGCTTCTATCGCTGGCGCGGCCAGAACCTGGTCACGCCGATGATCACCGGCGATAAGAGCCTGCCTGCCGATGTGCCCGGCGCGCGCGACACCCGCGCCACCCGACTGGGCGCCTTGGTGGTGCTGGCGGCCTGCCTGGCGGCGGCCGGCTGGGTCTGGCGGCAAGGGGGTTAGACTGCCCTCCACACCGCCCGTCCTGCTGAATGCCTGCCCCAGACATCCGACTGCAAGCGCCCGATTCACCGGCGCTGCTCGACGCCACCCGCGAGCTGTTCAAGGAGTATGCGCAGGGCCTGGGCATCGACCTGTGCTTTCAGCATTTCGATGCCGAGCTGGCCGGCCTGCCGGGCGACTACGCGCTGCCGCAGGGCGCCCTGTTGCTGGCCTTTGTGGATGGCGAACTGGCCGGTTGTGGCGGCTTCCGGCCGCTGCCGGATGTCGACTATGCCAACGCCTGCGAGATGAAGCGCCTGTATGTGCGCCGGGCCTTCCGCCGCTTCGGCCTGGGCCGCCTGCTGGCGCAGGCATTGATCGATGCGGCGGTGCAGGCCGGCTACTCTGAAATGCTGCTCGACACCCTGGACGACATGGAGGCCGCCCGCGGCCTGTATGAAACCCTGGGCTTTGTCGAGGTGCCACCCTACTACTTCAACCCCATCCCCGGTGCGCATTACTTGAAGGTGGAATTGGCCTGAGCGCCCCATGACAGACGCCAGCCCCGATGCCAGCGCTGCGGTCATCGAACTCGACGCGGGCCCGATGCGCCTGGCCCTGCGGCCCGACCTGGGTGGCTGTGTGGCCGGGCTCTGGCATGGCGACCTGCCGGTACTGGTCAGTGCCGACCCGGGCAGCCTGGTCTCGGCCTGGCCCTCGGGCTGCTTTGTGCTGGCGCCCTACAGCAACCGCCTGGGCGGCAGTCGATTCGATTGGCGCGGGCAGCGCTTCAGCCTGGCCTTGAACAACGAACGCAGCATCCATGCGATGCATGGCGTGGCCTGGGCCGGTGCCTGGCAGCTGCGGGCGGCCAGCCGCAGCCAGGCCGAGCTGGAATACCAGCACCGGCCCGATGCGCACTGGCCCTTTGCCTTCCGCCTGCGTCAGCAATTCGAGCTGTCGGCCGGTGGCCTGGCGATGCGGCTGCACCTGCTAAACACCGATGCCCGCAGCCAGCCGGCCGGGCTGGGCTGGCACCCCTACTTTCCCAAGCGCCGGCACAGCCATCTGCAGGCGGCGGTCACCGGCCGCTGGCAGCCCGCGCCGGGCGGCGAGTTGCCCACCCACAGGCTGCCGCATGCCGGCCTGGACGCTGAGGTGGCGGCACTGGACTTCGACCATTGCTTTGACGGCTGGGCCGGGGTGGCGCAGTTGCGCGATGAATGCCTGGCCATCACCTTGACCTCGTCCCTGCCCTGCCTGGTGGTGTACACGCCGCCTGAGCGGCCCTTCTTCTGTGTCGAGCCGGTCAGCCATGTCAACAATGCCTTGAACATGGACGATCCGGCAGCCTTGGGCGTGCACGCGCTCGAGCCGGGCCAGACCCTGAGCGCCCACTTCCGCGTGGATGTCACCCCTGTTGCGCCCTGACCGCTGCATGACGCCCGAGATCACTGCCCTGCCACTGGCCCCCGCCCTGTTGGGCGAATCGCCTCTGTGGCACCCCGATGAACAGGTGCTGTATTGGGTGGACATCCCCGGCCATGCGCTGCACCGCTGGCAGCCGCTGCCGGGCCGGCACACCACCTGGCCGCTGCCCAGCGAGCCAGGCTGTTGCGCGGCCCTGCTGGGCGGTGGCCTGCTGCTGGCGATGCGCGACGGGATCTGGCGCTTCGACACCCGCAGCGGCCAGCGCCAGCGCATTGCCGAGCCGCCCTATGACCCGGCTGGCCAGCGCTTCAATGATGGCAAGGCCGATGCCCAGGGCCGCTTCTGGGTGGGCAGCATCGACGACCAGCGCCAGCCCCGGGCGGCGCTGTATTGCCTGGCCGGTGGCCAGCTGCGGCGCAGCGCCGACGGCATCACGGTCAGCAACGGCCTGGCCTTCAGCCCGGACGGGCGCACCTTGATGTGGGCCGATACCAAGGCCCATGCGGTCCATGCCTTCGATCTGGATCCGGCCGATGGTGCCTTGTCGCGCCGCCGGCTGTTTGCGCAATTTGCGCCGCGCGGCGAGCAGCAGGCGCTGGCCGACTATGGCGGCCGCCCGGACGGTGCGGCGATGGACGCCGAAGGCGCCTACTGGGTGGCCATGTTCGAGGGCCAGCGCCTGCTGCGCCTGGCGCCCGACGGTCGGCAGCTGGCCGAACTGCGCCTGCCGGTGCGCTGCCCCACCATGCCCTGTTTTGGCGGGCCCGACCTCAAGACCCTTTACATCACCACCGCGCGCGAGAAACGCCCGGCCGATGAACTGGCGGCCCAGCCCCTGGCCGGCTGCGTTCTGCAGTTGCAGGTGGATGTGGCCGGCCTGCCGGCCAATCGGGTGCAGTTGTAGGCGGCCGGCCGGCGCGCGGGGCTATGGCCGGCTTGCCGGCGCGGCGCGCGGCGCCAGCCGGCGGGTCTGGCCCACCGCCAGCACGAAGAATGCGTCATCGTTCAGGCCGGCGGCGGTGCGTGCGGCGGCCAGGTCCTTGGGCGGCTGGTCCAGCGCTTCGTCGGTCAGCTCGAAGGTGCCCCAGTGCAGGCCCATCGATTGGCGAGCGCCCAGGTCGCGGTGGATCTGCACCGATTCGGCCGGGTCCACATGCTGGTTTGCCATGAACCAGCGCGGCGCATAGGCGCCTATCGGTAGCAGTGCCAGGTCAATGTCGCCGCCGCCCGGCCGGGCGCGCAGGCGCTGGCGCAGGTCGGCAAAGTCGCGTGAATAGCCGGTGTCGCCCGAGAAGAACCAGTGCAGGCCGGGCGAGAGCACCGCGAAGCCGCCCCACAGCGTGTGCATGCGGTCGTGCAGCCCGCGACCCGACCAATGCTGCACCGGCGCCAGCAGGATTTCGCTGCTGCCCAGCTGATGGCTTTGCCACCAGTCGAGTTCGACCGCGTGGCTGATGCCATGTTCGGCCAGCCAGGCCTTCAGCCCCAGGGGCACGATGAACAAGGGCGGGCCGCCAACTTGTTGGTTGAGCGACATCACGCTGGGCGCGTCGAGATGGTCGTAGTGGTTGTGCGACACCAGCACCAGATCGATATGGGGCAGCTGGTGCAGGGCCAGCCCCGGCGGCTGGGCCCGCTTCGGCCCGACGAAGGACAGTGGCGAGGCCCGGTCCGAGAAAATCGGGTCGGTCAGCACATTCAAGCCGCCGGCCTGCACCAGGGCGGTGGCGTGGCCGATCCAGGTGACGGCCGGCTGCATCGCTGCTCCGGCTGCGGCATTGGCCTGCACGAAGGGCAGGTCGGGTGCGAGCGCCGGCACCGGCTGCGCCGGCGCGGCGGGCAAGCCAGCGCGCCAGGCCTGCCAGCGCCAGCGCAGCAACTCCAGCAGGCCCTTGGGCTCGAAGGCCAGGTAGTTGTTCTGGAAGCCGCCTGGCCGGTGGTGGGGTCGACCGGCATCGGCGGGGCTGTCGACATGGCTGCAAGCCGAGGCCAGGCCGGCCAGCAGCAGGCCCATCAGCAGGCGGGTGGGATGCGTCATGGGCCGGTGTGGGTGATGCGGCGCAACAGGCGCGAGCGTTGGTTCAAGACGACAGGCACCCAGGGCCGAAGCACTGAAGTGGGTCGAAATCAGCGGGTTTCCACGTATACTTCTGCGGTTTGCCGCAACCGGGCTGTCAAGCCAGCGATCCATGAATGTACGGCCAGTGCCCCATGCCGGCTCGTCTACAGGCTGGGATGACCACGGAGGTGAGGGTGGTGAGCAAGAATTCAAGCGTTTGAGCCGCGAAGAGGCGGCCGTCTTGAAGGCCCGCGAGCCGTCGGTGTCACCCTGGCGGGTCGTTGCCGTGCAAGCGGCAGTGGGTTGTGTGGCTGCCCTGATCGGGTGGCTGCTGACCCGGCAATCGGAGGTGGCGTGGTCGCTGCTGTATGGCGCGGCCACGGTGGTGGTGCCGGGGGCCTTGATGGCGCGCGGCATGACCAGCCGGCTCAGCAGCATGGCACCTGGCGCATCGGCTGTCAGTTTCATGTTGTGGGAGATGGTGAAAATAGGCGTTTCGCTGGCGATGTTGGTGGTCGCCAGCCAGATCGTGCAACCGCTGTCCTGGCCTGCCTTGCTGGTGGGGCTGGTGGTTTGCATCAAGGTTTACTGGGTGGCGCTGCTGTGGCGCCGTCGCGCGAATTGACGACAAGACGGGACTGGACAACACAACATGGCAGCCGCTGAAACAGCCGCAGGGCACGCCGCCGAAGGTGGGCCTAGCGCCAGTGAATACATCATTCACCACCTGACGCACCTGCAGAACCACAAGCAGACCGAGATCGTCGATTTCTCGGTCTTCAATCTAGACAGCATCCTCTTTGCGGTGATCCTTGGCATGGTCGCCAGCTTGCTGTTGTGGCGCGCCGCCCAGTCGGCCACGTCGGGTGTGCCGGGCCGCTTCCAGGCGGCGGTGGAGATCCTGGTCGAGATGGTTGACAGCCAGGCCAAGGGTATCGTCCACAACGCCAAGAGCCGCAAGCTGGTGGCCCCGCTGGCGCTCACCGTGTTCATCTGGATCTTCCTGATGAACTCGATGGACTTTCTGCCGGTCGACCTGCTGCCCAAGGTGGCCGAGAGCTTCGGCGTGCACTACTTGCGGGTGGTGCCCACTGCCGACTTGTCGGTGACCATGGGCCTGTCGTTGTCGGTGCTGATCATCTGCCTGATCTACAACATCAAGATCAAGGGCTTTGGCGGTTGGGTTCACGAGTTGTTTGCCGCGCCCTTCGGCGACAAGTTCCTGCTCTACCCGATCAATTTCCTGATGCAGATGATCGAGTTCGCGGCCAAGACCGTCTCGCACGGCATGCGGCTGTTTGGCAATATGTATGCCGGCGAACTGATCTTCATGTTGATCGCGCTGATGGGCGGCGCCTTCTCGCTCGACGGCACCGGCATCAGCCTGTTCATCGGCCATATCGTGGCCGGCACGGTGTGGTCGATCTTCCACATCCTGATCGTGGCCCTGCAGGCCTTCGTGTTCATGATGCTGACCCTGGTCTACCTGGGGCAGGCGCACGACGCGCATTGAGCCCCGGCTCGGTCGCAACAGCGGGTCGCATCGGCCCTTGGTTTTTCTCTGTAGTCTGTTTCTCTCGCAACGACCTTTTCTAACTAGGAGTCATCATGGAAGTCATCAGTTTTGTCGCCCTCGCCGCTGGCCTGATCATTGGTCTGGGTGCTGTCGGCGCCTGTATCGGCATCGGCATCATGGGCAGCAAGTACCTCGAAGCCGCTGCGCGCCAGCCCGAACTGATGGGCGAGCTGCAGACCAAGATGTTCCTGCTGGCCGGCCTGATCGACGCGGCCTTCATCATCGGCACCGGTATCGCGCTGTGGTTCGCCACTGCCAACCCCTTTATCGGCCAGATCGCCCGCGCGGTGGCTGCTGCCGCCGGCAAGTAAGCCCTCCGGCTGCTGCTGTCTGACTCCTGGGTGTGATGGGGGCGCGCTGGTTTGCGCCGCCTCTGCCACCCGTCCCGTCACCGTGATTGAGGCAACAAAGTGAGCATCAACGGTACCCTCATCGCCCAGATGATCGTCTTTCTGATCCTGGTCTGGTTCACGATGAAGTTCGTCTGGCCGCCGATCACCGCCGCGCTCGACGAGCGCGCGAAGAAGATCGCCGACGGCCTGTCCGCCGCCGACAAGGCCAAGGCCGACCTGGCCCAGGCCAACCAGCGTGTCGAGCAGCAACTGGCTGCCGCGCGCGCCGACGCCGCAAAACGCTTAGCTGACGCCGAGCGCCTGGCCCAGCAGATGGTCGAGGAAGCCAAGGGCCGTGCCACGGACGAAGGCGCCAAGATCATCGCCGCGGCCAAGGCCGAAGCCGAGCAGGAGGCCGTGAAGGCGCGCGAGCAGCTGCGTGAGCAAGTGGCTGGCCTGGCCGTGAAGGGCGCCGAGGCGATCCTGCGCCGCGAGGTCAACGCCGGCGTGCATGCCGAGCTGCTGGGCCGCCTCAAAGCGGAACTGTAACCATGGGCCCCCACGCTCACATCCCTTCGCTGCCCCCCAAGGGGGCGCAGGTCCCCTTTGGGGCGGCCCGGCAGGAGACCTGACCATGGCTGAACTCGCCACCATCGCGCGCCCCTACGCCGAGGCCCTGTACAAGGCTGCGGCGGGCCAGGGCGCCGGCATGGTCAGTCAGCTCGATGCCTTGGCCGCCGTGGCCAGCAACGAGCAGCTGCGCCAGTTCGCCGACAGCCCCAAGACCCTGGGCTCGCAGGTCTTGGACGTGCTCACGGGCACGGCGAAGCAGAGCCTGGACAGCAAGGTCAGCAATCTGCTGGCTGCGGTCATCGACAATGGCCGCCTGGCGGCCCTGCCCGAGATCGCGCTGCAGTTCAAGGCCCTGGTCAACGCGCAATCGGGCACCTCCGACGCCACGATCTACAGTGCCTTCGCCATCGACGATGGTGCGCTGGCCGAGGTGGTGACGGCACTCGAGAAGCGCTTTGGCCGCAAGCTCAACGCCCGGGTCGTGATCGACGCCGAACTCATTGGTGGCATCCGCGTGGTGGTGGGCGATGAAGTGCTCGACACCTCGGTCAAGGCCCGCCTCGAACAAATGAAAGTCGCGCTGACGGCGTGATCGCGAGCGGGCCGCTGGCCCGTGGCGACGCTGCCCCTCATCCGACCCAAGGAGAAAGCAATGCAACTCAATCCCGCAGAGATTTCCGAACTTATCAAGAGCCGCATCGAGGGTCTTGGCGCGTCGGCCGACATCAAGAACCAGGGCACCGTGGTGTCCGTCACCGACGGCATCGTGCGCGTGCACGGCCTGTCCGACGTGATGGCCGGTGAAATGCTGGAATTCCCGCCCACCCCCGGCGGCCAGCCCACCTACGGCCTGGCGCTGAACCTCGAGCGCGACTCGGTCGGCTCGGTGATCCTGGGCGAGTACGAGCACATCTCCGAAGGCGATGTGGTCAAGTGCACCGGCCGCATTCTTGAAGTGCCGGTCGGCCCCGAGCTGATCGGCCGCGTGGTCAATGCGCTGGGCGCGCCGATCGATGGCAAGGGCCCGATCAACGCCAAGATGACCGACGTGATCGAGAAGGTCGCCCCGGGCGTGATCGCGCGCCAGAGCGTGAGCCAGCCGGTGCAGACCGGCCTGAAGTCGATCGACTCGATGGTGCCGGTCGGCCGTGGCCAGCGCGAGCTGATCATCGGCGACCGTCAGACCGGCAAGACCGCGGTGGCGATCGACGCGATCATCAACCAGAAGGGTCAGAACATGACCTGCGTCTACGTCGCGATCGGCCAGAAGGCCTCGTCGGTCAAGAACGTGGTGCGTGCGCTCGAAGCCAACGGCGCGATGGAATACACCATCGTGGTGGCGGCGACCGCTTCTGAATCGGCGGCGATGCAATACGTGTCGGCCTATTCGGGCTGCACCATGGGCGAGTACTTCCGCGACCGCGGCCAGGACGCGCTGATCGTCTATGACGACTTGTCCAAACAGGCCGTGGCTTATCGCCAGGTCTCGCTGCTGCTGCGCCGCCCGCCGGGCCGTGAAGCCTTCCCGGGCGACGTGTTCTATCTCCACAGCCGCCTGCTCGAGCGCGCCGCTCGGGTCAACGCCGACTATGTCGAGAAGTTCACCAAGGGTGAAGTCAAGGGCCGCACCGGTTCGCTGACCGCACTGCCGATCATCGAAACGCAAGCCGGTGACGTCTCGGCCTTCGTGCCAACCAATGTGATCTCGATCACCGACGGCCAGATCTTCCTGGAAACCTCGCTCTTCAACAGCGGCATTCGCCCCGCCATCAACGCCGGTATCTCGGTGTCGCGGGTGGGCGGTGCGGCCCAGACCAAGCTGATCAAGGGCCTGTCCGGCGGTATCCGTACCGACCTGGCCCAGTACCGTGAGCTGGCCGCGTTCGCGCAGTTCGCGTCCGACCTGGACGAGGCCACCCGCAAGCAGCTGGACCGCGGTGCCCGCGTGACCGAGCTGCTCAAGCAGGCCCAGTACTCGCCGCAGCCGATCAGCCTGATGGGCGCCACACTGTTCGCGGTCAACAAGGGCTTCATGGACAACGTCGAGGTCAAGAAGATCCTGGCCTTCGAGCATGGTCTGCACCAGCACCTGAAGAGCAGCCATGCCGCGCTGCTGGCCAAGCTGGAGAACGACAAGGCCATGGACAAGGGCGCCGAAGAAGAGATGACGGCCGCGATCACCGCGTTCAAGAAGTCCTTCGCCTGAACATGGCCCACCCCCGAAGCGCCTTCGGCGCCTCCCCCTCCAGGGGGCGACGCCAGTGGCCCGGCCGAGCCGGTTCCACGGCGTCTGCTTGAAAGGAGTGCCTCATGGCAGTCGGTAAAGAGATACGCGGCAAGATCAAGAGCTTCGAGAACACCAAGAAGATCACCAAGGCCATGGAAATGGTCTCGGCGGCCAAGATGCGCCGGGCGCAGGAGCGCATGCGTGCGGCCCGGCCCTATGCGGACAAGATCCGCAACATCACGGCCAACCTGGCGCAGGCCAACCCCGAGTACCACAGCGCCTACATGCGCAAGGGTGCCACGTCCAAGGTCAGCGGTTTCATCGTCGTCACCGCCGACAAGGGCCTGTGCGGCGGCCTGAACACCAACATCCTGCGCGCGGTCACCACCAAGCTGCGCGAGGTGCAGACCGCCGGCGGCACTTCGCAGGCGGTGGCCATCGGCAACAAGGGCTTCGGCTTCCTGAACCGGATTGGTGCCAAGGTCGTCAGCCATGCCACGCAGCTGGGCGATGCCCCGTCGCTGGACAAGTTGATCGGCCCGGTCAAGGTGATGCTGGACGACTTCGTCGCCGGCAAGGTGGACGTGGTCTATCTCTGCTACACCCGTTTCATCAACACGATGACACAGGAGCCGGTGATCGAGCAGTTGCTGCCGCTGACGGCCAACCGGCTCGAGCAGACCGCTGCCGAGAAGGCGCAGTACGGCTGGGATTACATCTACGAGCCCGATGCCGCGACCGTGATCGAAGAGCTGCTGACCCGCTACATCGAGGCACTGGTGTTTACGGCAGTGGCCGAGAACATGGCGTCCGAGCAGTCGGCCCGCATGGTGGCGATGAAGGCCGCGACCGAAAACGCCGGCACCCTGATCGCCGACCTGAAGCTGGTCTACAACAAGACCCGCCAGGCCGCGATCACCACCGAGTTGAGCGAAATCGTGAGCGGTGCGGCAGCCATCAGTGGCTGACGCAAGGTTCACGATTCGGTGAAGGCTAACTTGCGCGCAGCGAAAGTTAAGTGAGCGAGGCGAGCGGCCGGAACCAAAACGTCAGCGGCTGATCTGGCCGCCCACAACGAATTCAAGTTTTTGAGGATCAAGAAAATGGCCAATACCCAGGCACTCGGCAAGATCGTTCAGTGCATCGGCGCAGTGGTGGACGTGGAGTTCCCGCGCGACAGCATGCCCCGCGTCTATGACGCCCTCAAGCTCGCCGGCTCGGCGCTGACACTCGAAGTGCAGCAGCAGCTGGGCGACGGCGTGGTGCGCACCATCGCGCTGGGCTCGTCCGACGGTCTGCGCCGCGGCCTGATGGTCAGCAACACCGGTGCGGCCATCACCGTGCCGGTGGGCAAGGCCACGCTGGGTCGCATCATGGACGTGCTCGGCTCGCCCATCGACGAGCGCGGCCCGGTCGACCAGACCCTGACCGCCGCCATTCACCGCAAGGCCCCCAGCTATGACGAGCTGAGCCCGTCGCAAGAGCTGCTGGAAACCGGCATCAAGGTGATCGACCTGATCTGCCCGTTTGCCAAGGGCGGCAAGGTCGGCCTGTTCGGTGGCGCCGGCGTGGGCAAGACCGTGAACATGATGGAGCTGATCAACAACATCGCCAAGGCGCACAGCGGCCTGTCGGTGTTTGCCGGTGTGGGTGAGCGCACCCGCGAGGGCAATGACTTCTATCACGAGATGGCCGAGTCGGGCGTGGTCAACCTCGAGAACCTGGGTGAGTCCAAGGTGGCGATGGTTTACGGCCAGATGAACGAGCCCCCGGGCAACCGGCTTCGCGTGGCGCTGACCGGCCTGACCATCGCCGAATCCTTCCGCGACGAAGGCAAGGACGTGCTGTTCTTCGTCGACAACATCTACCGCTACACGCTGGCCGGTACCGAGGTGTCTGCACTGCTGGGCCGGATGCCGTCGGCCGTGGGCTACCAACCGACGCTGGCCGAGGAAATGGGCCGTCTGCAAGAGCGCATCACCTCGACCAAGGTCGGCTCGATCACCTCGATCCAGGCCGTGTACGTGCCCGCCGATGACCTGACCGACCCGTCGCCCGCCACCACCTTCGCCCACCTCGACGCCACCGTGGTGTTGAGCCGCGACATCGCGTCGCTGGGCATCTACCCTGCGGTTGACCCGCTGGACAGCAACAGCCGCCAGGTCGACCCGAACGTGGTGGGTGAAGAGCACTACAGCACCACCCGCGCCGTTCAATCCACCCTGCAGCGCTACAAGGAGCTGCGCGACATCATCGCCATCCTGGGCATGGACGAGTTGAGCCCGGAAGACAAGCTGGCCGTGGCCCGCGCGCGCAAGATCCAGCGCTTCTTGAGCCAGCCCTTCCACGTGGCCGAGGTCTTCACCGGCTCGCCGGGCAAATATGTGCCGCTGAAGGAAACCATCCGCGGCTTCAAGATGATCGTGGCGGGTGAATGCGATCACTTGCCCGAGCAGGCCTTCTACATGGTCGGAACCATCGACGAAGCCTTCGAAAAAGCCAAGAAGATTCAATAAGCGGCGCCTTCGGGCCGGGGCCGTCGTTGCCCTGCTCGCCGCACGCGAGTGCGGCTGTGCGGGGCGCCTAGGCCGCGACCCGAACGCTTGCTTCTCGAACCTTCTTGTACACGTTGAAAGAGACTGAGCATGGCCACCATCCACGTAGACGTCGTATCCGCCGAAGAGAACATCTTCTCCGGCGAGGCCAAGTTCGTCGCGCTGCCGGGCGAGAACGGCGAGCTGGGCATCCTGCCCCGCCACACGCCGCTGATCACCCGCATCAAGCCGGGCGCGGTGCGGATCCAGCCGGCGGCCGGTGGCGACGAGGTTTTTGTGTTTGTCGCGGGCGGCATCCTCGAGGTGCAGCCGGGCAAGGTGACCGTGCTGGCCGATACCGCGATCCGCGGCCACGACCTGGACGAGGCCAAGGCCAACGAGTCCAAGCGGCTGGCTGAAGAGGCCATGCGCAACGCCAAGAGCGACATCGATCTGGCCAAGGCCCAAGGCGAGTTCGCGATGATGGCCGCGCAGATCGCCGCCATCGCCAAGTTGCGCAAGCGCTGAAATTCGCCCGAGCCGGCCGCTGCGCCGGCCCGGCTGGACCGAGGCCTGCCTTGTGCAGGCCTTGTTTTTTGTGCCGCCCAGCGCGATAGACGGGTGCCTGGCTGGCACCAGCGCTATAAACGCCCGGAGCGACACAACACCAAAGGTGATCGATATGGGCAAGGGCAAGAAGAAGAAGGCCGCGGCCGAAGCCGCCGACCTGGCGCCGCCGCAGGCGGACCGAGCTCACCTGAGCAAGGCCGACTACCTGGCGCAGCTGGCCCCGCTGGAGTTGGCGCTGAACAACCTGGCGCGCTGGCTGCAACACAGCCGGCGCCGGCTGGTGGTGGTGTTCGAGGGCCGCGACACGGCGGGCAAGGGCGGGGCGATCGCGGCCATCGCCGATACCCTGAACCCACGCCAGTGTCGGGTGCTGGCGCTGCCCAAGCCCAGCGAACGCGAACTGGCGCAATGGTATTTCCAGCGCTATGTGCAGCACCTGCCGGCCGCCGGCGAGATGCTGCTGATGGACCGCAGCTGGTACAACCGCGCCGGCGTCGAGCGGGTGATGGGCTATTGCAGCGAGGCCCAGGTCGAGGCATTCCTCCAGGCCGCTCCGGTGTTCGAGAAGATGCTGGTCGATGACGGCATCCTGCTGTGCAAGTACTGGCTGACGGTGGACCAGGCCGAGCAGGAAGCGCGTTTTGCCGAGCGTCTGGACGACCCGCTCAAGCGCTGGAAGCTCTCGCCCATCGACCTGCAGGCGCGGCCCCAATATGCGGCTTACGGCGCTGCCCGCGACGCCATGCTCAAGGCCACCCACACGCCGCATGCACCGTGGACTTTGGTGGATTTCAATGACCAGCGGCGCGGCCGCATCGCGCTGATCCGCCACCTGCTGGCCCATCTGCCCGACACCCATGTGGCACCCGAGCCGCTGGCCCTGCCGCCCCTGGGCCAGGCCCCGCAGACCGAGCAACTGCGCGGCCGCTTCAAACCGATCTGATGGCGGTGCGCGGGCCCGGGCCTGTCACAGCAGGGTGGCGCGGTCGGGCAGTTCGTTGGGGTTGGCCTGGCCGGCTTCCAGCGCAAAGTGCTGCACCAGTTGGGCGGTCAATGTATCGACGGCCTGGTTCAGCCCGTCTTCGAAGCGCCCGGCCTGGAAGGCCTGGCGCATCGGTGCGATCAGGGCCTGCCACTCGGCCTGGGGCACATGGCGGTCCAGGCCGCGGTCGGCCACGATCTCGATGGCCCGCTCGGCCAGCAGCAGATAGACCAGCACGCCGTTGTTGTGCTCGGTGTCCCAGACCCGCAGCTTGCCGAACAGGGTGATGGCCCGGTCGCGGGCGCTCAGGCCCTGGCGCAGGTAGGACAGCGGCAGCCCGGCCTCGACACACAGCCGGATCTCGCCGCTGTGCCGGCCCTCGCTGGCGGCCACGCGGGCCTGCAGGCGGTCCAGCGCGGCCGCCGGCAATGCCCGCCGGGCGTCGCGCTCGTCCCAGAGGCGGTGCTTCAGCAATCGTGTGAGGCGATTCATCACCAGTCTCCTGACGCGCCGCCGCCGCCAAAATCACCGCCGCCGCCCGAGCTGAAACCACCGCCGCCGCCACCGCCTCGGCCACCGCCGCCGCCCCAGATCACCGGCGGGATGCCGCCAAAGCCGCCGCGCCCGCGTCCGGCGCTGCCGCCCACGCCCAGCAGCCCCACCAGCACCAGCGCCACCAGGCCCGCCCCGCCCGCCACCAGCAGGCTGGTGCTCAGCCACCAGGCCAGCGCACCGGCGCCGCCGGCCGTGGCCGCCGACCCCAGCTTGCGGCCCATCACGCTGGTGAGCAGGCCGCCCACCACTGGCACGCCGACGAAGAAAAACATCGCCAGGGTTTCCCAGTCGAAGCCGGCTGCGGCGCCAGCACTGCCCGGGGCGCCGGGGGCCTGGCGGGGTGCTGGCAGGTGTTCACCGCGAATGCGGGCGATCAGCGCGTCGACCCCGGCGCCCAGGCCCGCCGCCACCTCGCCGCGCTTGAAGGCGGGCGAGATCTGCTGGCTGATGATCTGGCGCGCAGCCAGGTCGGGCACCGCACCCTCCAGGGCCTTGGCCACCTCGATGCGCAGCTTGCGGTCATCCCGGGCGGCCACCAGCAGCACCCCGTCGCCCACCTCGCGGCGGCCGATCTTCCAGGCATCGGCCACGCGCTGGGCATAGCTGGCGATGTCCTCGGGCTGGGTGCTGGCTACCAGCAACACCACGATCTGCGGGCCGGCCTCGGCTTCGAAGGCGGCGAGCTTCTGCTCCAGCGCATCGCGCTCGGCCGCAGTCAGCCAGCCCAGGGTGTCGACCACCCGGGCCTTGAGCGGCGGCACGGGCTGCACGTCCTGGGCGCGGGCGCCCGCTGCCAACAGCAGCAGCACCAACAGCAGGCTCAGCAGGCCCAGCAAACCCAGCAGGCGCGTGCCCAGCCCGGCGCCAGGCCCGCGATGCGGCTGTGGCACTGCCGCGCGCCGCCCAGCGTGTGCCATGCTCAATGGCTCACTTGGAGGCCGGCTTGTCGAAACTCACCGCCGGCGGGGCGCTGATCGCGGCCTCGTTGGCCACCGTGAAGCTGGGCTTGACGGCATAGCTGAACATCATCGCTGTCAGATTGGTGGGGAAGCTGCGGGTCAGCACGTTGTACTGCTGCACCGTCTTGATGTAGCGGTTGCGCGCCACGGTGATGCGGTTTTCGGTGCCTTCGAGCTGCACCCGCAGGTCCTGGAAGGCGGCATTGGCCTTCAGGTTGGGGTACTGCTCGCTGACCACCATCAAGCGGCTCAGCGCGCCGGTGAGCTGGCCTTGCGCCTCCTGGAATTTCTGGAAGGCGGCCGGGTCGTTGATCAAGGCCGGCGTGGCCTGAATGCTGGTGGCGCTGGCGCGGGCCTGGATCACCTTGGTCAGGGTCTCCTGCTCGAAGTTGGCTTCGCCCTTGACGGTGGCCACGATGTTGGGGATCAGGTCGCTGCGGCGCTGGTACTGGTTCAGCACCTCGGCCCAGCCGCCCTTGACGTCCTCATCCAGGCGCTGGAAGTCGTTGTAGCCGCAGCCACCCAGCAGCAGGGTGGTGCTCAGCGCCAGGGTGGTGACAGAAAGACGATGACCGGTCATCGGGGGTGCTCCTTGGGATGGGCCCGCAGCACAGGCCGCGGCGCGCCAGCATAGTTGAGGCGCCGGCGCCGACTTTCAAGGGATACCTTTGCTTTCATGCCCGAGCGCCATGCAGCCGGCCTTGCCGGCCCGGCTACCCCGTCGCGCCCGTGATGCCCGCAGCGGGCGCAGGGCCCGGCGCCGATAATCCCCGGATGACTGCACCGCTGCAAAACGACACTTTCCTGCGCGCCTGCCTGCGCCAGCCCACCGATCACACGCCGATCTGGCTGATGCGCCAGGCCGGCCGCTACCTGCCCGAGTACAAGGCCTCGCGGGTGGCGGCGGGCAACAGCTTCATGGCCCTGGCCACCAATCCGCAATACGCCACCGAGGTGACGCTCCAGCCGCTGGACCGCTATGCGCTGGATGCGGCGATCCTGTTCTCTGACATCCTCACCGTGCCCGATGCGATGGGCCTGGGCCTGAGCTTTGGTGCCGGCGAGGGCCCGCGCTTTGCCGATCCGGTGCGTGACGAGGCGGCCGTGGCCCGGCTGGCGGTGCCCGATCTCGACAAGCTGCGCTATGTCTTCGATGCCGTCAGCTCGATCCGCAAGGCCCTGAACGGCCGCGTGCCGCTGATCGGCTTCTCGGGCAGCCCCTGGACCCTGGCCTGCTATATGGTCGAAGGTGCCGGCTCGGACGACTACCGCCAGGTCAAGACCATGCTCTATGCCCGGCCTGACCTGATGCACCGCATCCTGGCGGTCAATGCCGACGCGGTGGCGGCCTACCTGAACGCCCAGATCGACGCCGGCGCCCAGGCGGTGATGATTTTCGATTCCTGGGGCGGCGTGCTCGAGCACCGGGCTTTCCACCAATTCAGCCTGGCTTACACCACCCGGGTGCTAGCCCAGCTGCGCCTGCTGCGCGACGGTGGGCGGGTGCCGGCCATCGTCTTCACCAAGGGCGGAGGCCAGTGGCTGGAACAGATCGCCGCGGTCGGCGCCGATGTGGTGGGGCTGGACTGGACCTGCGACCTGGGCCTGGCCCGCCACCGGGTGGACGACCGGGTGGCCCTGCAGGGCAATCTCGACCCGACGGCGCTGTTTGCCACCCCGGACGCGGTAGCGGCCGAGGCCCGCGCGGTGCTGGACAGTTTCGGTGCGGCGCAGCGGCCCGACGGGCGTTGGGGCGGCCACATCTTCAACCTCGGCCACGGTATCAACCAGCACACGCCGCCCGAACATGTGCAGGCCTTGGTTGAAGCCGTGCACCAACACTCGCGGGCCTTGCGGGCCTTGCAGCCCGGCGCCTGAATCTGTTGCCCAGCAAGATTAGTGAGCGCTCAGGGCTTGACTTATCCCCAAAAGCCAAGCTGCGACAAATTGCCCGGATTAAAAGTGCGCTGCAACATCGGGAATTCAGGTAATTCGTGCTAAGTGCTTGATGTAAAACAGCTTTCTGGTACTGCTTCAGGAATGGGCAATCTAGCGCAGAGCCCGATGGATCAAGCACTTAGCGCGGCCGCCAGCAGGTTTCCCACAAAGTTATCCACAGAAGTCGGGGATAGCTTGAAAAGTCGTTTTCAATCAGCAACTTAACGCCGCTTCTTGATGTGAAGACGAAAAAACACGCGCAAACGGGCCTCGGTTCTGATGACCGAACCGGATAGCACCATCGTGGTGCAAGTGGCGGTCGAGGCGCCGCAGCACAGTGGTCTGGTGGGCGCGCTGGACTATTCGAGCGAGCGCAGGCTCACGCCGGGCACCTTGTTGCGCGTGCCCCTGGGCCAGCGGCAGCTGCTGGGCATCGTCTGGCGTGGCGCCGGCAGCGCGGCAGCCGGCAGCCATGCCTTGCGCCCGGTGGGCGACCTGTTCGACGGCCTGCCACCGCTGCCACCGGCCTGGCTGGCACTGGTGGACTTTGCCGCCAGCTATTACCAGCGCGGGGTGGGCGAGCTGGCCCTGGCCGTGCTGCCCCCCGAATTGCGCAAGCTTGACGCTGCCGGGCTGGCGTCACGCCTGGCCCGCCTGCTGCGCAAACTGGATGCGCCTCTCGCCCAGGCCGGGCGGGCACCGCCGCAGCCACCGGCGCTGCCCACACTCGGCCCGGAACAGCAGCAGGCCCTGGCCGCCTTCGAGGCCGTCTGTGCCCAGCCCCGGCCGGCGCCCATGCTGTTGCACGGGGTCACCGGCAGCGGCAAGACCGAGGTCTACCTGCGTGCCGCGGCCCAGGTGCTGGCCAGCGGCCGCCAGGCCCTGGTGCTGGTGCCCGAAATCAATCTGACGCCGCAGCTGGAGGCGCGCTTTGCCGAGCGCTTCCCCCAGCACCGGCTGGTTGCCATGCACAGCGGCCTGACCCCGGTGCAGCGCCTGCGCCATTGGCTGGCCGCCCACCTGGGCCGGGCCGACATCGTGCTGGGCACCCGCATGTCGGTGTTCGCGCCCCTGCCCCGGCTGGGCCTGATCGTGGTGGACGAGGAGCATGACCCGTCCTACAAGCAGCAGGAGGGCGCCCGCTACTCGGCGCGCGACCTGGCGGTCTACCGCGGCCACCTGGAGCGGGTGCCGGTGATCCTGGGCTCGGCCACGCCGTCGTTGGAGACCTGGCAGCGCTCGCAACCCGGCGCCCAGCAGCGCTACCAGCGCCTGACCCTGGCCGAGCGGGTGGGTGGCGGCGCGCTGCCCCGGGTGCGGCTGTTCGACATGGGCGTGCTGCCCCGGGTCGGCGGCCAGGCCCCGGTGCTGGCGCCGCTGGTGCTGGACTCCCTGCGCGACCGGCTGGCGCGCGGCGAACAGAGCCTGGTCTTTCTCAACCGGCGCGGCTATGCCCCGGTGCTGCACTGTGCCGATTGCGGCTGGAAGAGCGGCTGCCCGCATTGCAGCGCCTGGCGTGTCTTCCACAAGAGCGAGCGCACGCTGCGCTGCCACCACTGCGGTTTCACCGAGCGCGTGCCGCGCGCCTGCCCCGATTGCGGCAACCTCGACATCGCGCCGATCGGCCGCGGTACCGAGAAGCTGGAAGAGCAGCTGGCCGAACTGTTGCCCGGCGCCCGCATCGCCCGGTTGGACGCCGACACGGCCCGCGGCAAGGGCCAGCTGGAAAGCCGCCTGGCCGAGGTGCATGCCGGCGATGTGGACGTGCTGGTGGGCACCCAGATGGTGACCAAGGGGCATGACTTCAGGCGCATCACCCTGGTGGTGGCGGTGAACCCCGACAGCGCGCTGTTTGCCAGTGATTTCCGCGCGCCCGAGCGGCTGTTTGCGTTGCTGATGCAGGCCGGCGGCCGGGCCGGGCGCGATGCAGCGGCATCGGCCCGCAGCGAGATGTGGGTTCAGACATGGCATCCCCAGCACCCAATTTATGCGGCGCTCAAGCGCCATGACTTTGCCGCCTTTGCCGAGAGCCAGCTGGCCGAGCGCCGCGCCGCCGGCCTGCCGCCCTACAGCCACCTGGCGCTGCTGCGGGCCGAAGCGCGCGACCCGGCGGTGGCCCTGGCCTGGCTGCAGGCAGCCGCCGATGGCGCGCGCAGCCTGCCGGCGGCGGCCGGCGTCACGCTCTACCCGCCGGTGCCACCCACGGTCAGCAAGGTGGCCGGCATCGAACGCCTGCAGATGCTGGTGGAGGCGGCGTCGCGCCAGCAGCTGCAGCGCCTGCTGGTGGACTGGGCGCCGGCGCTGCACGGCCTGCGCCGCCAGCACAAGGGCCTGGCGCGCTGGGCCATCGATGTGGACCCGCTCGGGATCTGAGAGCCTGTGATTTATTCCGACATGCCCGCTCACCACCCAAAAAGACGCCCGCTCGTCGTTGCAAATGCTCGTCATAGCCCGGGCTATGACTGCGCTTTGCGCCTAGATCGCGCGCCTTTTTGGGCGTTGCTCGGTCACGCCGGAATTAATCACAGGCTCTGAGTCGCGTTGCGCCCTGGCCCCCTGTTTGCGGGGTTGCCACGGCTTGCCAGGAGTTCACGATCAGTGTGTGTCGGGCCGGGCGTTGCGTCTGGCGGCTGATGCCCTGCCGGGCCGACTGGCCTGGGGTGTGGGGCAGACACAGCGTGTGGCTCAAGATGCCGTTGCGCCGCAACGGCCACTGCGAAGGACTCAACATGGCGCTGGCTCGATGGCTGATCTTGAGCACCAGTTTGCTTGCCGCAGCGCCAGTCTCCCTGGCGGCCAATCTGGTGGTGAACGGGGATTTCGAGGGATATTTCGGCGGCTACACCGTCACCAGCCAAGGCCTGGCCGGCTGGACCGTGGTGGGTGCGAATCTGGATGATCAGGTGTTTGTGTTCGGTCCGACGCCTGGCCTCGGCCCGCAGACCGACGCCCTCGACCTGAGCGGCTTCTCTGACAACCCCGGCCAGGGGGTGGAGCAGACCGTTGCGACTCTGTCCGGCGGCAGCTACCGCCTGTCCTTTGACTATTGGACCGGCGCCAATGCCTTGCCCAGCAGCATCGATGTGTACGTGAACGGCGCGCTGCTCGTGGACGAATTGAGCAGCGGCCCCGATGCGCTGCCCAGAACCTATGTCCACGACTTCACCGCCAGCGGGCCCACCACTTTGCGCTTTCTCAGTGGCGACCTGGTGGTGGCCAACGATATCGACAATTTGTCGGTAAGCGCCATTCCCGAGCCGGGCAAGGGTGTGCTGCTGCTGGCCGGTCTGCTGCTGCTGGGGCTTGCCCGACGGTCCTGCGCCGCTTGAAGTTCTAGACCGGCTGCGCCCCGAACAGCCATGCCAGCCCGGTGAAGCTGATGAAGGCCAAAAGCGTGCTGGCCATGATGACCCGGGCGATTCGGCCCGAATCGGCGCCATAGCGCTCGGTCAGCAGCGACACATTGCTGGCGCTGGGCAGGGCCGCCCCCAGCGTGATCACCATCAGCTGGAAGGCGCTGATCGGCAGGCCCAGGTGGCGCGCCGCCGAGCCGATGGCCAGCACCAGCAGCGGGTGCAGCAGCAGCTTGATCAGCGCGATCGGCAGGTAGCGCCGCAGCGGGGTGTGGTTGTGGGCATGCACCCCGGCACGCCACAGCACCGCGCCGATGGTGAACAGCGCCACCGGGCTGGCCGAATCGGCCAGCATGCGCACGACGCTATCGACCGGGCCGACCAGGCGCCACTGCGCCGCCGACAGCCCCGCGCCGACGGCGATGGCCCAGGGCAGGGGGTTGGACAAGGCACCGCGCACCGCCCGCAATGCCGCCTGGCGGGCGCCGGCCTCACCGCTGCCTTGCAGCTGCGACAGCGCGATGCATAGCGAACTGGTGACGAACAGGTCGGCCAGGATGATGCAGATCACCGGACCGGCCGCCGCCGGCCCCAGCAGGGCCACCAGCAGCGGCACACCCATGAAGCCGGTGTTGGGGAATGCCGCCACCAGCGCGCCGAAGGCGGCGTCCTTCAGCCCCACCTCGGCGTCCAGCGACACCGCGATGGTGACAAAGACGATCAACAGCGCACACACCAGGTAGACCGTCAGCAGCCAGGGGTTGAGCAGGTCCAGCACCGGCGCGCCCATGCCAAAACGCAGCAGCAGGCAGGGCAGCGAAAAGTACAGCACATAGGCGTTCAGACCGGGGATCGCGGTCTCGGGCAAGAGCCCCTGGCGGGCCGCCAGCCAGCCCGCCAGCACCAGCGCGAAGAAGGGGACGGTGACGGCCAGGATCGCTTGCATCTTGGGCTGGAAGTATCCGCGCGCGGCCCCGGTGATGGCGCAGCGGGGGGCGGCGGCGTTGCAAACGCCGGGTCACCGAGCCGCCGGGCCGCCGGGGCAGCGCAGCGGCGGCGGCCGTGTCACATCACGCTGAAGGTCCTGAAAGCCTCCACCGTGCTCATGCCGCGCTCGATGGCCTGGCGCACCTGGTTCTCGGTGCTGGCCTTCTCCAGCGCGCGGCGGATGGCCTCGTCCTCGGCCTGGCGCGGGATCACCAGCACGCCGTCGAGGTCGCCGAACACGATGTCGCCGGGGTGGATGCGCACGCCGTTGATCTCCACCGCTACGCGGTAGTCCACCACCTTGCCGCGCGGCCCCTGGTCCTGCGCGTAGCCGCCGCAGGAGAACACCGGCAGCCCGGATTGCAGCACCTCGGGCGTGTCGCGCGAGTAGCCGTCCAGCACCGCGCCGGCGGCCTTCAGGTGCAGCGCCCGGGTGGTCATCAGGCCGCCCCACAAGGCGAACTGCGGCGCGCAACCGGTGGCCACATAGACCTCCTGGGCGCGCAGATCGTCCAGCGCCTGGAACAGCAGGCCGAAGGGCTGGCGGCTGAGCGGCAATTGGCCGGCC
>JANNZD010000261.1:0-3526 GCA_031410435.1 Betaproteobacteria bacterium | reverse complement strand
CAGCTTCATGCACAACAAGGACGTGTGGACCCTGATCAAGGAGAAGCTGCCGGTCTCGATGAGCCTGGGGCTGTGGGCCTTTTTCATCAGCTACCTGATCTCGATACCGCTGGGCATCGCCAAGGCGGTGCGCGAGGGCACGCCCTTCGATACCGCCACCTCGCTGCTGGTGTTGGTGGGCTATGCGATACCGGGCTTCGTGCTGGGCATCCTGCTGATCGTGCTGCTGGCCGGCGGCACCTTTCTCGACTGGTTCCCGCTGCGCGGGTTGACGTCGGACAACTGGGCCACGCTGAGCTGGCCGGCGCGGGTGGCCGACTACCTGTGGCACCTGGCCCTGCCGCTGACCTGCCTGGTGATCGGCAGCTTTGCGGTGATCACCATGCTGACCAAGAACACCTTTGTCGAAGAGCTGCGCAAACAGTATGTGCTGGTGGCCCGTGCCAAGGGCCTGGCGCCGCGCCGGGTGCTCTACAAGCATGTGTTTCGCAACGCATTGATTCCACTGGTCACCGGTTTTCCGTCGGCTTTTGTGCATGCCTTCTTTGCCGGCTCGGTGTTGATCGAGTCGCTGTTCTCGCTCGACGGCCTGGGCCTGCTCAGCTACGAGGCGGTGCTGCGGCGCGATTTTCCGGTGGTGCTGGGCTCGCTCTACCTGTTCACCCTGATCGCGCTGGTGGTGCGCCTGGTGTCTGACCTGTTGTACGTGGTGATCGACCCGCGGGTGCAGTTCGGGAGCGTGGGCCGATGAACCAGGCGCTCCCCTTGCCCGAACCCGGCGCCGCTGCCGGCCCCCCCGCCGTGGCCACGCCGCCGCAGTCGCCCGGCCAGCGCGCCTGGGCCCGCTTCAGGCGCAACCGCCTGGGTCCGGCATCGCTGTGGCTTTTCCTGGCGCTGCTGTTGCTGACCAGCCTGGCCGAGCTGGTCAGCAATGACAAGCCCTTCGTCGCCCGGATCGACGGGCAATGGTGGTTCCCGGCGATCAGCAACCCGTCCGAAAAAACCCTGGGCGGCGATTTCCTCACCCCCGCCGACTGGAAAGACCCCTTCCTGGTGCAGCGCCTGGCCCAGCCCGGCAACTGGGCGCTGGGCGCGCCCAACCCGCATTCGGCCGACAGCATCGACTATTTCGCCAAGCAGATCTCGCCCGGCGCACCCAATGCCCGCAATTGGCTGGGCACCGACGCCAAGGGCCGCGACATGCTGGCGCGTCTGGTCTATGGCTTCCGGGTCAGCATCTGGTCCGGCATCGCGCTCACGGCGGTGGGCACCGCGCTGGGGGTGCTGATCGGTGCGCTGATGGGCTACTTCGGCGGCCGCCTCGACCTGAGCCTGCAGCGCCTGATCGAGATCTGGGGCGCGGTGCCCGAGCTGCTGCTGCTGATCATCTTTGCCTCGATCTTCCAGCCCAGCCTGGGCCTGCTGCTGATCCTGCTCAGCGCCTGGGGCTGGATGGGGCTGTCGGACTATGTGCGGGCCGAGTTCCTGCGCAACCGCGCGCTCGACCATGTCAAGGCGGCGCGGGCCCTGGGCCTGTCCAATGCCCAGATCATCTGGCGCCATGTGCTGCCCAATTCGATGACGCCGGTGAGCACCGTCCTGCCCTTCCGCAGGAGCGCGGCCATCCTGGCGCTGACCTCGCTGGATTTTCTCGGCCTGGGCGTGCCGGCGTCGATGCCCTCGCTGGGTGAGTTGCTGCAGCAGGGCAAGGCCAACCTGGACGCCTGGTGGATCATCCTGCCCACCTTCTTGCTGCTGGTGTTGACGATGCTGCTGCTGACCTTCATCGGCGACGCATTGCGCGATGCCTTCGACACCCGAAAGTCCTGACGACGTGGTCACACCGCTGCTCGAAATCGACCGCCTGAGCGTGCGCTTCGGCGCCACCACCGTGGTCGATGAGGTGTCGCTGGCCATCGCCCCGGGCGAGAAATTCGCGCTGGTGGGTGAATCCGGTTCGGGCAAGTCGATCACCGCGCTGTCCATCCTGCGCCTGGTCGACGCGGCCACCAGCAGCGGCGCGATCCGCTTCGAGGGCATCGATCTGATGCAGCGCAGCGAGGCCCAAATGCAGGCCTTGCGTGGCGCGCAGATCGGCATGATCTTCCAGGAGCCGATGACCGCGCTGAACCCGCTGTACACGGTGGGCAACCAGATCATCGAGGTGCTGGTGCTGCACGAGGCCCTGGCACCGGACGCTGCCAGCGCGGGCGCGATCGAGTTGCTGGCGCGCACCGGCATCCCCGTGCCCGAGCGCCGCATCGACGTCTACCCGCACCAGTTGTCGGGTGGCCAGCGCCAGCGCGCGATGATCGCGATGGCCCTGGCCTGCAAACCCCGGCTGCTGATCGCCGACGAGCCCACCACCGCGCTGGACGTGACCATCCAGGCCCAGATCCTGGCCCTGCTGGACGCGCTGCAGCGCGAGATGGGCATGGCGGTGCTGTTCATCACCCATGACCTGAACCTGGTGCAGCGCTTCACCGACCGGGTGGGCGTGATGGAGCGCGGCGTGCTGGTGGAGGTGGGCCGCACCGCCGAGGTGTTTGCCAACCCCCAGCACCCCTACACCCGGCGCCTGCTGGCCACCCGGCCGCAGCGCGTGGTGCAGCCTTTGGCCGCCGACGCGCCGGTGCTGGTGGCGGCCGACGCGGTGCGGGTCAGCTTCGACATCGCCACCGGCTGGTTCAGCAAACGCGCCTTCCATGCGGTCAAGCAGACCACGCTGCAGCTGCGCCGCGGCGAGACCCTGGGCATCGTGGGCGAATCGGGCTCGGGCAAGACCACGCTGGGCATGGCGCTGCTGGCGCTGCAACCCATCGCCGCCGGCCAGGTGCAGGTCGGCGGCGTGCGCGTGGACAACGCCAGCCGGGCCACCCTGCAGGCGATGCGCAAGCGCCTGCAGGTGGTGCTGCAAGACCCCTTCGGGTCGCTGTCGCCGCGCATGACGGTGGGCCAGATCGTCGGCGAGGGCCTGGCCCTGCACCAGCCCGGCCTGAGCCGCGCCGAGCGCGAGGCCAAGGTGCTGGCGATGCTCGACGAGGTGGGCCTGTCGGCCCGCATGGGTGTGCACGGCGTGCTGCAACGCTATCCGCATGAGTTCTCGGGCGGCCAGCGCCAGCGCATCGCGATCGCGCGGGCGGTGGTGCTGGAGCCCGAGATCCTGGTGCTGGACGAGCCCACCTCGGCGCTGGACGTGTCGGTGCAGCAGCAGGTGCTGGCCCTGCTGGCCGAGTTGCAGCAGCGCCACGGCCTGAGCTACATCTTCATCAGCCACGACCTGGCGGTGATCCGGGCCATGGCGCACCGGGTGATGGTGATGAAGAACGGCGACGTGGTCGAGCAAGGCGAGACCCTGGCGCTGTTCGACGCGCCGCAACAGGCATATACGCAGGAATTGCTGGCGGCCGCGCACCTGGCCTGACAAGAACACCCCACTTGACCGGCGTCAAGGGCAGGCGCAACCTAGGGCCTGGTCCGGCCGGTTGTCCGCGGGCCATGCCAGTCGATGGGCAGGCTGGCGTGC
>JANNZD010000260.1:0-31708 GCA_031410435.1 Betaproteobacteria bacterium | reverse complement strand
CACGCTGGAGCGGCCCGACCGCGCTGGCGGCGGCACGCGGCGCGATTCGATGTACCTGGCGGTGCCGGCCGATGCACCGGGCGTGCGTGTGGTCGGCGATTGGGACCCGCTGGGCATGCGCGGCACTGTCAGCCGCAACCTGCTGTTCGACGAAGTCTTCGTCCCCGACACCGCGCGGCTGATGCCCGAGGGCCTGTACCACCAGGCCGCCACCCGCTACCCGCACATGTTCTCGACGCTGTCGCCCGCCTACATGGGCGTGGCCCAGGCGGCCTACGACTTCACCATGCAATACCTGCGCGCCGAGGTGCCGGGCATGCCGCCGGTCAAGCGCCGCATGTATCCGACCAAGCAGTACGCGGTGGCCGAGATGCGCATCAAGCTGGAGGCCACCCGGGCGCTGTTCCTGCAGAACGCCCGTGATGCCGGCATCGACCCCGACAAGGACACCCGCATGCGCCTGTATGCGGCCCACTACACCATCATGGAGAACGCCAACGACATCTGCCGGCTGGCCATCCGCACCTGCGGCGGCCAGAGCATGCTCAAGAGCCTGCCGCTGGAGCGCCTGTACCGCGACAGCCGCTGCGGCAGCCTGATGCTGCCCTGGACCGCCGAGCTGTGCATGGACCGCCTGGGCCGCGAATGCCTGTACGAGGCCGGCGAGCGGGACGAGGCGATCGAGTGAGCCCGTCGCTCAGCGCCCAGGCTGCCGCGTGAGCCTGCTGGACGCGCGCCTGCTGGCGGCCGCCCGGCAGCGGCCCGCAGCGCCGCTGCTGCAGGTCGACCAGCGCCGGCTCAGCGGCGCCGACCTGCTGGCCTTGGTGGACGCCACCTGCCGCGACTGGCAGGCGCAGGGCCTGGGCGCGGGCGATTTCATCGGCTGGCTGGGCCACAACAGTGCCGAGATGCTGGCCGCCTTGCTGGCCTGCGCGCGCCTGGGGGCGGTGTTCGTGCCGCTGAACTGGCGCCTGGCCGCGCCCGAACTGGCGGCCATCGTGCCCCATGCCGGCCTGTCGGCGCTGCTGGGCACGCCCGAGCTGCACGGCCTGGCCGACCAGGTGCGCCAGTTGGCCCCGCCCGCCGGCCCCGCCGCGCCGGCCCAGCCCGGCGATGTGATGCTGGTCTACACCAGCGGCACCACCGGCGAGCCCAAGGGCGCGATGCACACCCAGGCCGGCCTGTTGGCCAACCTGGACGCCGCGCTGGCGGTGCAGGGCCTGACCGGGGCCGACCGGGTGCTGGCCGTGCTGCCGATGTTCCATGTCGGCGGGCTGTGCATCCAGGTGCTGCCGGCATTGGCCGCGGGGGCGGCCGTCCATTTGCATGCGCGCTTCGACCCGGGCGCGTGGCTGCACGACGTGGCCTTGGGGCGCCCCAGCACCAGCCTGCTGGTGCCGGCGGTGATGCAGGCCCTGCTGGCACACCCGGGCTGGGCCGGCGCCGACCTGTCGGTACTGCGCTTCGTCAACAGCGGCTCGCAGGTGGTGCCGCTGGCGCTGATTCAGGCCTTCTACGCGCGCGGCGTGCCGGTCGCCCAGGTCTACGGCAGCACCGAGACCGGTCCGGTGTCGATCGCGCTGCTGCCCGACGAGGCGTTGGCCCACCCCGGCAGCGTCGGCCGGCCGGCGCCGGGCGTGCGGCTGCGCCTGGTGGGCGCCCACGGTCGCGAGGTGGCCACCGGCGCGGTCGGCGAGATCCAGCTGCAGGCACCCAACCTGATGCGGGGCTACCACCGCCAGCCCGAGGACACCGGCTGGGTCGACGGCTGGTTCGCCACCGGTGACCTGGCCTGGGCCGACGCCCAGGGCTGGGTCACCGTGGTGGGCCGCAGCAAGGACCTGATCATCTCGGGCGGCGAGAACATCCACCCGGCCGAGATCGAGAACCTGGCCAACACCTGGCCTGGCGTGGCTGAAGCCGCGGTGGTGGGCCTGCCCGATGCGCGTTGGGGCGAGGTGCCGGTGCTGGTGCTGGTGGCGCGGCCCGGCCAGGCTGTCGACCTGGAAGGCCTGCAGGCGCTCTTCGACCTTCAACTGGCCCGCTTCAAGCACCCTCGGCGCACCGTGCTGCGCGACAGCCTGCCCCGCACCGCGCTGGGCAAGGTGCAGAAGGCGCTGTTGGCGCAAGGGCTGGCGGCAGCGCCCGGCACAAAATAATTGCTCCGGTCTGTCGATCCGGTGTGCGCCGGCGCATCTACTGCTCAGAGAAGGGCGTTTGGCCCGACTCGCCCACCGACATGTCCTGATGCCAGGAGTCCGCGATGAAATACATGCTGATGTTCTTCGACAGTGCCCACAACCAGGCCTACAACCCCGAGTCCGCCGCCGGCTCGATGGCCGCCTGGGGCGCCTATGCCGGCGCGATGGGCCAGGCTGGGGTGATCGTGGCTGGCCACGGCCTGCAGGGCCGCGACACCGCCACCGTGGTGCGGGTGCGCGACGGCCAGCGCCAGGTGCAGGACGGCCCCTTTGCCGACAGCAAGGAGCAGCTGGGCGGTTATTTCGTCATCGACGTGCCCCATCTCGACGATGCCCTGGCCTGGGCGGCGCGCAGCCCCACCGCGTCCACCGGCACCGTCGAGGTGCGGCCCGTGCTGGTGATGTGAGCCCGGCCGCCCGCTGCCCTGACCAGCCTTGCCGGGCACCGGGATGACAGCCGCCAGCGGCCAGGCGACACCCGCCGCCCGCCAGGCCGCCGCGGTGGCCGCGCGCCAGAGCTATGGCCGGCTGCTGTCCTGGCTGGCCTGGCAGTGGCGCGATGTGGCGGCGGCCGAGGATGCGCTGGCCAGCGCGCTGGAAAAAGCCCTGCAGGCCTGGCCGGCCCAGGGCGTGCCGGCCGCGCCCGAGGCCTGGCTGCTGGCCGTGGCCCGGCGCGAGCTACTGATGGCCGCCCGGCGCCAGCGCCTGCACGACAGCCCCGAGGTGCAGGCCCTGCTGGCCGACGAGCCCCACCACGATGCCGTACCGGCCTTGCCCGACAGCCGCTTGAAGCTGCTGTTTGTCTGCGCCCACCCGGCCATCGACGCCGCGCTGCGGCCGGCGCTGATGCTGCAGGTGGTGCTGGGCCTGGGTGCCGAGCAGATCGCCCAGGCCCTGCTCACCTCGCCGGCGGCCATGGCCCAGCGCCTGGTGCGCGCCAAGCACAAGATCCGCGCTGCCGGCCTGCGCTTCGAGGAGCCCGGCCCCGATGAATGGCCCGAGCGTCTGCAGGCGGTGCTGGAGGCCATCTATGCGGCCTATGGCCTGGGCTGGCAGGCCGGCGAAAGCGATACGGCCAGCCCCGCCGCAGTCGACGATGGGCCGGCCCAGGGCCTGTGCGCCGAGGCGCTGTTCCTGGCTGACCTGGTCTGCAGCCTGCTGCCGGCCGGCCCGGGCCGGGCCGAGGCCGAAGGCCTGCTGGCGCTGATCCTGCACTGCGAGGCGCGCGGTCCGGCGCGCCGTGGCCCGGGCGGGCGCTTTGTCGCGCTGGCCGAGCAGGACACCGCGCTGTGGCAGCTGCCGCTGATAGCCCAGGCCGACCAGTTGCTGCGCCACAGCGCGCGCTGGGCCGCGCCCGGCCCCTTCCAGTGGGAGGCAGCGATCCAGTCGGCGCACAACGAGCGGGCCCGCACCGGCCTTACCCCCTGGGCCGGCATCGTCCAGCTCTACGACCGGCTGTGCGCCGCTGCGCCCAGCCTGGGCGCCGAGGTGGCCCGGGCCGTGGCTTGTGCCCAGGCCGGCGATCTGCCGCGTGCGGCAGCCCTGCTGGCCGCCTTGACCCACCCGCGCCGCGACAGCTACCAGCCCTATTGGGTGGCGCTGGCCCATGTGTCGGCCCGGGCCGGCCAGGCGGCGCCAGCCCAGCAGGCAATGCGCCTGGCCATCGGCCTGACCAGTGACCCGGCGGTGCGCCAGCACCTGCAGCAGCAGGCGGCGCAGTGGGGCGGTGGCCTGCCCGCGCGGTGACTGCGCGGCCGACGGGCGCTCAGTTCAGCAAGCTGGGGGGTGCCGGCGGCAGGGCCGGGCCGGGCGGCTCGGCCGGCGCGGGCGCGGCCGGCGCGGCGCCGCCCAGGCCCCAATCGGCTTCCAGCAAGGCCTGCTCCAGCAGGCGCAACAGCGCGGTGGCCAGGTCGTCTGACAGCTGCAGGCTCATGTGGCGCCCGCCCGGCTCGCGCGCCGAGATGCGCAGGCCCTTGCCATTCGCGCCCGGGCCCAGGTCGACGGCGGTGGGCAAGAGCGGCTCCGGGCCCAGCGGCTGGGCCGCCGGCTTGGGGTCGAAGGGGGTGGTGAAGTTGGCGTTGGCCAGCGGCCGGGCCCGGGCCACCTCGGCCATCATGGCCTGAGCCTCGGGCAGCACGGTGGCATTCGGCGCCATCTGTGCCACGCCGGCGCGGGTGACCAGCTGGGCCAGCGGCGGCCACAGCTGCTTGAGCATGCGCCGGGTGAGCCAGACCGCGAACAACTCGCCGGACTGGGTCCGCACCTGCCACAGCACCCGGTCGGCGGCGGGCTGGTAGCGCACTTGCATTTGATGGATGTCCACGCGGGCATTCTAGAAGGCCGGGCTGGCCCGTCCGGCACTTGATCTGGCGCAAGCCGGGGCCACGGACCGAGGCTGCCCGGGGCTTGAAGTTCCCCGTGCCAGCCCAATGTCTGCTGCCAATCGGAGGACACATCCCATGCGACTCGACAAGCTCACCACCGCGTTTCAGCAGGCGCTGCAAGAGGCCCAGAGCCTGGCCGTGGCCCGCGACAACCCGTATATCGAGCCCAGCCACCTGCTGGCCGCGATGCTGGCCCAGCCCGACGGCCCCAAGGCCCTGCTCGACCGGGCCGGCGCCAACACTGCCGCGCTCAGGACCGCGATGGACACCGCCATCGCCGCGCTGCCCAGCGTGCAGGGCCAGACCGGCAATGCACCCCAGGTGCAGGCCGGCCGCGACCTGGTGCAGCTGCTGCAGGCCGCCGACAAGGAGGCCAGCCAGCGCGGTGACCAATTCATCGCCAGCGAGATGTTCCTGCTGGCGCTGGCCGACAGCAGGAGCGACATCGGCGGCATCGTGCGCGGCCACGGCCTGAGCCGCAAGGCGCTGGAGGCCGCCATCACCGCAGTGCGGGGCGGCCAGGCTGTCGATTCGGCCGAGAGCGAAGGCCAGCGCGAGGCGCTGAAGAAATACACCCTCGACCTGACCGAGCGCGCCCGCCAGGGCAAGCTCGACCCGGTGATCGGCCGTGACGACGAGATCCGCCGCGCCATCCAGGTGCTGCAGCGCCGCACCAAGAACAACCCGGTGCTGATCGGCGAGCCGGGTGTGGGCAAGACGGCAATAGTCGAGGGCCTGGCCCAGCGCATCGTGGCCGGCGAGGTGACCGACACCCTGCGCAACAATCGCGTGCTGGTGCTCGACATGGCCGGCCTGCTGGCTGGTGCCAAGTACCGGGGCGAGTTCGAGGAGCGGCTCAAGGCGGTGCTCAAGGAAGTGGCCCAGGACGAAGGCCGCATCATCCTGTTCATCGACGAGCTGCACACCATGGTGGGCGCGGGCAAGGCCGAGGGCGCGATGGACGCCGGCAACATGCTCAAGCCCGCGCTGGCCCGCGGCGAGCTGCACTGCATCGGCGCCACCACCCTCAACGAGTACCGCAAGTACGTCGAGAAGGACGCCGCGCTCGAGCGCCGCTTCCAGAAGGTGCTGGTCGACGAGCCGACGGTGGAGGCCACCATCGCCATCCTGCGTGGCTTGCAAGAAAAGTACGAGGTGCACCATGGCGTGGAGATCACCGACCCGGCCATCGTCGCCGCGGCCGAGCTGAGCCACCGCTACATCACCGACCGCTTCCTGCCCGACAAGGCCATCGACCTGATCGACGAGGCCGCGGCCAAGATCAAGATCGAGATCGACAGCAAGCCCGAGGTGATGGACAAGCTCGACCGCCGGCTGATCCAGCTCAAGATCGAGCGCGAGGCGATGAAGAAGGAGCATGACGAAGGCTCGCAGAGGCGCCTGGCCCTGATTGGCGAGGAGATCACCAAGATCGAGCGCGAGTACGCCGACCTGGAGGAGATCTGGAAGGCCGAGAAGGCGGCGGCCCAGGGCTCGGCCCATGTCAAGGAAGAGATCGAGAGGATCAAGTTCCAGATCGAGGAACTCAAGCGCAAGGGCGATTTCAACAAGGTGGCCGAGCTGCAGTACGGCCAGCTGCCCGAGTTGGAGAAGACCCTCAAGGAAGCCCAGACCAAGGAGAGCGGCAAGGCGAAGGCTGCCAAGGACGGTGCCAAGGACGGCACCGGCATCCCGCAACTGCTGCGCACCATGGTGGGCGCCGAGGAGATCGCCGAGGTGGACTCGCGCGCCACCGGCATCCCGGTGAGCAAGCTGATGCAGGGTGAGCGCGACAAGCTGCTGCAGATGGAGGACAAGCTGCACCAGCGCGTGGTGGGGCAGGACGAGGCCATCGTGGCGGTGGCCGACGCGATCCGCCGTTCACGCGCGGGCTTGAGCGACCCGAACCGGCCGCTCGGCAGCTTCCTCTTCCTGGGCCCCACCGGGGTGGGCAAGACCGAACTGTGCAAGGCGCTGGCGGGCTTTCTGTTCGACAGCGAGGACCACATGATCCGGGTCGACATGAGCGAGTTCATGGAAAAGCACAGCGTCAGCCGCCTGATCGGCGCGCCCCCGGGCTATGTGGGTTATGACGAAGGCGGCACGCTGACCGAAGCCGTGCGGCGCAAGCCCTACAGCGTGCTGCTGCTCGACGAGGTGGAGAAGGCCCATCCGGATGTGTTCAACGTGCTGCTGCAGGTGCTCGACGATGGGCGGCTCACTGACGGCCAGGGACGCACCGTGGACTTCAAGAACACCGTGATCGTGATGACCAGCAACCTGGGCTCGCACATGATCATGCAGATGGCCGGGCAGGACAGCGAGCTGATCCGCGAGGCAGTGTGGGGCGAGGTGAAGGCGCATTTCCGGCCCGAGTTCCTCAACCGCATCGACGAGAGCGTGGTCTTCCATGCGCTGGACGAGACCCACATCAAGGCCATCGCCCGCATCCAGTTGAAGCTGCTGGAGGGCCGGCTGGAGAAGCTGGAGATGAAGCTGGAGGTGTCAGACGAAGCCCTGGCCGAGATCGCCAAGGTCGGCTTCGACCCGGTGTTCGGTGCCCGGCCGCTCAAGCGCGCGATCCAGCAGCGTATCGAGAACCCGGTGGCCAAGCTGATCCTGCAAGGCCGCTTCGGCCCCAAGGACGTGGTGCCGGTGGACGTCAAGGACGGGGTGTTCGAGTTCGGACGGGTGGTGCATTGAGGTCGCGGCTGGCCGGTGGCGCCTGCCATCGGCCGGCCCTGCGCCTCGACCCGGCCTTCAGCCTGACCCTCAGCCCAGCGGGCCGCGTACCACCGCGCCGGGCAAGCCGCCGCGATCACCCCGGTGCACGATGGCGCAATTGAGCACCACCCGGGTGACGGTCAGGCTCAGTTGCCGGGCCTCCTCAGCGGTCAGCACATCCTCTTGCGACCGCAGCGGCCGGGGTTGGGCGCCGGGCAACCAGGTCACCATCACCATCTGCCACAGCGGCGTGTAGGCCGGGTCGCGGTTGTCGGGGCCCACCGGCAGCGGCGCCGAGGCAAACACCGGGGGCTGCTCGAAGTTCATCACCGCATACACCCGGTCGGTCGGGTTGCGCAGGCCGCTGCCAGCCGGCGGCAGCGTATCCGCCAGGCGCGGCGTGTAGATCGCGCCCTTCTCGCGTGCCACTGCGGCGTCTGAGACCTCGGTGGTGATGTAGAACACCGGCTGGCCATCGAACCAGCCCGGGTTCAGCGGCAGGCTGACGCTCAGCCCGGATTTAGCCTGCGGTGCCTGCGCGCAGGCCTGCAGGGCGAGTGGCAGGGCTGCGGCAGCCAGCAACAGGTGGCGCCGGCGGGTGGGCTGCTGCGGCGGTAGGTTCAGGGGTTTCATCGGTGGCACCTTGGACAGGGGGTGGTCAGTGCGGGCAGTTGGCTTGGGCCGGATTGTCAAGACGCCAGCGGCAGCGCCAGGCACAGCCGCGTGCCGCCCAGCGGTGCCGGCAGGGGCAGCAGGCTGCCGCCATGCAGCAGGGCCACGCGCTGGGCAATGGCCAGGCCCAGGCCGCCGATGCCGCCGCTGCTGCGCCGGATCGGCGGATCGCGCAGCGAGCGCTGGGCGCCCAGCCGGTCCAGCAGGTCGGCCGGCAGGCCCGGGCCGGTGTCTTCAACCAGGATCTGGGCCTGATCACCCTCGCGTCGCAGGCTGACGCGCACCGGCTGCTGGCCCGGGGCGTGGCGCATCGCGTTGTCGATCAGGTTGGTCAGCGCGCGCTCGATCAACTGCAGATCGCCGTCCAGGGCCAGCGGGCCAGGTGAGGGGCCGGCCAGCGTCACCGGTGGGGGCTGCTGGCCCAGCTCGAACTTCTGTACCGCGTCGGTGACCAGTTCGTCCAGGTTGAAGCGCTCGCGGTGCAGCACCTGGTGGTCGGACTGCAGCGCCGCCAGCTCGAACAATTGCTGCGACAGGCGGCGTACCTTGTTGCTTTGCGCCAATGCCGCGTCCAACACCCGGCGCTGCAGGTCCGCAACGGGCCCGGCCAGGCCGCCGGCTGAACCGGCCTGGCCAGGCGGCGGCGCCGCCAGGGCCTCCAGGTGGCCGTGCAGCGCGGTCAGCGGGGTGCGCAGGTCATGCGCCACGCTGGCCATCATCTCGCGGTGGGCCTGGGCCAGGTCATGCTCGCGCGCTGCCTGCTGTTCGATGCGACGGGTCATGCCCTGGTAGGCGCTGGCAATCGCGGCAAGCTCGTCACCCCGTGTCGCGGCGGGTGCCGGTGCCTGCCCCGGCGAGTCGGGCAGGCTGCGCAAGGAATAGGCCTGCATGCTGCTAGCCAGGCGGTGCAGCGGCCGGGTCAGGCGGTGGAAGGTCAGGCCGCCCAGCAGCAGCGTGGCGAGCAGGCCCGCGCCGGCCACCAGCGCCGCGCCCAGCCACGCCCGCCGCAGGCTGACCTGCCCGGCCACGCCGCTGCGCGCCGCACCGTCCAGCACCACATACAGGTAGCCAGGCGGCGCGGCCTGGCCCGGCAGCGGCGGGAACATCGCGGCACTGAAGATGCGCAGCGTGTCGCCGCCCATCGGGTCGGTGCCCAGCAGCGGCAGCGCGGCGCCGGCCAGGAAATCGCGCACCGGCCGCAAAGCCACCTGGTGCTGGCGCACCATGCCGGGCTCGCCGATGTAGGCGTCCACCTGGCCCTGGGCATCGAGCAGGTAGACCTGGATGCCAGGGTTGACCACCATCAGCATCTTCAGCAGCGCTTCACGCGCGGCCAGGTCGGCGGGGTTGGGGTGGGCGGTGGTGATCTCGGGCCAGTGGCCGATGATGTGGGCCGCTAGGCCATGCGACAGGCGCTGCAGCGCCTCCTGAGCGTGCTCTTGTGCCACCTGACGGCTGAGCAGGGCCACCAGCCCGGCATAGGCCAGCAAGAGCGCGGCCAGCGTCAAGGTCAGGCGGCTGGCAAAGCTCATGCGGCTGCGGCTGGCTTGGGCGGTCATGCGCTGGCGCCGTCGAAGCGGTAGCCCACGCCCCAGACGGTGACGATGCGGCGCGGTTCGCGCGGGTCGTCCTCGATCTTGGTGCGCAGGCGGTTGATATGGGAGTTGACCGTGTGCTCGTAGCCATCGAAGCCGGCGCCCCAGACCCGGGTCAGCAACTCGCTGCGCGAGAAGGTCTGGCCCGGATGGCGCACCAGGAAGTGCAGCAGGTCGAATTCGCGCAGGGTCAGGTCCACCGGCCGGCCCTGGCGCAACAGCTCCCGGCGCAGGGTATCGAGTTGCCACTCGTCCTGCCGCCCGAAGCGCAGCTCGGTGCGCAGTGCCGGGGCGCTGCGCAGCTGCTCGATGCGCCGCAGCAGGGCGCGCACCCGGGCCACCAGTTCCAGCATCGAGAAGGGCTTGGCCAGGTAGTCGTCGGCGCCCAGTTCCAGGCCCAGCACCCGGTGGGCCTCGGCCGAACGCGCGCTGAGCATGATCACCGGCACGTCGGGGTAGCGGGCACGCAGGTGGCGGCAGACATCCCAGCCGTCGGCACCCGGCAACATCAGGTCCAGCAATACCAGGTCCCAGCGCTGCCGGTCGATGGCGGCCATGGCCAGGCGGCCATTGCTTTCGCGGTGCAGGCGGTAGCCGGCCTGCTCCAAGTGCAGGCGCAGCGCATCGGCAATCGCATCGTCGTCTTCTACCAGCAGCAGGTGTGGGCTCATCTCGGCAGGGCTGCCGCCCGTGGCGGCCAGCCCCGATTGGAACAGAGCGGCCGGCCCGGCAGCCGCAGCCTGCGCGGCCGGCGGCATGCTGGCAGGCCCGCTCACCGCGGGCTCAGGCTTGTGCGCCGCTGCGCCGGTGCCGCTTGAGGCTGCCCAAGGCCAGCAGGCCGGCAGCCATCAGGGCATAGCTTTCGGGTTCGGGCACCGCCGCCGCGCTGAAGCTGATGCGGTAGACATCGGTGTCGGCGGCAAGCTGGCTGCTGAAGGTATAGCCGGCTGCCGTGGGCAGGCCATCGAAGCCTGCGAACTCGCTGAAGTTGAAGCTCACCACGCCGTTCTGCGGCGTGCGCAGGCTGTTGTTGCCGACAAAGGCGGCGGCGGCCGGATCAAAGGCTTCCGAGCCGGCGTCCCAGATGTGGCGCGCCTTCAAGGTGATGCTGGCAAGCTGCAGTGCGCTGCCACCATTGAACAGCCGGTGCGCGGTGGGCGAATCGTTGCCGATGAAAAAGTCATTGCTGGGCACCACCATGGCAGCAAAGGTGAAGTAGGGGTTCAGCAGCGTGTCCACCAGAAAGGTGGCGCTCTTGCTGGCGCCCGGAAACAGCGGCCCGCCGATGGTGCCGCGGGTGGCGCCGGGGTCGGCGGTGGCGAAGTCGGATTGCCAGATGTTGCCGGCACCGCCTTCGGCCACCGAGACGATGCCTGGCGCGGCTACCGCACCGTTGTTGAAGGCATCGAAGCTGCCGCTGTTGAAGCCCAGGTGCAGCGGCGCAAAGGTCACGCTGTTGGCGGGCGCCAGATTCTGTATGTTGACCGTGACCTGCACCTGCGCGGCGCCGGCGGCGGCAGCGGCGCTCAGCAGTGACAGGGCAGCTAGGTGGCGTGGCAGGGCGTAAGACTGGGGGGACATGGGCGGACTCCTCGGGTGGTTGGGCCAGCGGGCCCGATCCATCGAACCCGCCGCCGGATGCTAGGAAGCGCGCATCCCCAAGTCCTCACCCGAAGTTCACCGCCCGGTGAACTCTGCCGCCCGGGCTGTCAGCGCCGCGCGGCCATCACATGCCGGGCCTGCACATAGCCGAAGGCGAAGTCCACCGATTCGTCGATGTTGCGGCGGATCGCCAGGCGCTCTTTCTCGGTGGTGAAGAAGGCCAGGTCTGCGCTGTGGCGGATGTAGTGCGGCGGCATCCGGTTGAGCGCAACGCAGGCCACGTCGGCCAGCAGTTCGGGGTCGTCGGACACCCCGGGGTAGCGCGGCGCGGCGGCCACCACGGCGGCAAAGATGCTCTTTTCGTGGGTGTTGTGTACCGAGCTGAAGTCCATCGTCAAGGCTCCCAGGGGCGGGTCGGGTGATCCTGGCTTATCGGCCGACGCCAGCCCGGCTTGAGCGGCCGACTTGCAGCCGTGCACAGGGGGTCTGCAATCCACGGCGCAGGTTCACAGGGGCCGGCCTGGTTTAAGGGGCCGGCGATTCACTAAGATCGGCAAATGAACACATCCCCATTGGCGGCCAGCGGCGCGCCACCGCTGCGTCAAGACGCCCTGGTCATCGGCCTGGTGGGGGCGGCGCACAGCGTCAGCCATTTCAGCCAGCTGCTGCTGGCACCGCTGTTCCCCTGGTTGAAGGACGAATTCAATGCCAGTTACACCCAGTTGGGGCTGTTGCTGACGATCTTCTTCGTGGTCTCCACCGCAGTGCAGGCCGCATCGGGTTTCGTGGTGGACCGTTTCGGGCCGCGTCCGGTACTGCTGGCGGGCCTGTCGCTGCTGGGCCTGGCGGCCCTGGGCTATGCCAGCAGCCGCAGCTATGCGATGTTGGCGGCCAGCGCGGTGGTGGCCGGCATCGGCAACGGGGTGTTCCATCCGGTGGACTACACCTTGCTCAACCGCAAGGTGCACAAGGCCCGGCTCGGCCATGCCTACAGCGCTCATGGCATCACCGGCACCCTGGGCTGGGCCCTGGCGCCGGCGCTGATGGTGCCGGTGGCCCTGGCCAGCGGCTGGCGCACGGCCATGTTGTGCGCGGCGGCCGTGGCCTTCGGCGTGCTGGCGCTGCTGTGGTGGCAGCGCGGGCGCCTGGCGCTGGAGGTCGCGCCCCACGCGCAAGCCCTGCCGCCGCCGGGTGCGTCGGCCAACGCCGGCGCGGGTGTCGCGGCGCCAGGCCTGGTCAGCGAGGGCCCGTTCGATTTTCTGCGCATCCCGGCGGTATGGATGTGCATGCTGTTCTTCCTGCTGTACGCGGTGGTGCTCAGCGCGGTGCAGAGCTTTGCGCCCGAGGCTGCGCGCCAGTTGCATGCAGTACCGGTGCAGCTGGTGGCGGCCTGCCTGTCGATCTACATGGTTTGCAGTGCCGCAGGCATGGTGCTGGGCGGCTTTCTGGCCGCAGACGCAGCCCGCTGCGAGCGCGTGGTAGGCATCGGCATGGGCCTGGCGGCCTGTATCGCGCTGAGCGTGGCGCTGCTGCCCCTGCCGCCGGCCCTGGTGCCGGTGATGTTCGGGCTGATGGGGGCGGTGTCGGGCAGCGCCGGACCGTCGCGCGACATGCTGGTCAAGCGTTCGACCCCCGAAAACGCCAGTGGCCGGGTCTTCGGCGTGGTGTATTCGGGCCTGGACATCGGCCAGGCCATCGCCCCGCTGGTCTTCGGCCGCCTGATGGACCTGCACCAGTACCGCAATGTCTGGATTTTGCTGGCGGCGGTGCAGCTGGTGCTGATCGTCAGCGCCTTCAATGTGCGGCGGGTGCGGCGGGTGCTGCGGCCGGTGGCGCTGTCGGCCTGATGCGCCGGGCCTGTCGATAATGCCGGCTGGCCCACCCCTGTCCCCCACCCCGCCCTGCCATGCCTCTCAGACCCGCCGGCCATGCCCTTGTCGAAGCCCTGATCGCCCAGGGCGTGCACACCGTCTTCGGCGTGCCTGGTGAAAGCTACCTGGCCGTGCTGGACGGCTTCCATGAACACCGCGACAAGATCGGCTTCATCGCCTGCCGCCAGGAGGGCGGCGCGGCCTTCATGGCCGAGGCCCAGGGCAAGCTGTCGGGCCGGCCGGGCATCTGCTTTGTCACCCGCGGGCCGGGGGCCACCAATGCCAGCATCGGCCTGCACACCGCTTTCCAGGATTCGACCCCGCTGATCCTGTTCGTCGGCCAAGTGGCCAGCGACCAGCGCGACCGCGAGGCCTTCCAGGAGCTGGACTACCGGCAGATGTTCAGCCCCGGCACGCTGGGCCTGGCCAAATGGGTGGCCGAGGTGCAAAGTGCCGAGCGCCTGCCCGAATACCTGTCGCGCGCCTTCCACACCGCGCTGCAGGGCCGGCCCGGGCCGGTGGTGCTGGTGCTGCCCGAGGACATGCTGACCCAAACCATCGAAGCCCCGGTGCTGCCCCGGGCCGAGCCGGCGCAGGCCTGGCCGGCGCCGGGGGGCTTGCGCGATCTGCGGGCCCTGCTGATGGCGGCCCAGCGCCCGCTGGTGATCGCCGGCGGCAGTGGCTGGGACGCCGAGGCCGCCCGGGCCCTGCAGCGCTTTGCCGAAAACTGGCGCCTGCCAGTGGGCTGTGGCTTCCGCTTTCAGGACACCTTCGACAACCGCCACCCCTTGTATGCGGGCGATGTGGGCATCGGCATCAACCCGCGCCTGGCCCAGCGCGTGAAGGATGCCGATCTGATCATTGCCGTCGGTGTGCGCCTGGGCGAAATGACCACCGGCGGCTACACCCTGATTACGCCACCCCGGCCCAGCCAGAAGCTGGTGCATATCCATGCCGGCGCCGAGGAACTGGGCCGGGTCTATGCCGCCGACCTGCTGCTGCAGGCCTCGATGGGCTGTGCCGCCAAGGCCCTGGAAGGCCTGGCCGCGCCGCTGCAGGTGGCCTGGGCCAGCTGGGCCGAGGCTGCGCAGGCCGACTACCAGGCCAACCACCAGGCCCCCGCCGTGGCGCCGCTGGACATGGCGGTAGTGATGCAGACCGTGCAGCGCCTGGCCCCTGAGAACACCGTCTATACCAACGGTGCCGGCAACTTCAGTGGCTGGCTGCACCGCTATGTGCGCTACCCCGGCCTGCAGCACCACGGCCGCAGCCAGCTGGCCTGCACCTCGGGGGCGATGGGTTACGGCTTCCCGGCGGCGGTGGGTGCGGCCCTGCTGCACCCCGAGCGCACCGTGGTGAACGTGGCGGGCGACGGCGATTTCCTGATGAACGGGCAGGAGATGGCCACCGCCAGCGGCTATGGCGCCAACAGCGGCGCCGGGCGGCTGGTCTGCCTGCTGGTGGACAACGGCACCTACGGCACCATCCGCATGCACCAGGAGCGCGAATACCCGGGCCGGGTCAGCGGCAGCGACCTGTTCAACCCCGACTTCGCAGCGATGGCACGGGCCTTCGGCTGGCGCGCCGCCACCGTGGCCGCCACCGAGGGCTTCGAGGCGGCCTTCGCGCAGGCCCTGCAAGCCGGCCCGCCCATGCTCATCCATCTCAAGCTGGACGCCGAGGTCAGCACCAGCCGCAGCACCCTCACGGCCATCCGCGGCGCGGCCCTGCGCAAGCCCTGAAGGCCGTCACCGCCCCGACGCAGGCTGTTGCATTGGGGGTGGGGTTGGCGCAATGGCGGCGCTATCATCCAAAGCTCGCGGTGTAACTCGCGGCCAGGCCGGTCGGCCTGGTCTGGATGCACCCATTGCCTGCGAGACGGAGCAAGCCATGTTGTCCTCAAACACCCTGTTTCTAGCGCTGCGATGCAGCGTGCTCTTGTCGGCCCTGGCCTGTTTGCCCCTGGCCAGCCGCGCAGCCGATTCGGTCGACCTGGGCAGCACGCTGCCCGATGCCAAGGCCATCAATGAAGGCCTGTTCCCCGAAGACGCCTGCGCCGAGCTGGTGCGCGAAGGCTTCAAGTGCATGGGCTTCAAACCGGCGGTGCGTTTCTCGCTGCCGGCGGCCACTTTCAAGGTGGGCTCGGCCGATCTGCCCGAGCTGCTGCGTCAGCAGCTCGACCGCTTCGCCGAAGTATTCAAGGGCAAGAGCGGCGCCGGCCGGGTGGTGCGCATCGAGGGCCATGCCGATGCCACCGGCACCGAGGATGCGAATGCCATCCTGTCCCGGCGCCGGGCCGAGGCGGTGCGCGACTACCTGGTCAAGAACGGTGTCGACGCCGGCATGCTGGCGGCGGTGGGCCTGGGGGCAAAGGTGCCCAAGGTCAGCAAGGACCCGTTCGCGGCAGAGAACCGGCGTGTCGAGATCGGCCGCCAGTCGCCGCCCACGCCGCCCTGATCCGGCCATTGCGGGGCTGGCCTGCCCCGCTCAGCTTCATCCATCCGGGCCTGCGTTTGCAGGCCTGGTGGCTTGTTGGCGCCTCGGCTCCACGCCAGATGAAAAACCGCCACGCAGCGAAGACGGCAGCGCCCGCAGGCCACTGCCGCATCGCGGCCCTTGGTACCGGGACGGGAATCACACACTCGGCTGCAAGCCGCGCCAATGCTGTGTTTCCTGCTGGCTGGTGTCGGATTACCCCACGATTTGCCCACAAGAACTGCCGCGCTACCCAAGTTGATGCCTCAGCCTGTGGCCGCCGGTGCGTTCGGGATCATGCGTCAAGTTCGGGCCTCAAGCCGGGCACCCAGGCCACTGGGAAAGTTCACACATGCAGCATGCCCCCCGCTTACGGCGAAGCGCACTGACGTATGCCATTTCACTTCCGGCCAGCCCACATGTACAGTGCCGCCGCGATGCCCACCAAGACGACCCATGGCAACGCTTTCTCGGTCCACGGCTTGGCCTCATAGGTGACTTGGCGCTCGGCATCGAGCGCCTGTTGACGGCGGTAAGCTCGCATGCAATCCGGGCTCGCGCGGCATTCGGCAGCGGCAGCCTCGTCGCGCGATTCGTTCATGAATCCATCCCGAGGCTGCGCAGTGACTGTTGCTGCGCAGCACGCAAGTGCAGCACAAATCATCAGCGCTTTCATGGTGGCCACCCGCTTCGCTTGGGCTTCCTTCTTGGCTTTTCTCACCAGAAGATTGGTCGTTATCTTGACCGCCTGCTCGCGCTGCATCTGCGCGAGTTTTGGTGATGGTCTGCCAGTCGGACGCAATTGCTGCTTCGGCGCGACTTCCGAATTGCCGGGCCTCGCTTCAGGTTCGCCATCGATCAATTCAACTGGTTGTGCCGGCAGTGTTTGCATGGCATCACCCCCCTGAATGCGGAGCGGAGGGCTGGAGACCGTCAGGCATGAAGCTCCGGCCGCCAAATATGCAGGAACCCACCTGCAAGACAACCGCGACCACTATGACCGTTTGCAGGATTTTCTTCCACATGAGTCGAGTCTAGGCATAACCTACGTTCTCGCCATCCCCATGTTGACCGGCGGCAGTGCAGGCGGTGGCTTCGTCGGCGGCCGTTGCGGACAGCCGCAGCGCTGACCCTCGGTGGTGCGCCGATGCCCTGATCCTCGTGCGCAGTCGTTCGCCTGAATCCGCGCAGGGCCAGGGCTTCGCGCGCCCAGACATCGCGGGTGTCGGTGAACCTGCACCTGCGCCACATGACCCCTGGCCAGCAGGCTGCAATCGTGGCGAGTGCGCAGGATTGGGCGACGGCGCAGTCGCACGGAGGGATCCGTCGCGGCGCCCAGCGGCAACGTCGCCACTTGAAACCGTGGCGCAGCGCGCCGCCGAGTCCGGGGCGCCGGGCACCATCTCATCAAACCTCAACATTCGGAGAGGTTCGGCCGTCCTGCGGTGCCATTTCGCTGCGTACCGTCAGGAGCGACGGCAAGAGGCCGCCCGGCTGCGGTGCCATCTGAAGAGCGGATTGCCGGTTGGCAATGACCTTCGCAACCGCGTCCGGGATCGACCCACCCATCTTCACTGCCCAAACTACGTCAGAGAGCGCGTCTTTGTCATCGTGCCCTGCCGCGAACAGCCGAACCACAGCGCTCGCGTCATCCTGCGTGACGACGCGGACGCCTGCATTGCCGGCCCGGGCGATCATGGACTGAAGCTCGCTTCGAGATGGAGTTGCAAAGGCATTCTTAAGCAGTGGCAGCCATGGCTGCTGTGGCTGCTGTGGCTGCTGTGGCTGTGCGACTCCTGGCGGACCCACCAATTCGAGGCTTTTCAGCATTCCTGTCATGTCAGTTCCTTGCCGGTTGCCGGTGGCTGCCGGCCTGCCAAATGGGCGACGTACACAACGCTGTGGCCAGCGGAGTGCAGTTCAGCAACCTGCTTGCCGACGAAAGCTTGTGCGGCTGGGTCGAACGCCTGGCCCCGGCCATACACGATGCCGGCAACGCCTTTGCTGTCGCTTGTCTTGGCTTCAAGCCGACAGATGCGAAGTTTGAGGTCGTGGGTCATTGAGTTGCCCCGGCGAGGTGCTGGCACTTGGGAGGGAGAAGCTCGGGCTCATTGCCGTCGGCCAGCCAAGCCTCACGAACACGCCGCTGGAGTGCCACAAGGTCCTCGCCCGGGTTCTGGTCGATGATCAGGACGTTGCCCGATGGGGCGGTCAGGATGTAGGTGATGCACTCGTTCTGGTGGTGCGCCTCAAGGCAGGCCACGCGCCTGCTGACAGATGGACCTGTCATGCGCTTCTCCTGTTGCATTGGGCCGCCTGGCCCGGTTTCAGCTCGTCCCGCGCAGCCGCTTCCGTTTCAAGCGCGACGGCTAGTTCGTGCACCTCGGCCCAGGTCATCGCGGCCACCCACGGTCTGATGGCCTGGGCGTGTTCATCGAATGAAGCGCCATTGGGGATGCGCGCCACGGCGGCGAGCATCAGGCTGGCGAACTCATCGGGCGACATTTCCGGCGGGCGGTGTACTGCCGGCAGGTTGCCCTGCTCCAACTTCGCCAGCCGGCGATCAATGGTCGTCATTTGATAGCTCCAGTGTTGGTGCCGTAGCGCTGCTCCAGCGCCTCGATACGGCGTTTCAGGTCATCGGCTTCTTCAAGCTTGGCCAGGGTGCCCAGTGAAGCCAGCAGCGATGCGGCCTGGCCGGGCGCAAGCTCGCCGCTGGCAACGGCTGCGATCACAGACTTGCCTTGCTCGGTCAGGGTGTCACCCTTCAAGGACATCGGCGCGGCTTCCTCGCTGGCCTTGAGCGGCGCGATCACACGCTCCAGCAGCAGGCGCGCCGCGCCGACATCGCCGGCCAATGCGGCGGTCGTCAGGTTCTTGAGGATGCTCGGCACCTGCTTGGCGATGCTGGCGCGCAGCTTTGCCACTTCGCCGGTGCCAGGCTTGCGGCCGGCCGGATTGCCTGACTCGCCGGCCTTCCAACGGCCCGGACGTTTGGTTGCTGTCATCTTGTTCTTTCCTTGCTCTATCAACGATCACTACCAGTTGGTGCTGCTGCGGCCGGCGCTGCCAGCGCCCAGCACAGCAGCGCCAGCGCATCCGCCTCGTTGTCGTCGGCCGGGTGGAACCCCAGCGCCTCGATGGCGGCAACCATCGCGGCCTTGTCGGCGTTGCCCTTGCCGGTCGCGTGCTTCTTGATCGTGGACACCGGCACGCCGCTGTACGGAATCTGGTGGTGCTCGCACCAGGCGGTCAGCGTGGCCAGGAACCCACCGTAGGCGTGCGCTGCATCGACACCGGCATGGCGCCGCACTTCCTCGAAGTACACCGCGCTGATGCCGCCGGCACTGGCCAGCACCTCGGCCAGCCAGGCGCGGAATCGCAGGTAGCGCATTCCCCCTCCCTCGAACCGCCCGGGCTTGAAACTCTGGGTGCCGCTCACGGTGTTGCCGTCGGCGGTGTGCATGGCCCAGCCGGTGGTGGTTCCCAGGTCAAGGGCCAGAATCGTGCTCATGGCCGGCCCCCTCGGGCCGCGCGCCGCCAGATCGCGGTTTCGGCATTGAAGTGGTCGATCATGTCGGCCTGTTCGGTCGGCGTCAGCTCGGCGCACTCGGCGATCAGCGCGGCGCGATTGGCTTCGGTGTCGCCCCGGGCGGCGCAGCACTGGTTGATGGCCTTGACCAGTGCGGCCGGCGTGGGGTGTGTCAGCAGCGCCAGCAGTTCGGCCCGGTGGTTGCGGATGGCCTGCCGGTGGTCATCGGTCAGGGCGTGGGACGGTGCAATCCTGATGCCTCCGCCATCGGCTGGGGTGACGGTAAAGCCCGCGCCGCGCAGGTGCTGGAGTAGGTCCGGGGCGCCCATCACAGCACCTCGCAATCGTCGGCCTGGCCGGCATTCGTGCCCGTTTGGTCGCATTCCTGCCCATAGCTGCCCTCTGTCTTTGTGGGCGGGACTGGGCAGGACTGGGCGGAAGTGGGCAGGACTGGCAGAGACCAGACAGACCGCATGTCCTTGCCGAAGCCTTCCCGCTTGACCAGCACCCCCAGCTTTTCCCGGGCGCGGCGGATCACCTTGTCGCTGAAGCCCTCGGCCTTCATCCGCCGTGATGCGTCCCGGCTGGGCGTTGCGTCGGCACCCTTCAGCACATCGCGCAGGTACTGCATTGCCTCGTCAGATTCCGACGCGGCGTAGTCTTCGGGGTCGGCCTCGGCTTCGGCAAGCACGTCGCGCGCCGATCCTTCCAGCGCCTCAAGCCACACCACCCGCTGCCCTTCGACATCGGGGGCCACCTCCACCCGGTCAAGCGAGTAGGCAAACCCGCCGTCATCCGGGCCGATGTTGGATTTAGCCCGCACCAGCACGCGCCGGGGTTCGCCGTCATCGGCCTTGACTTTGGCGGCCACCAGCACCAGCCGGGCCAGCGCAGCAAACGCGATGCTGCCGGTGATACGTTCTGCAGGATCGCGGCCTGCCGTGCCCTTGCTGAAGTGGGTGATGCCCACCACCGCGCAGCCCAGCCGCTGGGCCAGTGCCACCACCGGCTGCAGGGATCGACGCACCTCGGCGCCCTTGTGGCTGTCGCCGGCCACTGCCGACACGATGGGGTCAAGGATCAGCAACCGGGGCGCGGCCAACCTCTCGGCGGTGGCCTCAAGCATCGGCATGTCACGGCCCGGGTCGAAGGCTTCCCCCTCGCTGCCGGTGATGCCGTCGATAAAGTGAACCCGGCGCATGTCGGCACCCATTGCCACCAGGCGCGCAGCCAACACCGCATGGCCGTCTTCGCCGGACCAGATCACCACATCGCCCGGTGCGTTGCGTGCCGATCCACCGGGCCAGGTGCCGCCGCTGGTGACGATGGCGGCCAGGGATAGGGCAATGGTGGTTTTGCCGCAGCCAGGCGCGCCGCCGAGGATGGTGAGCATTGCAGCAGGCAGGAAGCCTGGCCAAAGCCAGCGCACCGGCTCAAGGGCCACCGCATCGCCACGGATAAGGCGCACCGCTGCGGGTTCGGCCGCGTCTGTCTTGCGGGCCGCCTCGATTCGTCTGGCAACTTGCTTTCCGACTTTCGCCAGCGCCAAGTCAGTGATGCTGGCGCCGCTCATCGCACTGCCTCGCTGTAGATCGTTTCGATCAGGCTCCACGACACCAGTAGGCGGGCGCGGTCGGCGTCTGTCAGCACGATGCCCTGTGCTTGGTTCTCAGCGCACAGCGCCACCAACTGCGCCTCGAATGCGAGCGCTTGCAGCGCCTCGCGGGCGGTGATTCCGCGTGCTCCATCCCTGCGCGGTCGCCGCTGCTCCAACCTCAGTTGATCGACAACGGACTGGGCCAGACGCTGCGGCTCGATCAGGTCGGCATCAATACGGTCAAGGATGCCGGCAGTCATGGTGTGCCCCCAATCTGGAGCAGGGCGTCACGCACGGCCTGCAGACTGATCACCTCGGCTATCGGCTTTGGATTGCGCAGCATCCACGCCGCGTGCTCCAACATCTCGGCTGCATGCTCGCGGCTCAGGGTTGACGCCAACAGCACTTGCAGATCGCCAGCCAAGCGGCGGCGCCGGCTCCGATCAGGCGCCTCGAACAGCATGAAGCTGTCGGCGTCCTCAAAGCCAACCATCTCGACGACGCCGGTCATGCGGCACCGCCGATCCGGCGCAGGAACTGCAGCGCGGCATGGGCGTCAGGTAGCGGCCGGCACAGATTCCAACGGCTGGCCAGCAGTGACCCGTCGGCTAACTCGATCAGCGAGAAGCCGGCCATGGCATAGCGCTCCTGCAGTGTTGTGATGGCTTTGCGCTTGGCGCCAAGGTCGGCAACAATCGAGGTGTCTGCTTTGCTGTTGTCCCTGGGGCCCTGACCGTTCGCACCGGCCAGGGCTTCGTCCTTTTGGGGCGGGCTCAGGCCCGTGAGTGGCCCGTGGTTGTGGTGGTGATCCATCGTGCTCACCCCGCCACCTGAGCAGCAAGCCAAGCGCGCACGCACGCCGATTTCCAGCGGGTGCAGCGCTTGCCCAGCCTGGTCGGCGCTGGGAACTGCGGCGGATCGGCCGCCAGCTTGCGGAAGATGGTCGATGGGGACAGCCCGGTCACGGCCGCCACCGTCTGGATCTTCAGCAGCGCATCGGGCAGCGATGCAGCTTCCAGTGGCTGGGGAATGGGTCGTCGAGCGGGCTTCTCGTCGGCGTCGCTGGCGGTGCGAGTTGCTGCAGATGCCGCGCGGGCGATCTTGGACTTGCGGAGAGTTGCTGTCGAGGTGACGACAGCAGTGACTGCGTGCATGTGAGCGCTCCTGGTTGGAAGCGCTCATCTTGAATCGGGGCCGATTGGTGCCTGGTGACGGCAGGCGGTCAGTCTCAGGCCGCTAGCGTCACTCGCTTGAGGTAGGCGCGGACTGCGCGCTCGACGTCGCCACGGATGCCGGCGCTGCGAGAATTCGTCGCCCGAGCGGGCTCAACACCTGTGGCGTCGAAAACCAGTGAGCAGAGTTCGAAGAATGGCCCATCTCTGGTGAGCACCGGCTTAAGCTTGTGCGCCGCAAGCCGCGATGTTTCGTCCGTCGGGCGTCCCATAGCAACCACGATCTGGTGAACTGCTCGCCACGGCGCTTCCGCCCGGCGCTGATCGTCCTTTGGCGTGTGAACTTCAAGCGCGAGGCGCGCAGTCGTTGTGAGCAACCTCAGCAGGGTTGGTACGTCGATAGGGTCGGGCACAGTACCCTCAGTCGCGGTGTCGATGTCTGCGACCGCCTCTGCGCAATCGAAATCAGATGCGCCGGCCGCCAGGTACGACCGGGCTTCTCGATCAACTGGCTCACGGCTGACTCTGAGTGTGGTCATCAGACGCTCTGCCGCCTCAAGATGGTCGAGCATCTCTCGCAGCCTGTCGCGTACCGCCTCGATTGGTGCGTCGCCCCTCAGTGCAACCGATACTGTTCGCAGCCGTGCACGCAGATGTTTGACCTGGGCGCTGGTGACGCCGAGCCGTCTTAGGTCGCCAAGCTGCGATTCAGAGAAGTCCGCCGGGGCAGACAACGCAGGGCGCGGTGCCGCCGAGATCAGCGCAGGGGCGTCACCTCGCGTCGCTTCAATGTTGGTGCCCGTCCGAATCGGTGGCTGCGCAGCCGCCGAAGCGGACCCGCCGATCAGTGGCTTCTCGCATGTCTTGCTAGGTCGCCCCATGCTCACCACGCCCCCGCGCAGGCCCCGGTGAAGAAACCCCAGCGCGCCACGTCGGGGGCCGTGGCATCGGCTCGACGCCGATTGCTGGGGGTGGAGCATTGTCGCGCCGCGTTCAGCTCAGCGGGCGGTGCCCGGCGTTCCCCCGTCGAGGTAGGCGCGGCGGAAAGGGTCAGGGCTTGCGGACGGCCTGCAGCGCCACCAGATCGGCCTGCAGCGCCGCCAGTTCGGCCGCAAGCTTGGCGTCGTCCAGTGCACCGTGCTCCAAGGCGGTGATCAATTGGGCCCGCCGCTTGATGCAAAGCTCATGGTCGGTTAACGCAAGCTCGCGCCTCTGGCCCTCCGCGAAGCGGCGCATGCCGGCGAGATAGCCCTGCAGTTCGGCGATTTGCCCTGCTCGCTGCGCCGCTTGGTGCCGCCTACAACGCACATCCGACAGCTTGGTCACTGATGTGGGAAGGCGCCGCTTCGGCTGGACCGATGCAATCGCTGCGGCGGTCGGCAGGCGCACCACGATGGCGGTCATGCTGCGGATCCTTGCGCCGGGTCGCCTTCAAGAAACTGCGCCGTCCATCCGGCCACGCCCCCGCGCGTTGCGTGGCCTCCCGACAGCACGCATCCGGCGTCAGCAAGGGCGTCGAGATGAAGCACCAGCCGTTCGGCGGCCTTGGTGCCGTGTGCGGTCGCGTCAGTAATCAGTTCGGCGGTGGTTTCAGCCAGGCTGACTATTTCGGCCAGGATGGCGCCGATGGTGGCGTCCGGCGTGTCTGTGGTCGCGGCGCTCACGGTGCGACTCCTTGCGCCACGGACGGGCCGCCGGGATACGACATATCGCAGGCATCAGCACCCAGATCGTGGGCAATGCGGCCACCGATCCGGATCAGGCGCAAGACCTCGCTCACCCCCATGACGTCCAATTCTCCGGCTTCCGCCAGTTCGTCGATTCGGGAAGCGGTGGCATTGAGAAGCGCCCACAGATCGAAGGCGGTGCGTCCAAGTTCGTACACCGGATTGGCCGACGGCCAGGCGCTCAAGGATGCGCGCTCGCCGGGTGTCATGCTGCGGCGTGGCGTGGCCGGATCAGGGTCGGGGGTGCCGGCAGCGCCAGCGGGTACAGTTTCAGTAGCCATGATTCAAGCCCTCCTGTGGCTTGGGTGGTGGTCAGGCAGGCCGGGTGCATCTATCACCCGGCCTGCCGCCTACTGCAGGGCCTCTGCGGTGCAGGTTGCCGGCATCCGGCCGTCGCGGTCCTTCAATCCTTCGTGACTGTCACGCCCGCACCCGGCCACCGGCACCCAGCGGCGCCGGCCGAGAAGTCACAGACACCCCGCCGCGCCTGCCCAGCTCGATCAGCACGGCGCCCAGCGTGCCCGGCCGCTCACCCGTCAGCAGGCCAGGCAGCGCTTCCAGCAATGCGGTGGTGGGTAGCGTGTCCAGGGATGCGCCGGGCGTCCACAGCGTGGCCCGATCCCGCTCGCGCTGGGCTTGCTTGCGCTGTGCCGGGGTCAGTGCGCCGCCTGGGGCCGGCGGCCCGCTGCGGGTTGGCGCCGGCTTGGTTGTTGTGACTGTCACGCTGCGCGCCCGGCTCACTCGATCAGCGTTGCCACGCGGGCCAGCACGTCGGCCACCAGCTCGGGCGGGGCGGCTTCGATGAATTGCGCCCGCCGCGCCGCCAGGTCCAGCGTGCGCACCTGATTGCACAGCACCACGCCATCGGTCGCCAGGCCGGCGCCTGCAAGCTGCACCGTCCATGCCTGCCCGCGCGCGAAGGCCCCGCCGCGCGTCACGGGGCAGGCCAGCGCCATGCCAAGGCGGTTGAAGGCTTCAGGCGACAGCACCAGCGCCGGGCGCGTGCCCTGCTGTTCATGCCCGGCGCTCGGGTCGAAGTCCAGTCGGATCAGGTCGCCGCGCCTGGGCACCCACGCCGCCCGCTTGCTCACCACGCCTCATGCCCCACCGGCAGCGCGTCGTCCCAGCCAGGCGTCGTGGGCAGGTCGCCGGGCTTCATGCCGGCCAGCAACTCGGCCAGGGTGTAGCGCGGTTTCACCGGGGCCAGCACCAGCCGGCCCGCCTCAAGCGTGACAGCGACAGACGCGCCAGCCTCAAGGCCCAGCGTGCGCAGTAGCTGACGAGGCAGGCTGACGGATACGGACCCCCCAACGGCCCGGAGTGTTGCTGTGTGCATGTTGTGTCCTTTTGTGGCTGTAGCTGTCACGATGGCGCATTGTCACACTAAAGTATCACTTCTGGCGGTTCCGTCTTGTTGCGCCGCCTTTTCTTCGGTCGTCACAAGATCGGCCACCGCCAGGCCTGTCGTGCGGCGAGCATGCGCCGGACTGTCGAAGCCCTCAAGGCGCGCGACAGCGCTGGGCATGCGGACGCTACACACGATCATGCCCATTGCCTGGCGCCGCTCGGGGCAACGCTGACCCGGTGTGCCTTGCTCTGGGGGTTCATGCTGCTCGGCCTGTGATCGGGATCACTTGGGCGCCGGCGCGCAGCCGGTCGAGGTAGTCGGCCCACGTCTTCATCATGGCGCGGCGCTGCTCCATGAACTCGGCCCGGTCGTAGGCCATGCCCAGCGGCCCGGCTTTGCCGTGGGCCAACTGCGCCTCGATCACCGATTCCGGGATGCCCGGCAGGCGTTCTGCAATCAGAGTGCGCGCCATCGCCCGGAACCCGTGGGCAGTCATTTCCTCATTCGTGTAGCCCATGCGTCGCAAGGCCGTCCGAATCGTGTTCTCGCTCATGCAGCGCTCGCCGGTCAGCAATGAAGGGAACACATACCGGCCGTGTCCGGTCAAGGGCCGCAGATCGGCCAGCAGCGCCAGCGCCTGGGAAGCGAGCGGTACCAAGTGCGGCCGGCCGTTGGCCTTGCCATCTGCAGTGCGCTTCATCTTCTCGGCCGGGATCGTCCACATGCCGGCTTCTGCGTCCACCTCGACCCACTCCATCGCCCGGATGTTGCCCGGCCGCTGGAACAGCAACGCCGACAGCACCAGCGCCGCCCGCGTGACGGGTTGGCCCGAGTAGGCGTCGATTGCGCGCAGCAACTCGCCGATTTGGGTGGGTTCCAAGACCGCAGCCATGTGTTTGACCACGAACGGGCGCAAAGCGCCTTTCAGGTCGCCGGCCGGGTTTGCGGTGCATCGGCCTGTGGCGATGCCATAGCGGAACACCTGCCCGGCGTACTCGCGCAGGTCGTGCGCCATGCGGACCGTGCCGCGCTTCTCCACCTTGCGCAGGGTGTCCAGCAGCATCGGTGCCGAGACTTCGGCCAGCGGCAGCGACCCCAGCCAGGGGAACAGGTCCTTCTCCTGGCAGCGCAGCCACTGCGAGGCGTGGTTTGCGCCCCAGCCCTCGGGGGTGGCCTTGCTGGTGTGCAGTTCGCGCGCCACCGCCTCAAAGGTGGTGGCGCTGCTGACGCTCGCGGCCAGCTTTTCGGCCTTGCGCCGCTGCAGGGGGTCGGTGCCGGCGTCCTTGACGGCCCGCGCCGCATCGCGCGCGGCCCGCACCGCCTTCAGGCTGACCACCACCGCAGCGCTGCCCGGCTTGCAGTAGCTGCCCAGCGGCATCGCCCGCACTTTGCCGCCGGTGGCGTAGCGCCAGAACCAGCGCTTCGAGCCATTGGGAGTCACTTCCAGAAAGAGCCCGCCGCCGTCGGTCAACCGGCGCTTGGAAAGGCCTGCAGGACAGATGGCGCTGCGGCAGTCTGCATCGGTCAGCATGTGGGCAATCTCCCTGCCTTGCCGTGGGTAAGCGGTTTGCTCCACGGATTGCCCACATGATGCCTTGCGCAGTCGTGACCTGTCAAGCGTCAACGTGGCATGAAAAAAGCCCCTAAGTGCCTGTTTCACCTAGAGGCCTGACGCAACGTGCTGCAACCTGAAAACCTGCTGTGGTACGCGGGACGGGAATCGAACCCGTACGCCTTGCGGCTGCGGGTTTTAAGCCCGCTACGTCTACCTGTTCCGTCACCCGCGCGTGGCCGCGATCATAGGGTGCGCCTGGGCGCCCGGGCGCAAGCGGCGGACTGCGGGGCAGGCAGGTCGATCACTGCCACGGCCAGGCGCTGGCCCAGCCAATGGTGCGCAGCCAGGCCCAGCGCTGCGGTGTCGCCGGTCGCCAGCAGGCGCGGCGGTTCGGCCGGGGCCTGCAAGCGCGATGGGTCCGGCAGCAGGCTGGCGACGCGGCGTGCCACCGCCTGGGCCACGTCCACCAGCACGGTGCCGGGCCGCAGGCGCTGCTGCAGCGCAGCCGCCGCCAGAGGGTAGTGGGTGCAGCCCAGCACCACCGTGTCCACGTCGGCTGCATTCAACTGGCTTGCCAGGCGGTCCAGCCGGGCCGCGAGCGCATGGGGGTCGCGCCAGGCGTTTTCGATCGCCTCGGCCAGCCCGGGGCAGGGCAGGCGCAGCAGGCTCACCCCGCGCGCATGGGTGTCGACCAGGTGGGCCAGGCGCTCGCTGCGCAGGGTGCCCGGGGTGGCCAGCAAGGCCACCCGGGCATTGCGGCTGCTAGACGCGGCCTGTTTGATGCCCGGCTCGATGCCGACGAACAAGCGGGCCGGCCAGCGCGCGCGCAGGGCCCCAATCGCCTGGGTGGTGGCGGTGTTGCAGGCCACCACCACCAAGTCCGCACCGGCGGCCAGCAGGCAGTCGCTCAGCTGGGTGCAACGTTCGGCCACCCAGGCGGCCGGCCGCTCACCCCAGGGCGTGAAACGCGAATCCGCGATGTAGCGCAAGCCCACCCCGGGCAGCTGGGCGCGCAGGGCCCGCAGCACCGACAAGCCGCCGATGCCGGAGTCGAATACCCCGACCAGCGTCTGTGCGCCAGGCGGCGGCCCGGCTGGCTGCCGGGCTGCGGGGATGGGCGCTGGGGCAGGCAGGTGCATGGGGCGCGCAGTCTAACCAGCCCCGACGAGGCAGGAGGTAGCAGAGAGGTTCGCGACCCTGGCAAAAAATAGCACGACCGTTCGATTTTCTGCCATTCCGACGGTACCGGGCCGCCGCATAGAATGATTTTCAGTTTTCCCACCCAAGCATTCCATCCGTCCAGGAGCAGCGCGACATGAAGGTACTGGTGCCCGTGAAGCGTGTCGTCGACTACAACGTCAAAGTACGTGTGAAGTCCGATGGCACAGGGGTTGACATCGCCAACGTCAAGATGAGCATGAACCCGTTCGACGAGATCGCGGTCGAAGAGGCGGTGCGGCTGCGCGAGAAGGGCGTCGTCACCGAGGTGATCGCGGTGTCCTGCGGCGTCACCCAGTGCCAGGAGACGCTGCGCACCGCGATGGCCATCGGCGCCGACCGCGCCATCCTGGTCGAATGTGCGGATGAGCTGCAGCCGCTGGCGGTTGCAAAACTGCTCAAGGCCCTGGTCGACAAAGAGCAGCCCGGCCTGGTGATCCTGGGCAAGCAGGCCATCGACGATGACTGCAACCAGACCGGGCAGATGCTGGCCGCGCTGGCCGGCCTGCCGCAGGCCACCTTTGCCAACAAGGTCGAGCTAGCGGACGGCAAGGTCACGGTGGTGCGCGAGGTCGACGGCGGTCTGGAGACGCTGAGCCTGTCGCTGCCGGCGGTGATCACCACCGACCTGCGCCTGAACGAGCCGCGCTATGTCACGCTGCCCAACATCATGAAGGCCAAGAAGAAGACGCTCGAGGTCTTCAAGCCGGCCGATCTGGGCGTGGATGTGAGCCCGCGCATCAAGACCCTCAAGGTCAGCGAGCCGCCCAAGCGCGGCGCCGGCATCAAGGTGCCCGACGTGGCCACCCTGGTGAGCAAGCTCAAGAACGAAGCGAAGGTGATCTGACATGGCTGCACTGGCGAACATTCTGGTCGTGGCCGAACACGACAACGCGTCCATCAAGGGCGCCACCCTGAATACCGTGACCGCCGCGCTGGCCTGTGGCGGTGAGGTGCATGTGCTGGTGGCCGGCCACAACGCCGCCGCTGCCGCCGCTGCCGCCGGCAGAATAGCCGGCGTGGCCAAGGTGCTGCATGCCGATGCGGAATGCTTGGGCCATGGCCTGGCCGAGAACATGGCCGCGCAGGTGCTGGCGGTGGCCTCGGGCTACAGCCACATCCTGTTCCCGGCCACGGCCGCCGGCAAGAACGTGGCGCCGCGCGTGGCCGCGCTGCTGGACGTGGCGCAGATCAGCGATGCCACCAAGGTGATCAGCGCCGATACCTTCGAGCGCCCGATCTACGCCGGCAACGCGATCGCCACGGTGCAGAGCAGCGATGCCACCAAGGTGATCACAGTGCGCACCACGGGTTTCGATCCGGCCGCCGCCAGCGGTGGCAGCGCGGCGGTGGAGGCGCTGGCTGCAGTGGCGGCATCGACCGCCAGCAGCTTCCTGGGCAGCGAGATCGCCAAGCTGGACCGGCCCGAACTCACCGCCGCCAAGATCATCGTCTCGGGTGGCCGGGCGATGGGCAGCAGCGAGAAGTTCAACGATGTGCTCACGCCGCTGGCCGACAAGCTGGGCGCCGCACTGGGCGCCAGCCGGGCCGCGGTGGATGCGGGTTATGCGCCCAATGACTGGCAGGTGGGCCAGACCGGCAAGATCGTGGCGCCGCAGCTCTACATTGCCTGCGGCATCTCGGGCGCCATCCAGCACCTGGCCGGCATGAAGGACAGCAAGGTCATCGTCGCCATCAACAAGGACGCCGAAGCCCCGATCTTCAGCGTGGCTGACTATGGCCTGGAAGCGGATCTGTTCGTCGCCGTGCCCGAGCTGATCGCCGCGCTGTGACGCGCGCCGGCTGAGGCCTTTTTTAAAACCCGCGAAGGCGCCGATGTGGCGCCTTTGTTCCGTCTGGAGAGAGATATGAGCTACCGCGCCCCGGTCAAGGACATGCTGTTCGTGATGAAGGAACTTGCCGGCCTGGAGGCCGTGGCCCAGTTGCCCGGCTTCGAGGACGCCGGCCTGGACACCGCTGCAGCGGTGCTGGACGAGTGCGCCAAGCTCAACCAGGACGTGATCGCGCCGCTGAACTGGGAGGGCGACAAATACCCTTCGGCCTTCCATGACGGCAAGGTCACCGCCACTCCCGGCTTCAAGGACGCCTTCAGGCAATACGCCGCCGGCGGCTGGCAGGGCTTGAACCATCCGCTGGAATTTGGCGGCCAGGGCCTGCCCAAGCTGATCCACGCCGCCTGCCTGGAGATGAGCAACAGCGCCAATGTCAGCTTCGCGCTCTGCCCGCTGCTGACCGATGGCGCGATCGAGGCCTTGCTGACCGCCGGCAGCGACGAGCTCAAGACCCGCTATATCCCGAAGATGATCGATGGCAGCTGGACCGGCACGATGAACCTGACCGAACCGCAGGCCGGCTCGGACCTGGCCGCGGTGCGCAGCCGCGCCGAGCCCCAGCCCGACGGCAGCTACAAGGTCTTCGGCACCAAGATCTTCATCACCTGGGGCGAGCATGACATGGCCGAGAACATCGTCCACCTGGTGCTGGCCCGGGTGAGCGGTGCGCCCGAGGGCGTCAAGGGCATCTCGCTGTTCGTGGTGCCCAAGTTCATGGTGAATGCCGATGGCAGCCTGGGTGCGCGCAACGACGTGCACTGCGTCAGCATTGAGCACAAGCTGGGCATCAAGGCCAGCCCCACTGCGGTGCTGCAGTATGGCGACGGCACGGCGGCGGTTTGTGCAAATGGCGCCGGACCCGGCGCCGTGGGCTACCTGGTAGGGCAGGAGAACCGCGGCCTGGAGTACATGTTCGTGATGATGAACGCGGCGCGCTTCGGCGTGGGCACGCAAGGCATCGCGGTGGCCGAGCGGGCCTACCAGAAGGCGGTGCAGTTTGCACGCGACCGGGTGCAGAGCCGGCCGGTGGACGGGTCGATGAGCACCGCCGCGCCCATCATCCACCACCCGGATGTCAAGCGCATGCTGATGACGATGCGCGCCTACACCGAGGGCTGCCGGGGGATGGCCCTGGTGGCTGCAGCGGCCCAGGACGCCGCCCATGCCCACCCCGACGCGGCGGTGCGCAAGCAGAACCAGGCCTTCTATGAATTCATGGTGCCACTGGTCAAGGGCTATTCCACCGAAATGAGCCTGGACGTGGCCAGCCTGGGCGTGCAGGTGCACGGCGGCATGGGCTTCATCGAGGAGACCGGCGCGGCCCAGTACCTGCGCGATGCCAAGATACTGACGATCTACGAGGGCACCACCGCGATCCAGGCGAATGACCTGGTCGGCCGCAAGACCGCCCGCGACGGCGGCGCCACCGCCCGGGCCATCGCCGGCCAGATCGAGGCTACCGAGGGCCAGCTGGCCGCGCGTGCCGCGCAAGGCAGCGCGGCGGCCCGGGCCCTGCATGGGCGCCTGGGCGCAGCGCGGCGGGCCTTTCTTGACGTGGTCGATTTCGTCGCTGGGCAGACCAAGGCCAGCCCGAATGCGGTGTTCGCGGGCAGCGTGCCCTACCTGATGCTGGCTGGCAACCTGGTGGCCGGTTGGCAGATGGCCCGCGCGCTGCTGGTGGCCGAAGAGCGGCTGGCCCAGGGCGAGGAGGCCGACTTCATGCGCGCCAAGATCACCACCGCGCGCTTCTATGGCGACCACATCCTGAGCAAGGCGCCGGGCCTGCGCGACAGCATCGTCGACGGTGCCGAGGGCGTCACCGAGATGGCGCTGGACGCCTTCTGAATGCTGGCCGGGCTTTGTCCCGGCGGTGATAGTGAGCGGCCGGGTGCCACCGCACACTGGCCGGCTTTGCGCCAACCCTGAAATCCGGAGTCTGTCCGTGCCCCTGCCCGCCGTGCTGTCAAACCTGCCGTTGCCCATCATCGGCTCGCCGCTGTTCATCATCAGCAACCCGCAACTCGTGATCGAGCAGTGCAAAGCCGGCGTGGTCGGCTCGATGCCAGCGCTTAATGCCAGGCCGGCAGCCCAGCTGGACGACTGGCTGGCCGAGATCACCGAGACCCTGGCCGCCTGGGACAGCGCCCACCCCGATCAGTTGTCGGCGCCCTTCGCGATCAAC
>JANNZD010000259.1:0-5265 GCA_031410435.1 Betaproteobacteria bacterium | reverse complement strand
CAAGCCGCCACCGCCCGTCCTTCAGCTCGTCTGATACGGGCAAACCCCATAGATACACGGCCTTCCGGCGCCGGACCGAAAACGCGTTTCGCTGCGCGGGCTTACGTGGGCGTGTCACTTGTAACTGTCAAAGTCAGGTCTGAGGCGCGCCGCCGCACCGGCCCTCAGGCGGCCGGCGGCGCGGTGTCGATGAAGCTCTGGCGCGCCTGCAGCTTGTCGGCCAGGCGGGCCAGGTTGGGGTGTTCGCCGCGCCAGTCGATATGGCCGAAGCGAAAGCCCAGGTAGCCCAACGCACAGCCCACCGCCACGTCGGCCAGCGTGAAGTGGTTGCCATTGCACCAGGGCTTGTCGCCCAGACCCTGGCTCATGGCCTTGAGCGCGACCTGCACCCGGCTCATCTGGCGGTCAATCCAGGGCTGGCTGCGGGCGCCCTCGCGCGGCGCCCAGATGGCCTCCATGCGGGCCAGCAGCAGCGCATCGCAGGTGCCGTCGGCCAGCGCCTCCCAGGTGCGCACCTCGACCCGTTCGCGCCCGGTGGGCGGGATCAACTTGCCCACCGGCGACAGGGTGTCGACATATTCGACGATCACGCGCGAGTCGAACACCGCCTCGCCGCCCTCCATCACCAGGCAGGGCACCTTGCCCAGCGGGTTGGACTTGAGCATCGCGTCACTGCCCCAGACATCCTCGAGCACCAGCTGGTAGTCGAGCTTCTTCTCGGCCATCACCACGCGCACTTTGCGGACATAGGGGCTGGTGAGGGATCCGATGAGTTTCATGTTGGCAGGTCTGAGGGGAGGCTTCCCCGGTTGAATTCATTCTAGCCAAGGCCCGTCGGCGCGGCGGCGGCGGGCTGGGCAGCACGGTGGCATCATCCGGTGATGCTCAGCCGTACCCAGCAAGATCAGTACCAGCGCGAGGGCTGGCTGGTGCTGCCGGCTTTCAAAAGTGCTGACGAAGTGGCCGGCCTGCGGGCCCGGGCCGGCCAGATCGTCGAGGCCTTCGACGCCTCGGCCCACCGCACGGTCTTCTCCACCCGCGACCAGGCCGCACACAGCGCCGACGCCACCTTCCTGGCGTCGGCCGAGGGCATCGAGTGTTTCTTCGAAGAAGAGGCCTTCGATGGCGCGGGCCGGCTGCGCCAGGCCAAGGCCCTGTCGATCAACAAGATCGGCCATGCACTGCACGACCTGGACCCGGTGTTCGAGCGTTTCTCGCGCCAGCCCGCGCTGCAGGCCTTGGCCCAGGACCTGGGCCTGGCCCAGCCGCAGGTCTGGCAGTCGATGTACATCTTCAAGCAGCCCGGCATCGGTGGCGAGGTCAAGTGGCACCAGGACGCCAGCTTCTTCGAGACCATGCCGGCCAGCGTCATTGCCTTCTGGTTCGCGCTGGAAGACGCCACGCTGGACAACGGCTGCCTGTGGGTGCAAGCCGGCGGCCACCTCGGCCCGCTGCGCGAGCGCTTCGTGCGCGAGGGCAGCCAGGTCAGGATGGAAAAGCTCAGCGACCTGGCCTGGCCTGATGCCGCCAGTGCGCTGGCGGTGCCGGTGGCCGCCGGCACGCTGGTCTGCCTGCATGGCCACCTGCCGCACTGGAGCGCGCCCAACCGCTCGGCCCGCTCGCGCCAGGCCTACACCCTGCATGCCACCGACGGCCGCGCCCATTACGCGGCGCACAACTGGCTGCAGCGCAGCGCGGCCTTGCCGGTGCGCGGCTTCGTCGGCTGATGGCGCCGACCTGGCACCGCCTGCGGCGCCGGGCACCGGGCTGATGCAGCGCCGCACCTCGGCCGCCCTGCTGCTGATCAGCTGCGCCGCAGCGCTGCTGTCGCAAGTGCGGCCGCTGCCGCAAGACCAGGGCCTGCTGCTGGAGCTGAGCGGCCGGCCGGTCGACCCGCTGGGCTGGCTGCAGGGCCAATGGCAGCGGGCCTGGCGCGATTGCCGCAATGTGCGCGCGCTGGCCGAGGGCTCGGCGGCCTGGACCGAAGCGCGCCAAAGCCTGGCCCGCTACAGCCCACCGGCGTCGCTGGGCGCCCGGCCTGTGCAATTGCTGGCCTGGGGCGGCGAGGCCACGCCCTGGCTGCTGGCCGAGGTGGTCTGGGACCCCCCGGCCCGCGCCGCGCCCGGCCCCCAGGCCGCGCTCGACCCCGCCATCGTGCCGCTGGCACGCCAGGGCGGCATGCTGCAGGTGCAGGCCGCCGGGGTGTGGAGCGGCGATACCGGGCCCTGGTTTGCGCCGGTGTTCATCCGGCGCTACCTGGCCCAGCGCCTGCCCGGTGTACCGACCGCCCTGCTGCACTGCCTGGAGCCCCAGCGGGTGGGCCGGCGCCCCTGACGGGCCGCCCGCGCGGCTGCGCCAGAATCAGGCCCGCCCTTCCTGCCAACCTCGACCCGGTCGCGCATGCCCACCTCCATCCCCCCCACCCGCGCCTTGCGCATCGGCGTGCTCGGCTGCGCCAATATCGCGCGCCAGTTCTGCCGCGACGTGGCGCCCAGCGCGTCGCTGCGGGTTGTCGCTGTGGCCAGCCGCCAGCTCGACACCGCCCAGGCCTTTGCGCGCGACCTGGGCATCGCCCGCGCGCTTGGCAGCTACGCGGCATTGCTGGCCGACCCCGAGGTCGACGCGGTCTACCTGCCGCTGCCCAACAGCCTGCATGCCGAATGGGCCATCGCCGCCGCTGCCCAGGGCAAGCATGTGCTGTGCGAGAAGCCGCTGGCGCTGGGCCTGGCCCAGGCCCGGGCGATGTTCGAGGCCGCGCGCCAGCACGGGGTGATGCTGCTGGAGGCCTACCCCTATTGGTTCCAGCCCCAGACCGGCGACCTGGTGGCGCTGCTGCAATCGGGCGCGATAGGCGCGCTGCGCTCGGTACAGGCCAGCTTCGGCTTCACCCTGGCCCGGCCCGAGGGCAATATCCGCATGAACCCGGCGCTGGGCGGCGGCGCCCTGCTGGACGCCGGCAGCTACCCGCTCAGCCTGATCCGTCTGGTGATGGGCCAGGCGCCGGTGCAGGTGCGGGCCGATGCGCGCTGGGCCGGCACCGGCCCCGGCGACAGCGTGGACATCGGCATGGCCGCCACGCTGCGCTATGCCGACGGCCGCCTGGCACAGATGAGCTGCGCGATGGATGCCGCCCTGCACCGCCATGCGCAGATCGTCGGCAGCGCTGGCGTGATCGAGACCGAGTACCTCAACCACACCGCCGACCCCGGCGCGCCGGCGGTGGGCGGCCAGCCGGGGGGCTTCCAGCCCAGCCTGATGCGGGTGCGGCGCGGCGGGCTGCCGCCGCAGGCCTTCGAGACCATGGCCTCGGCCGGCGGCAGCGGCTTCCGCTTTGCCGCCGAGGCCTTTGCCCGGCTGGTGGCCGAGCGCGACTTTGCTGCGGCAGACCGCGCCGCCGCCGCCAGCCTGGACATCGCCGCCACGCTGGACGCGCTGGCCCGCAGCGCCCGCGGGGGCCGCGCCATCGACGTCGACCCCGCCCGCTGACCCCTTACCTCACCGAGCCCCCCATGCCCATGCCCCCCCGCATCCCCGGCCGCCGCCTGCTGCAGTCGCCCGGCCCGTCGCCGGTGCCCGACGAGGTGCTGCACGCGATGGCGCGCCAGCCCATGGACATGGGCGACCCGCGCCTGGACGCCATCATCACCGCCTGCGAGGCCGGCCTGCGCCGGCTGCTGCACACCGAGACCGCCGAGGTGTTTTTCTACGCCACCAACGGCCATGGCGCCTGGGAGGTGGTGATCGAGAACCTGCTGCCGTCTGGCAGCACGGTGCTGATCCCGGGCACCGGGCATTTCTCTGAATCCTGGGCAGTCCAGACCGAGGCGCTGGGCCGGCGCGTGCTGCGCACCCCCTGGCACCCGGGCTGGCCGATCGACACCGCCGCCATCACCCAGGCCCTGCGCGACGACCCGGCGCACGCCATCGTCGCGGTGTTCGCGGTGCACACCGACACCGCCAGCGGCATCACCAGCGACCTGGCGGCGATCCGCGCCGCGATCGACGCCAGCGGCCATCCGGCCTTGCTGGTGGTGGACGCGGTGGCCTCGCTGGGCTGCACCCGGATCGAGATGGACGCGCTGCCGGCCAATGTGGTGCTGGGTGCGTCGCAGAAGGGCCTGATGGTGCCGCCCGGCGTGGGCCTGGTGGCGGTGGATGAACGTGCCTGGGTCGTGAGCGAGCGCAACCCCGGCCCGCGCTACTACTGGGACTGGCGCCTGCGCCGCAGCCCGCTGAGCTACCGCAAGTTCTGCGGCACCCCGCCGCAGACCCTGATGTGCGGCCTGGCTGCCGCCTTTGAGCTGATCGAGCAAGAGGGCGAGGACGCGGTGCATGCGCGCCACCGCTGGCTGGCCGGCGCGGTGCAGGCCTGCGTCGCCGGCTGGACCGAGGGCGGCGCGCTGGGCTTCTTTGCCCAGGACCCCGGCAGCCGCTCGGTTTCGGTGACCGCCATCAGCGTGCCCGAGGGCTTCGATGTCGACGGCTTCCGCGCGCTGGCGCGCGACCGCTTCGGCGTGGCCATCGCCGGCGCGCTAGGGCCGCTGACCGGCAAGGCCTTCCGCATCGGCCACCTGGGCGACGGCAATGCCGCCAGCATCCTGGGCTGCCTGGGCGGTCTGGAGGCGGCGCTGCGGGTGCTGGGCCTGCCTATCGGTGCGGGTGGGGTGCAACATGCGATTGCCCACCTGGCCGGGGCGGCGCCATGAGCTTGGACGAAACCGCCCTGCAAACCTGGATCGGCCGCAGCGAGACCCTGCACGACCAAATCCACCCCGGCCCGCTGCGGGCGCTGGCCGCCACGCTGGACCACCCGGCCGCGCCGGTCCACCACGGTGATGCGCTGCCGCCGCTGTGGCATTGGCTGTTTTTCCTGCCCGTGCACCGGCAGAGCGAGATCGGCGCCGACGGCCATGCCCGGCGCGGCGGCTTCCTGCCGCCGGTGCCGCTGCCGCGCCGCATGTGGGCCGGCAGCCAGTTCGATTTCCGCGCGCCGCTGCGGGTGGGCGACGCGCTGGCGCGCACCTCCACCATCGACGCCGTCAATGTCAAGACCGGCCGCACCGGCACGCTGGTGTTCGTCAAGGTGCGGCATGAACTGCGCTGCAATGGCGCGGCCGACCCGGCGGTCGTCGAATTCCACGACATCGTCTACCGCGATGCCCAGCGCCCCGACGACCTGCCGCCCGCGCCGCAGCCGGCCGCCACCGGTGCCGCCTGGCAGCGCGAAATCCTGGCCGACGAGGTGCTGCTGTTCCGCTACAGCGC
>JANNZD010000258.1:0-3074 GCA_031410435.1 Betaproteobacteria bacterium | reverse complement strand
ACCCGTGGCCAGCGGGCTGCGCGCCAGGCCCGCCAGCAGCGCTTCCACCGCCGCTTCACCGCTGACGCCGTAAGGCTCGAACAGCAGCGGCGCGATGCGAAATTCGGCCAGCACGGCACCGTCCAACCGGGCGTCTTCGGCGGCCTCGAAAGCCACACGCTCCATCGCGGCGGGCGTGGCCATCGCGGCCACGGTCAGCGCAAAGCCGCTCAGGTATTGCTCTAACGATCCGGCATTGGCCCGGGCATCGAACCACGCCGCCAGGCTGGCCTCATCGTCGGCCGGCGGCTTGATGCCACGCTGGCGCAGCAGGTCCAGCAAAGTGGCCACGCGCAGGCCGCCGTCCAGGTGCTCGTGCAGCAGCACCTTGGGCAGGCTGCGGGCCTGGCGCAGCAAGTCGGGGTCTGGGGCCGGGCCGGCAGCGCGGGCGGAGGGCGGGCTCATGCCCACATCCTATGCCAGGGTTGCAGCGTGCCTGCCCCCGGGGGGCAGGCAAAACCCGCGCCGCCAGCGGCCCGAGTCTTGCTATCCTGCCCGCCACATTCATCCACCTTCTGCCAGGAATCTCGACACCATGAAACAAGCGCTGCTGGTTGGTCTGGGTTTGACGATGACAGCGGCCGGGGCCCTGGCCCAGCCCGCCGTGATCTATGACATGGGCGGCAAGTTCGACAAGTCTTTCAACGAGGCCGCCTACAACGGCGCCGAGCGCTGGAAGAAGGAGACCGGCAAGCCCTACCTCGATTTCGAGATCAGCAACGAGGCCCAGCGCGAGCAGGCGATGCGCCGCATGGCCGACAAGGGCGCCAACCCCATCATCGGCGTGGGCTTCAGCCAGGGCTCGACGATGGAGAAAGTGGCCAAGGACTTCCCCAAGCTGCAGTTTGCGATCATCGACTCGGTGGTCAAGCTGCCGAATGTCGAATCGGTGGTGTTCAAGGAGCAGGAGGGCAGCTTCCTGGTCGGCATGATGGCCGCGATGGCCAGCAAGAGCGGCAAGGTCGGCTTCATCGGCGGCATGGACATCCCTTTGATCCGGCGCTTCCAGTGCGGCTACGAGCAGGGCGCCAAGTTCGCCAACCCCAAGGTGGATGTCACCGCCAACATGACCGGCACCACCCCCAGTGCCTGGAACGACCCGACCCGCGGCGGTGAGCTGGCCAAGGCCCAGTTCGCCAAGGGCGTGGATGTGGTCTTCGCCGCCGCCGGCGGCACCGGCGTGGGCGTCTACCAGGCCGCCAAGGACGGTGGCAAGCTGGCCATCGGCGTGGACAGCAACCAGAACCACCTGCACCCGGGCACCATGCTGACCTCGATGGTCAAGCGGGTGGACGTCGCGATCTTCAACCTGTCGACGAAGACCACGCCCGGCGTGACGGTGCTGGGTTTGAAGGAAGGTGGCGTGGATTACGCGCTGGACAAGAACAACGAGAAACTGGTCTCGGCCGACATGAAGAAGAAGGTGGACGCCGCCAAGGCCGACATCATCGCCGGCAAGATCAAGGTGGCCGACTACATGGCCGACAACGCTTGCAAATATTGACGCCTCGTCCCTGATGTCGCCACCCGCCGTCCGCATGGACGGCATCAGCAAGCGCTTCGGCGCGGTGCAGGCCAACCGCGCGGTCTCGCTCAGCGTGGGGGCCGGCACCGCGCATGGCATCGTCGGCGAGAACGGCGCCGGCAAGAGCACGCTGATGGCCATCCTCTACGGCTTCTACCAGGCCGACGAGGGTTCGATCCAGATCGAGGGCAAGCCGGTGCAGATCCCCGGCTCGAAGGCCGCCATCGCGCTGGGCATCGGCATGGTGCACCAGCACTTCATGCTGATCGAGAGGTTTTCGGCGCTGGACAACATCATGCTTGGCGCCGAGCCGGATTGGCGCCTGGGCCCGGCGCGCGAGCAGGTGCGTGCCCGCTTGCACAGCTTGATGGCCGACACCGGCCTGCAGGTGCGGCTGGATTCAGCGGTGGAAGACCTGCCGGTGGGCGAGCGCCAGCGGCTGGAGATCCTGAAGGCGCTGTACCGCGGCGCCCGCATCCTGATCCTCGACGAACCCACCGCGGTGCTGACCCCGCAGGAGACCGAAGCGCTGTTCGTCACGCTGCGCCGGCTGCGCGACGCCGGCACCACGCTGATCCTGATCACCCACAAGCTCAAGGAGATCATGGCCCTCTGCGATGCGGTGACGGTGATGCGCGCCGGCGCGGTGGTCTTCGACGGGCCCATCGCCGCTTGCAGCCTGGACCAATTGGCCGAGGCGATGGTGGGCCGGCGCGTCCACCTCGGCCGGGATGCCTCGGCCCGCCGCGCCCGGCCCGGCGCCACGCTGCTGGCCGCGCAGGGCCTGCAGTGGCGCGATGCGATGGGCGTGCAGCGCCTGGCCGATGTGTCGCTCGACCTGCGTGCGGGCGAGATCGTCGGCATCGCCGGCGTCTCGGGCAATGGCCAGAGCGAGCTGCTGGAGATCCTGTCGGGCATGCGCGCCGCGCAGGCCGGCACGCTGTCGCTGCGCGGCCAGACCTTCACGCCCGGTCACTGGCTGGACCCGGCGCGCGCCCGCAGCCTGGGCCTGGCCCATGTGCCCGAGGACCGCCACCGCTGCGGCATGGTGATGCCCTTTGCCGCCTGGGAGACCGCCGAGCTGGGCTACCAGCGCTCGGCCCGCTTCGCGTCGGCCTGGGGCTGGATGAAGCGCGCGGTGATGCGCCGCAGCACCGAGCAGATGATGGAGGCCTATGACGTGCGGCCGCGCAATGCCGACCTGCTGGCGGCCAAGTTCTCGGGCGGCAACCAGCAGAAGCTGGTGCTGGCGCGCGAGGCCCTGGCGCCCGAGCAGCCGCCGCAGGTGCTGCTGGTGGGCCAGCCCACCCGCGGTGTGGACATCGGCGCGATCGAATTCATCCACGGCCGGCTGCGGGCGATGCGTGACGCCGGCGGCGCGCTGCTGGTGGTGTCGAGCGAGCTGGACGAGATCCTGGCGCTGTCCGACCGGGTGCTGGTGATGGACCGCGGCCGCATCGCCGGCGAGTTGGCCATCGACGATTGCACCGAGGCCGCGCTGGGCCGCCTG
>JANNZD010000257.1:0-2647 GCA_031410435.1 Betaproteobacteria bacterium | reverse complement strand
GACGAGGGCCGCTACGGCGAGGTGGCGCGCCAGATGTGGCTGGGCGACGGCCTGGTGCCGATGCTCAACGGCGTGCCCTTCTTCCACAAGCCGCCGCTCACCTACTGGGTGAACCTGCTGGGCCTGTCGGTGTTCGGCGTCACGCCCTTCTCGGTGCGCCTGGGGCCGGCCCTGGGCGCCTGGCTGATGGGCACGGCGCTGTGGCTGACGCTGCGCCGCCGCCAGGGCGCGCGCGCGGCCGGCATCTCTTTGCTGGTGCTGGCCACCACCCCTTTCTTCTTCATAGGCGGCCAGTACGCCAACCACGACATGCTGGTGGCCGGCACCATCACGGTGGCGGTGCTGGCCTTCGTGCGCGCGCTGGGCGTCAGTGCCGACCCGGCCCGGCCGCCGGCGCTGCGCTGGATCCTGCTGGGCTGGGCCTTCTGCGGCCTGGCCCTGCTGTCCAAGGGCCTGATCGGGGTGGTGCTGCCGGCCCTGGTGATCGGCCCCTGGCTGCTGGCCCAGGGCCGCTGGCGCGATGTGCTGCGCCTGCTGCACCCGGCCGGCTTACTGGTGTTTGCCGCAGTGGCCCTGCCCTGGCTGTGGGCGATGCAGCAGCGCTACCCCGGCTTCTTCGACTATTTCATCGTCGAGCAGCATTTCCGCCGCTTTGCCACCCGCAACTTCAACAATGTGCAGCCGCTGTACTTCTATGCCTGGGTGCTGCCGCTGCTGACCCTGCCCTGGAGCCCCTGGCTGCTGGCTGCCGTGCCGCGGCTGCGCCAGCTGCTGCGCGCGCCCGCGTCGCCGGCCCAGGCCGAGCAGCGGCGCTGGGTCGGCTTGCTGCTGTGGTGGGCGCTGGTGGTGGTCGGCTTCTTCTCGATGCCGTCGTCCAAGCTGGTCGGCTACGTCATGCCGGCGCTGGCACCGGCTTGCGCGCTGCTGGCCCAGCCCTTCATCGAGCCTGGCAGCAGCGCGCGGCGCTGGCTGCGCACCATGCTGGCAGCAGCATCGCTGTTCTGCATCGCACTGGTGGTGACGCTGGCGCTGGTGGCGCCCAAATCGGGCCGGGATGTCGGCCAGGCGCTGCGCCAGCAGGTGACGCCGCAAGATGTGGTGGTGCTGGTCGAGCAGAGCTTCAACGACGTGGTCTTCGAGGCCCGCCTGACCCAGGTGCCCCTGGTGGCCACCGATTGGGACCACCCCGACGTGCTGGGCCGCGACAGCTGGCGCAAGGAGCTGGCCGACACAGTGCGCTTCGACGCCGCACGGGTGCGCGCGGTGATGACCCCGGTCGGCCAGCTGGCCACGCTGGTGTGCGGCGGGCGCAGGGTCTGGCTGGTCGAGGGCAACCACCCCGATCCGCGCTCAGCCACCGTGCCCGGCGCCACGCTGGTGTTCAAGGGCCGCAACGCCACGCTCTGGCGCGCCGAGCCGCGGCCCTGCCCCGCCCCCGGATGAACAAGCCGGCCACCGGCCCTGACCCGCGGCCCGGGCTGCAGCGGGCGCCGGCCTGGCTGCGCTACGGGATGGTCGGGGGCGTGGCCACCTTGACCCACTATGCCCTGCTGGCGGCGCTGGTCGAGCTGGCCGGCTGGGCCCCGCCCTGGGCCGCCGGCGCCGGTGCGGCGCTGGGCGCCCAGCTGGCCTTCGTCGGCAACCGCGGCTTCACCTTCGGCCACCAGGGGGCCTGGCTGCCAGCCTGGTGGCGCTTCCAGTTGACGGCCCTGCTCGGCGGTGTCACCAGCGTCGTGCTGGTCGCCGCCGGCGTGGCACTGGGCCTGCACTACCTGCTGGCCCAGGCGGCGGCCACGCTGGTCGTGCTGCTACTGACCTACCTGCTCAACAAGCGCTGGGCCTTTGGCTGAACCCTGGGCAGCGAACCGGCCGGCGGGCTCACCAAACCGGCCCCAGCACCACGCCAGCCGCGCGCAGGTCGGCGATGAAGTCCTCACCGCCCAGATAGGCCAGCTCGCGCTGGCGCGCCGGCGCGATGGGGTCTGGTGCGTCGCCCGCCGCAGCCTGGCCGGGGTGGCAGAACAACAGCGCACCGCCGGCCGGTACCCGGGCCAGCCAGGCCTGCATCAGCGGCCGGTATGCAGCCTGGAAGTCGTAGGCCCCCAGCAGCAGGCGGTTGTGCGGCAGGCCACGCTGGCGCAGCGCGCGGGCCAGGGCCCGGCCGCCACTGTGCTCGATCACCCAGCGCTTGAGCGCTCCGCCCGGCCCGCCCAGCCGGCCGGTGCTGCGCACCGGCACCGGGTGCTGACGCAGCCAGTCCAGCAGCAGCGGCCGCACCCCGGGCAAGTGGTGCACATGCTGGTGGCCGTCGATGAAATCGGGCGTGGCGCCGCTGGCCTGCTCAAAGGCGGCCCATTGGGCGGCCAACTCGTCGGCCAAGGCCGCCTGCGGCAGGCGGCCCAGGTGGGCCGCAATCAGCAGCCGCGGCAGACTCGGCATCACCGGCCAGTGGCCTGCCAGCGCCGGGCTCAAGGGGCGGCCTTCGGTCAGGTTGAAGTGCAGGCCGGCCAGGGCCTTGCCACGCAAGCCGGCCACCAGCGCCGCGTCCCGGCCCCAGGCCGGGCCATTGCTGAGGCAGGAAAAGGCCCCCAACCGGCCGGCCCGCACCAGGCCGGCGATGGCCTGGTCGACGCCGGGCGCCAGGCCG
>JANNZD010000256.1:0-6581 GCA_031410435.1 Betaproteobacteria bacterium | reverse complement strand
CTGGGCCGTGAACCCGGGCAGCGGCGGCGCGGCGGCGGGCGCCAAGCCCAGGTCGGACGGCGCCAGCGGCGCGACGGCGCCGGCCCGGTCGCGCGGCGCAAGCGGTCGCTGCGGCGGCGGCGCCTGCACCGGAAAGCTTGGCAAGGCCGGGGCGGCGGGCAGGCTGGGCGCCAGCGCGGACGGCGCCATCGCCGCAATCGGCGCCATGCTGCGCGGCGCCAGCGCGCGGGGCGGCGCTGCGGCCTCGGTCGCGAAGGCCGGCGCTGGTGGTGGGGGCTGCGGCAGCGCCAGAGCGGGCGCCAGCGGCGCCATGCTGGGCCGCTGTGGCAGCGCTGGCGCCGGGCGCGCGGCCGTGGGCGCCTGCACCTCGAAACCCGGCAAGGCCGGCACCGGCACGGCGCCGGTCTGCAGCGGCTCGTTCAAGGGCGCCAGCGCCGGCTGCCGTGGCGCCAGCGCAGCGCGCGGGGTGTCGGCCGAGGTGATCGCCACTGCAGGCGGGGCCGCCAGTGCCGGCACCCCGGCACTGGCCTCGCCCGCCGAATCGGCCAGCGGCGCGTCCGGGCTTTGCCGGGGCGGCAGCTCGGTGGCGGCAAAGGGCGGCGCCTGCGGGTCGCCGTCGCTCGCAGTGGCCAGCCAGCGGCCGGCCTGCGCGGCGCCGGCCTGGTCAGGCGCCGGTGGCGCGGTGTCGCGGCGCACCGCACCGCCCAGGCGCTGCCGTGGAGCCTGACCCGGCGGTCCGGTCAGCGCCGTGCCAGTGCTGTCGGCAGCGTTGCCGCTTGCGGCCGGCAGGCCGGTCAGGCGCACCTGGATCGCGCCCCACAGGCCCTCGCCCGGCGGGGCGCTGCCCCCGGGGGCGCTGCCGAAGACCAGCACCACCCCGACATGCAGCAGCAGCGCCAGCAGGCTGCATTGGGCCAGCAGGCGGCGCTGGGCGCGCAAGGCGCTGCACGCCTGCAGCAGCAACGGGGCGGCAGCGGGCGCGGCCAGGCTCATGGCCGGGGCCCGCCCCGGCCGGGTGCAACGTCAAAGGGTGCGGACAACACGCGCCGATGCTGCCAGACAGGCGGCCACAGGATCAGCCCAAATCGAACGGCAAACCCTGGCTTATCCAGCCGGGATCGAGCGGCCGAGCCGCCCGCAACCCACCCCCGGCGTCCAGATCGGCGGGCGCGGCTCAACCCCGGCCGACAAAGGGCATCTTGGTGGCCATCACCGTCATGAACAGCACGTTGGACCCCAGCGGCAGGCGCGCCATGGTCATGAAACCGTCCACCACCGATTGCAGGTCCATGCGGGCCTCGGGGCGGATGCTGCCATCGGCCTGGGGCACGCCCTTGACCATGCGCTCGGTCATGTCGCTGGCCACATTGCCGATGTCGATCTGGCCCACCGCGATATCGAAGGCTCGGCCGTCGAGCGAGGCCGACCGGGTCAGGCCGGTGATCGCATGCTTGGTGGCGGTGTAGGCCATCGAGCCGGGGCGCGGCGCATGGGCCGAGATCGACCCGTTGTTGATGATGCGGCCGCCCTGGGGCGATTGCGCGCGCATCAGCTTGAAGGCCTGCGACAGGCAGAAGAACGCGCCATTGAGGTTGGTGTCCACCGCCCGGCGCCAGGTGGCGGCGTCGATCTCGTCCGGGGTCTGCACCGGCAGCGAGATGCCGGCGTTGTTGAACAGCAGGTCGAGCCGGCCAAAACGCGCCTGCAGGCTGCCAAACAGCGCCGCCACCGACGCCTCGTCGCCCACATCGCAGGGCAAGGCCAGCGCGCGCTGGTCAATGTCGCCGTAGGGATCGCCGGCCTGCGCGATGGCCGCCGCCAGCGTGTCGGCGCGCCGGCCGGTGAAGACCACCCGCCAGCCATCGGCCAGCAGCGCCCGGGCACAGGCCTGGCCTATGCCGGAGCCAGCGCCGGTAACGAGCGCGATGCGGTTGTGCGGCGTGGCAGTGGTCATGGCAAGTCTCAATGGTGTGATGTTTGCGCCAGTCTGCCACAAGCCCGCAGCCATCGGCCAACAGGCCGGCCCGGCCCGAAGGCCAGTCTCTCAGGTCAGGCTGACGATGGCGATGCCCACCGCGATCATCAGGGTGGCCCACCAGCGCCCGGCGCTGACCTGCTCCTTGAGGATGAACTTGGCGCCCAGGGCGATGAAGATGTAGTGGATGCTGGACAGGCTGAAGGCGAAGTTCAGGTCCGACATGCCCAGCACCGCGATCCACATGCCCAGGATGGCCAGGCCCAGCCACATGCCGACCCAGACCCGGAAATAGAACAGCATGCGCCAGGACAGCATCAACATCTGGCGGAAGTTGGACGCCGGCAGGTCGAGCTTCTCCACGGCGGTCTTGAAACACAGCTGCGCGCCGGTCTCGGCCAGGCTGATCAGCGTGACCAGCACGAAGACCAGCAGGTAGGTGGACGCGGTCATGGCACTGCCGCCGCAGGTTTCTCGTGCACCGACAGCAGCGCGATGCCGCCGGTGATCACCAGGATGCCGAACCAGCGCAGCGCACCGATCTGCTCACCCAGGAAAATGATCGACAGCAACGGGATCAGCACGAAGCTCATGCTGCCCAGCGGAAAGGCCACGCTCAGGTCCAGCGCCGCCAGCACCGCCGGCCAGATGATGAAGGACGACATCATCCCGGCGATGCCGAGCCAGAAGAAGGGCGACTGCAGCGCCAGCCAGCCCAGGTGGAGCAGGTCCAGCGGCCCCAGCGCACCCAGCGCAACCGCCGGCAGCGCCAGCGAGACCTTCTTGAACGACACCATGATGATGAACTGCAAGATGTCGGCCAGCACCACCAGCATCACCACCCGCAGGGTCAGGCCCTTTTCTCTCATGTGCAAGACCTTTCAGGCAAATCGGTTGGCGAACCAGTTGAACAGCGGGTTGCGCAGCCGGGTCAGGGTGCGCAGCGGTATCAGCTGCGCGCCCAGCTGGAGCTTGACCGGGTAACCGCCCTGGCTGAGCATGTACAGCGTCTTGCCGTGGTCCAGGCACCACTGCACGTTGTACAGGAAGCTGACGAAGTACAGGTTCAACTCGCGCGAGACGGCGTAATCCATGCCGATGTACTTGTCCACCAGCCGGTCTGCATGCTGCAGGCAGAAGTTGAAGCCGACCAGCCGGCGCGCCCCGCCATCGGTGGCTTTCTGCCAGTACAGGAAGAACACCGTCTGGTCCGGCAGGTGGCGGGTGAAATTGAGGAAGAAGGCGCGCGTCAGTGTCTCGAAGTGCAGCGTGTTGGCATCGTGCACCTGCAGGTAGAGCGCAAAGGCGGCGTCGACATGGGGGCCGATGTCGCTGACCGCCTCGATCTCCAGCCCGCCGGCCTTGTCGGTCTTGCGCAGCTTGCGGCGCAGGTCCTTGCGGGTGCCATAGCCGAGCTGGCCCAGGTAGCCGTCCATGTCCGGGAAGTTGATCGCCAGGCTGGCGGTGGGCAGGCTGTCGCCCTGAAACCAGCCGCGCGCGCGCAGCGGCGCCAGCGCCTGCAGGTCGGCATCCATGAAATCCTTGAACACCAGCATCCAGGCGCCGCGTTGACGCGCCAGCCCGCGCAGGGCGTCGCTGAAGGCCTGCAGCAAGGCGGCATCGCCGCTGTGGTCGGGGTGGATGCCGACCAGGCCTTTCTCAGACACCGGTGAGCCACAAAACAGCGTCTTCAGCACCAGAAAACGCGGCCAGATGCGCTGGGCCCGCGCCAGCCAGCGGCGCCCGGCATCGTCCAGCGCCAGGCCCATGTCGAAATGGGCCACGAACAGCGGCGCCACCAGCACCAGGGTGTCGGCGGCATGCAGCGTCAGGTAGAGAAAGTCGAAGCCTTCGAGGCCGGCCTGCTGCTGGGCCAGGTAGAAGTCATAAGCCTCGGTCGACGCGGGCCAGACGCTGTCCCATTGGGCCCGCGGGATGTCCAGGATGGTCGAGTGGATGCGGCATTGCAAGGGCGCCATGCAGCCAGTTTAGAGGCTGCGCTGGCCAGCGGGCCTGATGCCGGCCGGGTCGGCTTGCACGCTGCACCACGGCAGGCGGGCCGGCCTCGACACGCAGGCACAAGCCGCGCGGCATCGAACACTGCACTAGCATGGGCGCCCCAAGCCCATCACCCCCGGCCGGCTGGCCGCTTCCCCGGAGACCGCACCCATGACCCACCGCATCGCAATCATCCCCGGCGACGGCATCGGCAAGGAGGTGATGCCCGAGGGCCAGCGCATGCTGGCCGCCGCCGTGCAGCGCTTCGACATCCCGCTGCAGGCCACCGAGATCGGCTGGGCCAGCTGCGACTACCACGCCCGCCACGGCCAGATGATGCCGGACGACTGGAAGGTGCAGATCGGCGGCATGGACGCCATCCTGTTTGGCGCGGTGGGCTGGCCGGCCACGGTGCCCGACCACATCTCGCTGTGGGGCAGCCTGCTGAAGTTCCGGCGCGAGTTCGATCAATACATCAACCTGCGCCCGGCCCGGCTGTTCGACGGCGTGCCTTGCCCGCTGGCCGGGCGCAAGCCGGGCGACATCGACATGCTGATCGTGCGCGAGAACACCGAGGGCGAGTACAGCGCGGTGGGCGGCGTGGCCTTTGCCGGCACCGAGCGCGAGTTCGTGCTGCAGGAATCGATCTTCACCCGCCATGGCAGCGAGCGCCTGCTGAACTACGCCTTCAACCTGGCCCGCAGCCGCGCCCGCAAGCATGTGACCGTGGCCACCAAGAGCAACGGCATCGCCATCAGCATGCCCTGGTGGGACGAGCGCGCCGCCGAGGCCGCCGCCCGCCACCCCGACATCAGCTGGGACAAGCAGCACATCGACATCCTGGCCGCGCGCTTCGTGCTGCAGCCGCAGCGCTTCGACGTGGTGGCGGCCACCAACCTGTTCGGCGACATCCTCAGCGACCTGGGGCCGGCCTGCACCGGCACCATCGGCATCGCGCCCAGCGCCAATCTCAACCCCGAGCGCAAGTTCCCCAGCCTGTTTGAGCCGGTGCACGGATCGGCGCCCGACATCTACGGCCAGAACATCGCCAACCCGGTGGCCATGGTCTGGAGCGTGGCGATGATGCTGGACTTTTTGGGCCACCGCGACGCCCACGACGCCATCCTGCGCGCCATCGAGACGGTGCTGCGCGACGGCCCGCGCACGCCCGACCTGGGCGGCCACGCCAACACCACGCAGATGGGCCAGGCCCTGGCCGCGCTGGTGGCCGGCGGCTGCTGAGCGGTCCGCACCGGGCTGGCGATGGACACCGTCGACACGGTGGTGATCGGCGCCGGCGTGGTGGGCCTGGCGGTGGCGCGCGCGCTGGCGATGGCCGGCCACGAGGTACTGATCCTGGAGGCCGAGAACGCCTTCGGCACCGTCACCAGCGCGCGCAACAGCGAGGTGATCCATGCCGGCATCTACTACCCCAGCGGCTCGCTGCGCGCCCGCCTGTGCGTGCGCGGCAAGCAGCTGCTGTACGCCCATTGCGCCAGCCACGGCCTGCCGCACCGGCGTTGCGGCAAGCTGATCGTGGCCACCCAGGCCGACGAGCTGCCCGCGTTGCACCGCCTGCAGGCCACGGCTGCGGCCAACGGCGTGCCCGACCTGCAACTGCTGAGCGCCGACCAGGCCCGCGCACTGGAGCCCGCGCTGGCCTGTGTGGGCGCGCTGCTGTCGCCGTCCACCGGCATCATCGACAGCCATGCGCTGATGCTGTCGCTGCTGGGCGATGCCGAGCGCGCGGGGGCCATGCTGGCGCTGCGCGCGCCGGTGCGCAACGTGCGGGTGACGCCCCAGGGCATGGAGCTGACGGTGGGCGGCAGCGACCCCGGCCAGGCCGACACCCGGCTGCGGGCGCGCCAGGTGGTCAACAGTGCCGGGCTGGATGCACCGGCCCTGGCGCGGCGGATCGACGGCCTGGCGCCGGACACCGTGCCGCAAGCCCACCTGGCCAAGGGCTGCTACTTCACGCTCAGCGGCCGGGCGCCGTTCACCCACCTGGTCTACCCCGCGCCGGGCCAGAGCGGCCACCTGGGCGTGCACCTGACGCTGGACCTGGGCGGCCAGGCCCGTTTCGGTCCCAGCTTCAAATGGGTGGACGCGGTGGACTACCAAGTTGACGAGGCCGACGCCCAGGGCTTCGAGGCGGAGGTGCGGCGCTACTGGCCGGGCCTGCCCGACCATGCGCTGCAACCGGGCTATGCCGGCCTGCGGCCCAAGATCAGCGGCCCGGGCGAGCCTGCCGCCGATTTCCGCATCGACGGCCCGGCCTGGCATGGGGTGCCGGGCCTGGTCAATCTGTTCGGCATCGAGTCACCGGGCTTGACGGCCAGCCTGGCGATTGCCGAGGTGGTGCTGGCGGCGCTGGCCTGAGAGCCTGTGATTTATTCCGACATGCCCGCTCACCACCCCAAAAGACGCCCGCTCGTCGTTGCAAATGCTCGTCATAGCCCGGGCTATGTCTGCGCTTTGCGCCTAGATCGCGCGCCTTTTTGGGCGTTGCTCGGTCACGCCGGAATTAATCACAGGCTCTGACCTGACTTTGACAGTTACAAGTGACACGTCCTCGTAAGCTCGCGCAGCGCAACAAGTTTTCGGCCCC
>JANNZD010000255.1:0-12581 GCA_031410435.1 Betaproteobacteria bacterium | reverse complement strand
GCCACACTGGCCGCCGATGTGCCGGTGCTGCAGACCACCGGCCAGGTGCCGGGCCGCAGCAACTTCACCTTTGCCGACCTGCTGGCCACAGTGCCCACGCCGGCCGTCGACACCGCGCACGAGGCCGTTGGGCCCGACACCATCGCCAAGTTCATGTTCACCTCGGGCTCGACCAAGCTGCCCAAGGCCGTGATCGTGACGCAGCGCATGTGGTGCGCCAACCAGCAGCAGATGGCGCAGTCGATGCCGGTGCTGGCCGAAGAGCCCCCGGTGCTGGTCGACTGGCTGCCCTGGAACCACACCTTCGGCGGCAACCACAACTACGGCCTGGTGCTCTACCACGGCGGCACGCTCTACATCGACGATGGCAAGCCCACGCCCAAGGGCATCGCCCAGACCTTGTGGTTGCCGCCGAAGGTGTGGTTCCAGGGCAGCCAGTCGACCAGCACCGGCGGCTCGTCGGCCAGAAAACCCATGCACTGCCGCAATTGCTGCTGGTTGGCGCACAGCATGCGGTGGGTGTTGATCACGCCCTTGGGCGCTTTGGTCGAGCCTGAGGTGAACAAGAACTTGGCAATCGTGTCAGGGCCCACCGCTGCATTGGCTGCGGCCAGTGCCGGGCCCGGCTGGGCGAACAGCAGGGCATCAAAGGCCCGCACATCGCGGCCGGCCAGCAAGCCGGTCTCCGCCGCCTGGCCCAGGCCGTCGGTCAGCACCACCGTGACATCGGCCGGCACCACGGCGGCGATCGCCTTGGCATAGGCCGGGCCACAGGCGAACACCAGGCCCGGCGTGACCGTGCCCAGGATGTGGCGCAGCTTGCCGTAGTCTTGCGAGATCAGCGAATAAGCCGACGACACCGGCACATAGGGCACACCGGCCCACATCGCCGCCAGCGCCAGCGTCAGGTATTCGATGTCGTTGTCCGACAGGATGGCCACCGGCCGCTCGACCGAGAGCTTCAGATCGACCAGCACTTGCGCCACCGCCTGCACCCGCTGCAGCATCTGGGCATAGCTGATGCGGCGCCACTCGCCGGCCTTGTCGCGGCGGGCCACCAGGGTGCGCTCGGGCGCCTCGCGGGCCCACTGCACCAGGCTGTCGGTCAGTCGATCCGGGTACCAGCGCAGATCTTCGGTCGAGCGGATGATCTGGCTGCCGTCGGCGCGGGTCTCGACCGTGGCATCAACACAGCCGCCGACGCTGGCGTCACGGTATTTCACGGTGCTCATTGCTTGGTCACCTTCGCGGCCTTGCCTTCCAGGAAGGCCCGCAGCCGGGCCTGGGCCTCGGGCGTGTTGCTGGCCGCTGCGGCCATCAGCGATTCGGTGAACAGCCCCTCGCCGGGCGATTGCTCGACGATGCGAGGCAGCGCATGCATCACCGCAAAGGCCGTCATCGGCGCATTGGCCGCCATCTTCTGCGCCAGCGCGATGCCTTTGGCCAGGCCGTCACCGTCGCGCACCCGGTATTGCACCAGGCCGGCGCGGTCGCCTTCGTCGGCGTCGTAGACCCGCCCGGTGAGCATCATGTCGCTCATGCGGGCGGTGCCCATCAGGCGCGGGATGCGCACCGACCCGCCGCCGCCCACGAAGATGCCGCGCTGGCCCTCGGGCAGGCCGAAGTAGGCCGAATCCTCGGCCACGCGGATCTGGCAGGCGGCCGCCAACTCCAGGCCGCCGCCCACCACCGCCCCGTGCAGCACCGCCACCACCGGCACGGTGCCGAACTGGATCGCGTCGAAGGCGGCATGCCACATGCGTGAGTGCAGGATCGCGCCCTGCATGTCGCGCTGCACCAGCTCCGACAGATCGAGACCGGCGCAGAAGTGGTCGCCCGCGCCGCTGATGACCACCGCCCTGCAGGCCTCGGGCAAATTGAGCATGCAGGTGTGGATTTGCTGGACCAGGGCGTCGCTGATGGCGTTGCGCTTGGCTGGCCGGTTCAGCCGCACATGGGTGACAGCGCCGGCCTGGGTGATCTGCAGCAGATCCAGCGTGGCCAGCAGGCCGGTGATCGGTTCGAACGAAGTGGTCATGAAGGGGCCTTGAAAGCAGGCACCAATTTATTTCAAACAGTGAACTTTAAACATAGGGCAAACCCTGATTCAAGCGGATGATTTGCGCTAGAAAATGACTGCGCGCCGTACTATGGACCACTTATTTACTTACCAAACTGAACCAAACCAGAGGCCCAGCATGAAGACCGAAGACCTGATCGCGATCGACGTCCACACCCACGCCGAGGTGTCGTGCTGGAACCCCTTCGACAACTACGGTGAGGAGTACGACCGCGCCGCCGACAAGTACTTCGGCTCCAACCGCCGGCCCACCATCGAGGAGACAGTGGCCCACTACCGCGAGAAGAAGATCGGCCTGGTGATGTTCACGGTGGACAGCGAGTCGCAGCTGGGCCGGCGCCGCATCCCCAACGAGGAGATCTGCGAGGCCGCCGCGAAGAACAGCGACATGATGGTGGCCTTTGCCAGCATCGACCCGCACAAGGGCCAGATGGGCGCGCGCGAGGCGCGCCGGCTGATCGAATCGCATGGCGTCAAGGGCTTCAAGTTCCACCCCACGGTGCAGGGCTTCCTGCCCTATGACCGCATGGCCTGGCCGCTGTACGAGGTGATCGCCGAGTACAAGCTGCCGGCGATCTTCCACAGCGGGCACAGCGGCATCGGCAGCGGCATGCGCTGCGGCGGCGGCCTGCGCCTGCAGAACAGCAACCCGATGCTGCTGGAGGATGTGGCGATCGACTTCCCCGACATCCAGATCGTCATCGCCCACCCGAGCTGGCCCTGGCAGGATGAGGCCCTGAGCCTGGCGCTGCACAAGCCCAATGTGTGGATCGATCTGTCGGGCTGGAGCCCCAAGTACTTCCCGGCCCAGTTGGTGCAGTACGCCAACACGCTGTTGAAGGACCGCATGCTCTTCGGCAGCGACTACCCGCTGATCACGCCCGAGCGCTGGATGAAGGATTTCGACGAGGCCGGCTTCAAGGACAAGGTCAAGCCGTTGATTCTGAAGGACAACGCGATGCGGCTGCTGGGCTACAGCAAGGCGGCCGCCTAGCCACCTGGCTGACGCGGCCCGTAGCTGGCCGCCATGCCGGCGCGCACGTCGTTCTGCACCCCATAGGGCGGGATCGGGTAGCGCAGGCCGTTGGCCGACAGGTGCTTGAGGCCGTCCACCGCCTTGGCCAGTTGGGCGGGCTTGAGTGCCATCAGCAGCTCGTCGTCGGGCACGCCCCCATAGCGCCGCTCGGGAAAGCAGGGCAGCGCCAAGCTGGGTTCGCCGGTGGCCAGCGCCCGGCCCCAGCTGTCGGCGCAGGCCGATTCGCCCACTGCGCCCCACGCCAGCTTCTGGTAGCCAGCCCATTGCAGGCCGTTGATCAGCAGGATCATCTGCGCCGGGTTGGCATAGACCAGCGCGATGTCGGGCTGCGGTAGCCGGCCGGCGGCCAGGGGCGAGACCGCCATCGCGCGGTAGCGGCCGTGCGGCACGCAGTGCATCGCGCGCTGGTGGGCGGCGGCGTCGGCTTCGGTGGCGAACCAGACACCGGCAAAGGCCTTGCCGGCCTGGAAGGCCTGGTCCTGCGGCGCCAGGCCCAGCACCGCACCACATTGCGGCCCCACCAGGTCGTCGGCGGTGATACCTACGGTGAAGCCTAGCCGTGCTGCCTGGCCGACGATCTGGTCGGTGGTGTGGATCAGGCCCTGGGGCCGGCGGATGCGCGGCACGGCCAGCATGGCCTCGACCTGCTCGAACAACTGCATGCCGATCGGCGTGGTCTTCAGGCGCAGCAGGCGGTAGAGGTCTTCGACCAGCGCCGGCAGGTCAAGCGCATCGGGCTTGGGGGCAGTCGGCGAGGTCATGGCGGCAGTCCCGGCAGTGGTGGCCCGCCATCATGCCCTGGCCCGCCGCGCGAGCGGCGGCGCCACCGCGCCCGGCGCACAGGCAGCGCCAGAAAACAAAAAAGCGCACCGGAGTGCGCTTGGTGTGCCGACTGCCGCAGCATGTCTGGCGTCCCCTAGGGGATTCGAACCCCTGTAATCACCGTGAAAGGGTGGTGTCCTAGGCCTCTAGACGAAGGGGACATGAAACTGTCATCTCTTGAACAGCGCCACCGGTGGAAATTGGTGGAGGTAAACGGGATCGAACCGTTGACCTCTTGCATGCCATGCAAGCGCTCTCCCAGCTGAGCTATACCCCCAGGTTTCCCCGTTGCTGTTCAAGCGAGTCCATGACTATAGCACGGCGTTCAAAGGTGCTGCAAGCGGGCCAGCACGGCGTCGCGGTCGAACAGCGCCACCACCGCGTCTACCGACGGTGTCTGCGACCGGCCGCACAGCAACAGGCGCAGCGGCACCGCCAGCATCGGCATCTTCAGCTTGTGCTCGGCCAGGGTGTCCTTGATGGCCTGCGCGATCGCCGGCTTTTCCCAGACGCTGTCGGCCAGGCGGCCGCGCAGCGCCACCAGCGCCGCCTGCACCGTCGGATTGAGATGGCCGGCCAGTTCATCGGCCGGCGGCGCGACGGGGGCAAAGTACATCTGCAGCCAGTCGGCCAGCTCCACCGTGGTGCTGCAGCGGTCCTTGTAAAGAGCGCACATCGCGGCCAGGCGCGGGTCGTCCGCCACCGCCACCCCGCGCGTGGCCAATTGCGCCTGCACCAGGCGGGCCAGCCGGGCATCGTCGGCGGCCTTCAGGTGCTGGGCGTTGACCCAGGCCAGCTTGGCAGGGTCCCACTGGGCCGGGCTTCTGGCCAGGTGGCTGCCGTCGAACCACTGCACCATCTGCGCGGCGCTGAACAGTTCCTCGTCGCCATGGCTCCAGCCCAGGCGGGCCAGGTAGTTCAGCAGGGCCTCGGGCAGGTAGCCCGCGTCCTGGTAGGCGGTGACGCTGACGGCGCCGCGCCGCTTCGACAGCTTCTGCCCGTCGTCGCCCAGGATGATGGGGCAATGGCCGTAGCGCGGCAGCGGCGCGCCCAGGGCCGCGAACAGGTTGATCTGCCAGGGCGTGTTGTTGATGTGCTCGTCGCCACGGAAGACATGGCTGATGGCCATGTCCCAGTCGTCCACCACCACCGCGAAGTTGTAGGTGGGCACGCCCAGCGTGCCCGCCGGCGCGCCGTGCGGGGGCGGCCGCAGGATGATCAGGTCGTCGATCTCGGTGTTGCTGATGCTGATCCATCCCTTGACCAGGTCGTCCCAGGTGACGGTGCCGTCGGCCGGGTTGGCAAAGCGCACCACTGGCTGCACCCCCTCGGGCACCGGCGCCAGCACCTTGCCCGGCGCGGGCCGCCAGCGGCCGTCGTAATGGGTCTTCTCGCCGCGCGCGCGCTGGGCCTCGCGCATCGCGTCCAGTTCGGCCGGCGAGCAATAACAGCGGTAAGCGGTGCCGGCGGCCAGCATCTGCTCGACCACCGCGTGGTAGCGCGCCAGGCGCTGCATCTGGTAGACCGGGCCCTCGTCATAGCCCAGGCCCAGCCAGGCCATCGCGGCCAGGATCTGGTCGACCGAGTCCTGGGTGGACCGGGCCAGGTCGGTGTCCTCGATGCGCAGCACGAACTGGCCGCCAAAGTGGCGGGCATAGGCCCAGGAGTAGAGCGCGGTGCGCGCGGTGCCCAGGTGCAGGAAGCCGGTGGGCGATGGCGCGATGCGGGTGCGGACCGGGCCGGTCGGCAGGGCCGTCAGGGCGGTGCTCACAGCAGCGCCAGCCCGCGCTGCAGGTCGGCCTGGAGGTCTTCGACATGCTCCAGGCCCACCGCATAGCGCACCAGGCCCTGGCCGATGCCGGCGGCCTGGCGTTGCGCCTCGCTCAGGCGGCCATGCGAGGTGGACGCCGGGTGGCAGATGGTGGTCTTGACATCGCCCAGGTTGGTGGTGATCGACGCCACCTGGGCCGCGTCGATGACCTGAAACGCGCGCGCCCGCAGTTCATCGGCGCCCTGCCCCGTCACGTCAAACGACACCACCGCACCGCCGCTGCCGCGCTGCTGGGCCATCGCCAGCGCATGCTGGGGGTGGCTGGGCAGGCCGGGGTAATGCACCCGCGCCACCTGCGGCTGCTCGGCCAGCCACTGCGCCACCTGCAGCGCACGGGCGCTGTGGGCCTGCATGCGCACCGACAGGGTCTCCAGGCCCTTGAGTACCACCCAGGCATTGAAGGGCGACAGGGACAGGCCGCCCGATTTCATGACCGGCAGCATCCTGCTCTGCAGCATGTCCTCGGGCCCGCACAGCGCACCGGCGATCACCCGGCCTTGGCCGTCCAGGTACTTGGTACCCGAATGGATGACGAAATCGGCACCGAAATCGACCGGGTTCTGCAGCGCCGGCGAGCAGAAGCAGTTGTCCACCGCCAGCAGCGCGCCGGCGCGGTGGGCGATGTCGGCCAGCGCAGCGATGTCGCATACATCGGTCAGGGGGTTGGTGGGCGATTCGGCCATCAACAGCCGGGTATGGGGCCGCAGCGCAGCGCGCCACTCGTCCACATCGGTCTGCGAGACGAAGCTGGTCTCGACGCCGAACTTGCCCATCTCGGTCTGCAGCAGCCGGATGGTGGAGCCGAACACGCTGCGCGAGCACACCACATGGTCACCGGCCTTGAGCAGGCCCATCAGCAGCAGCAGGATGGCCGACATGCCGCTGCCGGTGCCGATACAGCCGCTGGTGCCCTCCAGCGCGGCCAGGCGGCGCTCCATCATCATCACCGTGGGGTTGCCGAAGCGGCTGTAGGTGAAAGCCTCCTCCTCCTCGGCAAAGCGGCGCGCGGCGGTGGCGGCGTCGGGCTGCACATAGCTGCTGGTCAGGAACAAGGCCTCGCTGTTCTCGCCCCATTGGGTGGCGGGCAGGCCCTCGCGCACTGCCAGGGTGTCGCGGTGCAGGCCGGCAGGCAGGGCCTTGCTCGGCAGTCGTATTTTCTCAGTCGGTTGGGTCATGGCGGGATGGGGTTCAGGCCGGCTCGGCCCGGCTTTGCAGCGTCAGCCGGGTGCGGTCGTTGCTGTCTTCGTCGTCCTTGCGGGCTTCGGTGCGCTGGCTCTCGATGGCGGCAAAGTCGGCCATGCTGATGTCGCCGGTGATGTAGTGGCCGTCGAAGCAACTGGCCTCGAAGCCCTGGATCGCCGGATTGAGCGCACCCACCACCCGCTTCATCACCTCCACATCCTGGTAGATCAGCGCATCGGCGCCGATGAACTCGCGGATCTGCTCGGTCGTGCGGCCATGGGCGATCAGCTCCTCGGGCGTGGGCATGTCGATGCCGTAGACATTGGGATAACGCACCGGCGGCGCGGCCGAGGCCAGGTAGACCTTGCGGGCGCCGGCCTCGCGCGCCATCTGCACGATCTCCTTGCTGGTGGTGCCGCGCACGATGGAATCGTCCACCAGCAGCACGTTGCGGCCCTTGAACTCGACGCCGATGGCATTGAGCTTCTGGCGCACGCTCTTCTTGCGCGCCTGCTGGCCCGGCATGATGAAGGTGCGGCCCACGTAGCGGTTCTTGACGAAGCCCTCGCGGTAGGGCTTGCCGATCTTCTGCGCCAGCTGCATGGCCGACGGCCGGCTCGACTCGGGAATCGGGATCACCACATCGATGTCGCTGGGCGGCATGGTGTTGATCACCCGCTGGGCCAGGTTCTCGCCCAGGTTCAGCCGCGCCTGGTAGACCGAGATGCCGTCGATCACCGAATCGGGCCGCGCCAGGTAGACATACTCGAACATGCAGGGATGCAGCGTGGGCGTGGCCGCGCATTGCTCGCTGTGCACCCGGCCGTCCAGGTCGATGAACAGGGCCTCGCCGGGCGCCACATCGCGCACCACCCGGTGGCCAGTGCCTTCCAGCGCCACGGTCTCGCTGGCCAGCATCACCTCGGGGCCGCCGCCCTCGGACGCCGGCAGCGTGCTCACGCCATAGACCAGCGGTCGGATGCCATAGGGGTCTCGGAAGGCCAGCAGGCCATAGCCGGCGATCAGCGCGATCACCGCATAGCTGCCGCGGATGCGCTGGTGCACTGCCCGCACCGCGCGGAACACCAGGGCAGGGGTCAGCGGCACGTCGCGTCCGGCGCGCTCCATCTCGTGGGCCAGCACATTGATCAGCACCTCGGTGTCACTGCCGGTGTTGACATGGCGGCGGTCGATGTCGAACAACTCCTGCTTCAGCGCCGGGGCATTGGTCAGGTTGCCGTTGTGCACCAGCACGATGCCGTAGGGCGCATTGACATAGAAGGGCTGGGCCTCCTCCTCGTTGAAGGCATTGCCGGCCGTCGGGTAGCGCACCTGGCCCAGGCCCACCGCACCGGGCAGGGCCCGCATGTTGCGGGTGCGGAACACGTCCTTGACCATGCCGCGGGCCTTGTGCATGAAGCACTGGGTGCCCAGCATCGTGACGATGCCGGCAGCGTCCTGGCCGCGGTGCTGCAACAGCAGCAGCGCGTCGTAGATCAGCTGGTTGACCGGCGCTTTGGAGATCACACCAACGATGCCGCACATGGGGAGTCCTGGGGTCGAGAGTAAGGGGCCATCCGAAGTTGCAGCGGGCTGGGGGCGGTCTTCAAGCGGCGAGATGACGCGCCACCTCGGCCGGCAGCAGGGGTTTGACGATGATCATGGCCTGGGCCAGCCAGCCCGCACCCACGGAATCCTGCCACGCCTGGGCACGCTGTGCTGGCGTGAAGGACACCCCAGTGGCCACCACCAGCAGCAGCAGTACACCGCGCAGGCCCCCAAAGCCGGCGCCCAGCAGGCGGTCGATCAGGGTCAGCGGCGTGGCCCGGATCAGCAGGCGCAAGAGGCGCGCCAACACCGTCCAGGCCAGCAAGACCCCCAGGAAAGTCACCACAAAGGCCGCGCCCTGCTGCAGCGCCGAACCGGGTGCGCCGATGGGCAAATGCAGGCCCAACTGGGGCGAGTAGACCTGGGCCGCAAAGTAGGCCACGACCCAGCCCACCAGCGACATCAACTCGAACACCAGCCCGCGCGCCAGGCCGATCAGCATCGACGCGGCCAGCGTGGCCAGCATGGCCCAATCGACCCAGGCGAGTTGGGGCAAGGCATTCATGGCCGGCCATCGACACGGCTGCGCCGGCCGCCCACGGCGCCGGCCAGGGTGGCGACCGGGCTCACAGCGCCAGGATCGCCGCCGGCAGGCCGGCGGCCTTGACCCTGGCGGCGGCCTTGTCGGCCTCGGCCCGGGTGGGAAACGGGCCGATGCGTACCCGGGTGCGTTTGCCGGCCTCGTTTTCGACCACCTGGGTATAGGTCTTGAAGCCCAGGGATTCGAGCTTGCGCCGGGCCTCGGCCAGCTTGGTGGCATCGGTATAGGCGCCGACCTGCACCACCACCCGGCTGGTGCCTGCACTGGCCTGGGGCGCTGCCGCCGAGGCGGCCAGGGCCGGTGCGGGCTGGCCGTCCAGCAGGGCGCGCGCCCGGGCACCGTCATCGGCCGGCCGGGCCGGTGCCGGTGCCGGCGGGCTGGCCGCAGCGGCGGCCGGTTTGCTGGCAGTTGACGGCGCTGCTGGCGGCTTGGCCGCCGCATTGCTGGCGGACATGCTGGCGGACGTACTGGCGGACGTATTGGCGGCCCCCTTGGCCCCACCTGGCGCGCCAGATGCCCATTCGCGGCCCTGTTCGGTGCCCCGTTCCACGATCTCGACCGGCGCCGCAGCGGCCCGGTCGGCCGCCCCCGATTTGCCGGGCACCACCAGGGGCTGCACCGGGCCATCGTCCACCACCGCGGCCGAGGCCCGGGCCATCGGTGTCGCCGGGGCGCGCATCCCGGGCGTGTCCTGGTCCTTGGACGGGATCTCGATCGGGATGTCCACCGGGATGGGCCGGGGCTGGGTTTCGAACAGCAGCGGAAAGCCGATCACGCCGACGCCCAGCAGCACCGTGGCGCCCAGCAGGCGGCGGCGCGCCCGTGCCCGCGCAGCCGCCACCGCGTCCGGCTCGGGTGGCGGGGCCGCAAGCGCTGCAGGCTCGGCGTCTGGCTGGCGTTTGAAGTAGGACAGCAGGCCCATGCGTTGGGGCGGCGGCGCCGAGGCCGCAGCCGTGAAGGGTTGTCGAGCGGTCACGCGGGCCGGGCGGGCCCGGCGCGGTGGTAGGTTCAACCGATGCTGGCAGACGGCCCGTGCAGCAGCCGGGCAGATGCCTGGGCCGGTGCATGGCGTGCCGTCAAACGGGGCAGGCCCTGCTGCAGAACCCCCCCCACGGTGTAGAACGAACCGAAGACCACGATTCTATCAGCCGGGTCAGCGCCGGCCGCCGCCGCTGCCAGGGCCGTGGCCGGGTCGGCATGGCAATGCAGGCTGATCTTGCGGCTGCCGCTGGCGGCCCGCACCAGTGCGGCCAGCGCATCGGCCGACGCGGCCCGCGGCAGCGGCAGGTCGCACAGATGCCAGCAGTCGACCAAAGGCACTATGTGGCGCAGCAGTTCGGCGATGTCCTTGTCGCGCATCACGCCCAGGACCGCATGGGTCTGGGGAAAGTAGCCCATCTGATCCAGGCTGTTGGCCAATGCGGCCACGGCTTGCGGGTTGTGCGCCACGTCCAGTACCAGCGTGGGCTGGCCGGGCACGATCTGGAAGCGACCGGGCAGCTCCACCATGGCCAGGCCGTTGCGCACCGCCTGGGCATTGATGGGCAGGCGCTCGCGCAGCGCCTCGAACACCGCCAGCACGCCGGCCGCGTTGATCTGCTGGTTGGCGCCGCTCAGCGCCGGGTAGGCCAGGCTGTTGAAGCGCTGGGCCCGGCCGCGCCAGGCCCATTGCTGCTTGTCACCCTGAAAGTTGTAGTCGCGCCCCAGGCGCCACAGGTCGGCGCCCAAGGCATCGGCGCGGGCCTGCAAGGAGGCGGGTGGCTCGGGGTCGCTGACCACCACCGGCCGGCCGGCCCGCATGATGCCGGCCTTCTCGATGGCGATGGTTTCGCGGTCTGGGCCCAGGAACTCGGTATGGTCGAGCGCGATGCTGGTGATCAGCGCGCAGTCGGCATCGATCGCATTGACGGCGTCGAGCCGGCCGCCCATGCCGACCTCCAGGATCACCAGGTCCAGCGGGGCCTGTGACAGCGCGCGCAGGATGGCCAGCGTGGTGAACTCAAACCAGGTCAGCGTGATGCTGCCTCGGGCCGTCTCCACCGCCTCGAAATGCGGCAGCAGACTGTCGGCCGTGGCCATCTCGCCATTGATGCGGCAGCGCTCCTCGAAATGCAGCAGGTGCGGCTTGATGTACAGACCCACCCGGTAGCCGGCCTGCAGCGCGATAGCCTCCAGCATCGCGCAGGACGAGCCCTTGCCATTGGTGCCGGCCACGCTGATCACCGGCGCCGAGAAGCGCAGGCCCAGGCGGTCGCGCACCGCGAGCACCCGGTCCAGCGTCATGTCGATGGTCTTGGGGTGCAGCAACTCGCAATGGGCGAGCCAGTCGGCCAGGGTTCTGGGCAGGGTCATCAAGGGGCCAAAGGGCGAGATGGAAACAAGGCCGGGCCCGCGCGGGCCCGGGCAAAGGCGCAGGGCGGCGGCGTCAGGCTACTGCGTCGGCGTTCTGCCGCTGCAACATGGCCAGCATGCGTGCGATGGTGGGGCGCAACTGGCGCCGGTCGACGATCTGGTCGATGGCGCCCTTGGTGATCAGAAACTCGGCCCGCTGGAAGCCCTCGGGCAGCTTCTCGCGCACGGTGTTCTCGATCACCCGCGGGCCGGCGAAGCCGACCAGGGCCTTGGGCTCGGCGATCACCACATCGCCGACGAAGGCGAAGCTGGCCGACACCCCGCCCATGGTCGGGTCGGTCAGCACGCTGAGGTAGGGCAGCTTGGCTTTGGCCAGGCGGGTCAGCGCAGCATTGGTCTTGGCCATCTGGAACAGGCTGAACAGGCCCTCCTGCATGCGCGCGCCGCCAGTGGCGGTGAAGCACACAAAGGGCACCTTCTGCTCGATCGCGGCCTCGACCCCGCGCACGAAGCGCTCGCCCACCACCGAACCCATCGACCCGCCCATGAAGTCGAACTCGAAACAGGCCACCACCAGCGGCACGCTCATCACCGCGCCGCCAAGCACCACCAGCGCATCGGTCTCGCCGGTGGCCTCGAGCGCGTCTTTCAGGCGCTCGGTGTACTTGCGGCTGTCCTTGAACTTCAGCGGATCGACCGGCACCACCTCCTGGCCGATCTCGTAGCGGCCCTCGGCATCGAGAAAGGCGTCGAGCCGGGCGCGCGCGCCGATGCGGTGGTGGTGGCTGCACTTGGGGCAGACGTTGACGTTCTGGGCCAGGTCGGTGTTGTAGAGCACCGTTTCGCAGGCCGGGCACTTGACCCACAGGCCTTCCGGCACCGAGCGGCGCTCGGTCGGGTCGGTCTGCTGCATCTTGGGCGGCAGCAACTTCTCAAGCCAGCTCATCGTCAACTCCTGTCGGTTACAGCGCGTCCAGCGCGGCGCGGATCTCGGCCATGAAGGCCCGGCCCGCCTCGGCGGCGGCTTCGGGCGGCGCCTCGTGCAGGATCTGCACCAGCTTGGACCCGATCACCACCGCATCCGAGACCTGCCCCACGGCCCGGGCCGTGACGGCATCCCGGATGCCGA
>JANNZD010000254.1:0-3148 GCA_031410435.1 Betaproteobacteria bacterium | reverse complement strand
GTTCGGCAAGGTCTGGCCGATCCTGCCGATCGCCGGCATGCGCGACGTGCGCCAGTTCGGTGTCGGCGGCTGGAGCGCGGTGGTCGACGTGTTGCACCACCTGGTGCTGCCGGCGCTCACGCTCACCATCATCTACCTGGCGCAATACAGCCGGCTCGCGCGTGCCAGCATGCTCGAGATCCTGGGCTCGGACTACATCCGTACCGCACGCGCCAAGGGCCTGAGCGAATGGGTCGTCACGTTCAAGCACGCGCTGCGCAACGCGCTGATGCCGGTGGTGACGATCGCGGGGCTGCAGTTCGGCAACCTGATCTCCGGCGCCGTGCTGGTCGAGACCGTGTTCAGCTGGCCCGGCCTGGGCACGCTGGCGCTGGACGCCATCCTGGGCCGCGACTACCCCACGCTGCTGGGCGTGCTGACCTTCTCGGCCATCCTGGTGATCGTGGCCAACCTGCTCACCGACCTGAGCTACCGCTGGATCGACCCGCGGCTGCGCGGCAAGTGACGACCATGGCCACCAACAGCTCAACTCCCCTGCCCGGCGCCGCGCCTGGGCCGACGATCGAAGCCCTGTCGCCCTGGCGCGAGGCCTGGCGCGTCTTCCGCAGCAACCAGGCCGCCTTGCTTGGACTGGGCCTGCTCACGGCCATCGTGGCGATGATGCTGGCCGGCCCGGGCCTGTACGGCGTGGCGCCCTTCGACATCGTGGCCGCGCCCTTCACCGAGCCCTTCACCAACGCCAGCGTCTGGCTGGGCACCGACTACCTGGGCCGCGACGTGCTGGCCGGGGTGCTGGTGGGCGGCCGCGCCACGGTGCTGGTGGGCCTGGCCGCGGCCACGCTGGCGGTGAGCATAGGCGTGACCATCGGCGCGCTGGCCGGCTATTTCGGCGGCGCGGTGGACACCCTGCTGTCGCGCGTGACCGAGCTGTTCCAGGTGCTGCCAGCGCTGCTGTTTGCGATGGTGCTGGTCACGCTGTTCACGCCGTCCTTGACGGTGGTGGTGTTCGCCATCGGCAGCGTTGCCTGGACCGGCACCGCCCGCCTGGCGCGGGCCGAGTTCATGCGTCTGAGGCACCTGGAGTACACCCAGGCCGCGCGCGCCATGGGCGCTGGCCATGGGCGCCTGATGCTGCGCGAGATCCTGCCCAATGCGCTGCCGCCGCTGATCGTCTCGGCCTCGCTGATCGTCGGCTCGGCCATCCTCTTCGAGGCCGGCTTGAGCTTTCTCGGCCTGTCGGACGCCAATGTGATGAGCTGGGGCCTGATGATCGGCAGCAACCGCCGCAACATCCTCGAATGCTGGTGGGCCGTCACCTTCCCGGGCGCGGCCATCTTCCTCACCGTGCTGTCGGTCAGCCTGATCGGAGACGGGCTGAACGATGCTTTCAACCCCAAGCTGCACCTGCGGTGATGCCTTGATGATCCCAGCATGAGCGACCAACCCCTGCTGTCGGTGCAGGGCCTGAGCGTCGAGTTCCGCACCCGGCGCGGCGTGGCGCGTGTGCTGGACGGCGTGAGTTTTGATCTGCAGCGCGGCCAGACCCTGGCCGTGGTGGGCGAGTCGGGCTGCGGCAAGAGCGTCACCGCGCTGGCCATCCTGCGCCTGATCAATCAGCCGCCCGGGCGCATCGCCGCCGGCCGGGTAATGTTCGACGGGCGCGACCTGCTGGCGCTGAGCGAGCCGGCGATGCGCCAGGTGCGCGGCAACCGCATCTCGATGATCTTCCAGGAGCCGATGACCAGCCTGAACCCGGCCTACAGCGTGGGCGACCAGATCGCCGAAGCCGTGCGCCTGCACCAGGGCCTGTCGCGCGCGGCGGCGCTGCAACGCGCGGTGGAAATGCTCGAGGCCGTGGGCATCCCCGACCCGCAACGCCGGGTGCACGAGTACCCGCACCAGTTCTCGGGCGGCATGCGCCAGCGCGTGATGATCGCCATGGCCCTGGCCTGCCAGCCCGATGTGCTGATCGCCGACGAGCCCACCACCGCACTCGACGTCACGGTGCAGGCGCAGATCTTCGACCTGATCGCCGACCTGCGCGACCGTACCGGCACCGCCGTGGTGCTGATCACCCATGACATGGGCGTGGTGGCCGAGATGGCCGATCGGGTGCTGGTGATGTATGCCGGCCACATCGTCGAGAGCGGCGCGGTGGCCGAGGTGTTGCGCACGCCCCTGCACCCCTACACCCGCGGGCTGATCGCCTGCGCGCCCGGTGCCCGCACGGCCCTGCCCGGGCAGATGCTCGAAGAGATCCCCGGCAGCGTGCCGTCCCTGCTGGAGCGCGGCGCCGGCTGCCTGTTTGCCGAGCGCTGCGCCCAGGTGATGCCGCGCTGCCGCAGCCAGCTGCCGCCGCGCAGCGCGCCGGCCGAGGGCCGCACGGTGATGTGCTGGTTGCATGCCGAACACGCCGAGGTGATCACATGAGCGGTGACACCCTGCTGCAGGTTCGCGACCTGAAGGTGCACTTCCCGATCGGCGGCGGACTGCTGCGCGCCAAGCGCTCGGTCAAGGCGGTGGATGGCGTCAGCTTCAACATCCCCCGGGGCAGCACCTTCGGCATCGTCGGCGAGAGCGGCTCGGGCAAGAGCACCACTGCGCTGGCGGTGATGCGCCTGGTCGACATCACGGCCGGCAGCGTGCACCTGGGCGGCAGCGAGATCGGTGCGCTGCAGGGCGACGCGCTGCGGCGCGAGCGCCGGCGCTTCCAGATGGTGTTCCAGGACCCGTACGCGTCGCTGAACCCGCGCAAGCGCGCTGGCGACGCCATCGGGGACGCGCTGAACCTGATGGACGTGGGTGCGCCGTCCGATCGGCCCGCGCTGGCCGAGCAGCTGTTCGTGCAGACGGGGCTGAAGGCGGAGCAGATGCAGCTCTTCCCGCATCAGTTCTCGGGCGGCCAGCGCCAGCGCATCGTGCTGGCGCGGGCGCTGGCCGCCCGGCCCGAGCTGGTGGTCTGCGACGAGCCGGTCTCCGCCTTGGACGTGGCCATCCAGGCCCAGATGCTGAACCTGATGCTGCGGCTGCAGCGCGACTTCGGCCTGACTTACCTGTTCATCTCGCACGACCTGGGCGTGGTGCGCCATATGTGCGACACGGTGGCGGTGATGTACCTGGGCCGCATCGTCGAGCAGGCCGGGCGCGA
>JANNZD010000253.1:0-29101 GCA_031410435.1 Betaproteobacteria bacterium | reverse complement strand
GCCGGCGGCGCGCTGCTGGTGGTGTCGAGCGAGCTGGACGAGATCCTGGCGCTGTCCGACCGGGTGCTGGTGATGGACCGCGGCCGCATCGCCGGCGAGTTGGCCATCGACGATTGCACCGAGGCCGCGCTGGGCCGCCTGATGGCCGGCGCGCAAGCGCTGGAGGCCGCGTGAGCCGGCCGGTGGAGATGCCGCGCTGGATGGACCTGGTGCTGCTGCCGCTGGTCAACCTGGCGATGGCGCTGGCGGTCAGCGCGGTGGTGGTGGCGGTGATCGGGCTCGACCCGGTGCAGGTGATCACCCAGCTGGTCAAGGGCGCCTTCGGCAGCCGGGCCGGCATCAGCTATACCCTGTATTACGCGACCACCTTCGTCTTCACCGGCCTGGCGGTGGCGGTGGCCTTCCATGGCGGGCTGTTCAACATCGGCGGCGAGGGCCAGGCGATGATCGGCGGCCTGGGTTGCGCGCTGGTGGCGCTGTGGCTGGGGCCGCGCCTGCCGGCGCTGCTGCTGCTGCCGCTGATGGTGCTGGCGTCGACAGTTGCGGGCGCGGCCTGGGCGGCGGTGCCGGCCGCGCTGCAGGCCTGGCGCGGCAGCCATATCGTGATCACCACCATCATGTTCAATTTCATCGCCTCGGCACTGCTGGCCTACCTCTTGGTCAATGTGCTCAAGGCGCCGGGTAGCATGACGGTGGAGACCGAGGCCTTCGCCGAGTCGGCCCAGATGCCCGGCGCGCATGCGGCGCTCGCGCTGCTGGGCATCGCCTGGCCGCGCACCCCGCTCAACCTGAGCCTGCTGCTGGCAGCGGGCTCAGCCGTGGCGGTCTACCTCTTCCTGTGGCGCTCGCGTGCCGGCTACGAGCTGCGCGCGGTGGGCTTCGCGCCCGATGCGGCCCATTACAGCGGCATCTGGCCGCGCCGCCAGGTGATGCTGAGCATGATGATCTCGGGCGCGCTGGCCGGCCTGGTGGGCATCAACGAGCTGGCCGGGGTGCAGCACCGGCTGCTGCTGGACTATGTGGTGGGCGCGGGCTTCACCGGCATCGCGGTGTCGCTGATCGGCCGCAACCACCCGGTGGGCATCGTGCTGGCCGCGCTGCTGTTCGGCGCGCTGTTCCAGGGCGGGGCCGAGCTGGCCTTCGAGATCCCCGGCTTCAGCCGCGACATGGTGACCACGCTGCAGGGCCTGATCGTGCTGTTCTCGGGCGCGATGGCGCAGGTGGCGGCGCCTACGCTGGCGCGGGTCCATGCGCGGCTGGCGCCGCGCGCACCGCTGGCCGCCGCCGCCGGGGGGCCGCATGGATGAGACCATGGTCGGCGGCCTGCTGGCGTCCACGCTGCGCGTGAGCACGCCGCTGATCCTGGGCGCGCTGGCCGGTCTGCTGAGCGAGCGCTCGGGCGTGATCGACCTGGGCCTGGAGGGCAAGATGCTGCTGGCGGCCTTTGCCGCCGGCGCCGCCGGGGCGGCCAGCGGGTCGCTGCCGCTGGCGCTGCTGGCGGCGCTGGCGGTGGGCCTGGCGCTGTCGATGCTGCACGGCTATGCCTGCGTCAGCCACACCGGCGACCAGGTGGTGATGGGCATGGCGCTGTCGATGATCGCCGCCGGCCTGAGCATCGTGCTGGGCATTGCCTGGTTCAAGCAGGGCGGGCAGACACCGCCGCTTCCCGATGCGGTGCGCCTGACCCCCTGGTTCAGCGGCCTGGCCGGGCCGCTGGCCGGCTGGCCCGTGATCGGATCCATGATCGGCCCGGTGCTGGGCGGCGGGCTGCTGGGCCACAACGCCATGGTGTATCTGGCGCTGGGGCTGGTGCCCGCGCTGTGGTGGCTGCTGTACCGCACCCGGGTCGGCCTGCGCCTGCGCGCCACCGGCGACAACCCGGCGATGGCGGACGCCGCCGGCCTGTCCGTAAAGGGCCTGCGCTACGGCGCGCTGGGTGCCAACGGCCTGCTGTGTGGCCTGGCGGGGGCCTACCTGGTGCTGGCGCAGAACGCCAACTTCGTGCCCCACATGACGGCCGGGCGCGGCTACATGGCGCTGGCGGCGATGATCTTCGGCAAATGGCATCCAGTGACGGCGCTGTGGGCCTGCCTGCTGTTCGGCTTTCTCGACGCCGTGGCGATTCGCCTGCAGGGTGTGCTGCTGCCGGCCGCGCTGGGCGGCGGCGCGGTGCCGGTGCAGGCCATCCAGGCCCTGCCCTATGTGATGACGGTGGTGCTGCTGGCCGGCTTTGTCGGCCGCTCGCGCGCGCCGGCGGCGCTGGGCATTCCCTATGTCAAGGAGCGTTGACCAGCATGATCGATGAGCCGGTGATGCAAGCGCTTCTGGCGGCGGCGCGCGCCGCCCGCGCGCGGGCCTATGCCCCCTATTCACGCTTCGCCGTGGGCGCGGCGCTGCTGGACGAGCACGGCGGCGTGCATGCCGGCTGCAATATCGAGAACGCCGCCTACCCGCAGGGCCAGTGCGCCGAGGCCTCGGCCATCGCCCACCTGGTGCTGGCCGGCGGCACACGCATCCTGGCGGCGGTGGTGGTGGGCGTGGCCGATGATCCAGTGACGCCCTGCGGCGGCTGCCGCCAGCGCCTGCGCGAGTTTGCCGCCGACGACATCCCCGTCTGGGCCGCCGACCTGCAATCCGTGCGCCAGCGCTACACCCTGGGCCAGCTGCTGCCGGCCAGTTTCGGGCCCGGCCATCTCTCCAACACCTGAGGCTGCTGCCCGCCATGACCACCGACACCCTGCAAGACGCCATCGCCACCAGCCTGGCCCGCATCCAGGCCGCCGCTCCAGGCCTGGCCCCCAAGCTAGGCATCGTGTTGGGCTCGGGCTGGGACGGCGTGTCCAGCCTGGTGACCGATGCCGTGGACATCGCCTATGCCGAGCTGCCCGCCTTCCCGGTGCTGGGCGTGGCCGGCCATGCCGGCAGCCTGCGTCTGGGCCGCATAGCCGGCGTCGGGGTGGCGCTGCTGCGCGGCCGCAAACATGCCTACGAGACGGGCGATGCCGGTGGCATGAAGGGAGCCATCCGCACGCTGGCCGCGCTGGGCTGCAGCTCGCTGCTGCTGACCAATGCGGCGGGCAGCCTGGCCACCGAGATGGCGCCGGGCTCGCTGATGCTGATCAGCGACCACCTCAACCTGGTGCAGCGCACGCCCCTGCATGACGAGCCAGGCGCCAGCCGTTTCATCGACATGTCGGCCGCCTACGACGTGGCGCTGCGCGACCAGGCCGCCGCCGCCGCGGCTGCCGAGGGCATCGAACTGCACGAGGGCGTCTACGCCTGGGTGCTGGGCCCGCAGTTCGAGACGCCGGCCGAGATCCGCATGCTGCAGCTGCTGGGCGCGCAGGCGGTGGGCATGAGCACCGTGCCCGAGACCATCCTGGCGCGCCATGCCGGCCTGAGGGTGATGGGCCTGGCGATGCTGACCAATATGGGCGCCGGCATGGCCGCCGAGACCCTGAGCCATGCCCACACCCTGCACACCGCGCAGGCCACCGCCACCACCGCCATGCGGTTGATGGCCGCCATCGTGCCGGCGCTGGCGCTCTAGGGTTATCCCGTTTCGCGAAAACGCGGGGCGCTGGATCTTTTTACAGGTTTTTGGAGCAAGTCGACTCTTGATTGGTACGATGTCCCTGATGAATGACCACCCAGCCACCGCCGATTTCCTGCGCTTTATTGACGGGCGAAAGTTCAGGACGATCCTTGCAGATCCCCCCTGGCAGTTTCAGAACCGCACCGGCAAGGTGGCGCCGGAGCACAAGCGGCTCGCGCGATACGCAACTCTGTCGCTGGACGGTATCAAGGCCTTGCCTGTGGCTGGCGTCGCTGCTGATTCCGCACACTTGTACATGTGGGTGCCCAATGCGCTCTTGCCCGATGGCCTTGCTGTAATGGCGGCCTGGGGCTTCACCTACAAGAGCAACATTGTCTGGTCGAAGATCCGCAAGGACGGCGGCCCTGACGGACGAGGTGTTGGGTTTTACTTTCGTAATGTCACCGAATTGCTGCTGTTCGGCACACGCGGTAAGAATGTGCGTACGTTGCAACCCGGGCGCACTCAGGTCAACATGATTTCTACCCGAAAGCGAGAGCACTCGCGCAAGCCCGATGAACAGTTCAAACTGATCACTGACTGCAGCCCTGGCCCGTATTTGGAAATGTTTGCCCGGGGTGAGCGCCACGGTTGGGCCGTCTGGGGTGATCAAGCGCACGAGAGCTACACGCCGACCTGGGCCACTTATGCCAATCACTCGCAGGCTGATCTGCCCCCCGCTGTTCGAAGCCCAGTGAGCGCGCATCCTGCGCAGCTATTCTTGGAGGTTTGATCCGGCATCGGAGACCTTCAAATCGTCGTCGGTTACCGCTTCGACGGGTGCCGCGTCGAATACCAAGATTGATGCAGGTAGGCCAATCAACAACAGAGGGCAAGGGTTGCCGACACCGCGATCAACACGATCCATCAGCTTGCTCCAGTGGGTGGTGGCTTGACCAAACTTGTTGGAGACAAAGTTGTCAGTCCAGGCTTGCACAAATGGCAGTGGGTCTCCCTTGCGGTTCACGCGTTTCAAGATGTTGGCGCGTTGTTTGGGTGTGGGCACAACACTGTGTTGGGCTAGCAAGTCCATGTCCTGAATGCCGCGGTCAGCAGCGAACCGCTGTACAGCGTCCCACAAAGCATTCTGAAGCGACTTTCCGCGCGTGATCAAGATTGCTGCGCTGATGGCACCTTCCGCGTGCAGGCGCTTGAAATTTTCTAGATCTCGGTCAAAGAATGGATCCTTGTTGTTCCATTCAATCTCGCATGCGATGGCGCCGGCATCGAAGCGTTTGACGTGATCAACCTCATGCGATATTGACTCGCGTTGTACGCCGTCGATAGTCTTGGCGATCTTGAATTCATGCTTTTGCCAGCCAAGAGCAGCCAATGCACGACGCAGCCGCTGCGTGAATTTTGTTTCGCCGCCACCACTGCCAATGATCTCGGTGATCGGCAGTTCCACTCGGTCCAGTACACCGGAAATTTCCGATAGCGCGTCGCCGAACTCACCTGTCAAGATCGACTGAGCATGACCGAGGAACTTGATCTCAAATCCCTTGCGCGACAAAGGGCCAAAGGCCTTCGGCAACGAACTTGGCTTTCCGTGTTCGGCACTCTTTGCTATGGGTTTTGGGCGCATGGATGAATGATAAGAGACTGGGCCAATCGCGACCCTATCTTGACGACCACGTATGGCATGCTCGCTGTTTTGGTCCCCAAGAAACAGGAGCATCGCGTGTCCAGTCGACTTACGATTTCCGGCTTGGCGCTAACCGCTTTGTTGGCCGGCTGTGCCACGCCGCCGGCGCCCCGCCCGCCGCTCAAGCTGACCATCCTGCACACCAACGATCACCATGGCCGCTTCTGGGCCAATGCCGACGGTGAATACGGCCTGGCCGCGCGCAAGACCCTGATCGACAGGCTGCGCGCCGAGGTGGCGGCGGCCGGCGGCCACAGCCTGCTGCTGGACGGCGGCGATGTGAACACCGGCGTGCCCGAGAGCGACCTGCAGGATGCCGAGCCCGACTTCAAGGGCATGAACCAGCTGGGCTATGACGCGATGGCGGTGGGCAACCACGAGTTCGACAAGCCCCCGGCGGTGCTGGCCAAGCAGCGCGGCTGGATCCAGTTCCCGATGCTGGCGGCCAATATCTACCAGGGTGGGCGGCGCATGTTCGAGCCCTACCGCATCTTCGAGCGCGGCGGCTACCGTGTCGCGGTGATGGGCCTGACCACGGACGACACCCACAAGATGGTGTTGCCCGAGAACCTGCGCGGCATCGAGATCCGCCCGCCCATCCCCGAGGCGGCGCGGCTGCTGCCCGAGCTGCGAGCCCAGGCCGACATGGTCATCGCCACCACCCACATGGGCCATTACCCCGACGCCAACCGGGGCGTCAACGCGCCCGGCGACGTCGAGATGGCGCGGGCCACCACAGGCTTGGACTTGGTGGTGGGCGGCCACAGCCAGAACCCGGTCTGCATGGCGGGGGAGAACCAGCGCAACAACGCCTATGTGCCCGGCACGCCCTGCGCGCCCGACCGCCAGAACGGCACCTGGATCGTGCAGGCCCATGAGTGGGGCAAGTATGTGGGCCGGGCCGACTTCGTGATCGACGCCGGCAAGGTCACGCTGGTGAAATACCAGCTGATCCCGGTCAACCTCAAGCAGCGCCTGGCCGACGGCAAGAAGGCGCCCTACACCGAGACCATTGCCGAGGATGCGGGCCTCAAGACCTTTCTGCAGCCCTTCCAGGCCGCCGGCCAGACCCGGCTGAGCGTGCCGGTCGGCGCGGCCGACGCGGTGCTGGACGGCGACCGCGAGCGGGTGCGCAGGCAGCCCACCAACCTGGGCACGATGATCGCCCGGGCGATGATGGAGAAAACCGGCGCCGACCTGGCCATCCTCAACAGCGGCGGGGTGCGCGACAGCCTGCCGGCCGGACAGATCAGTTACCGCGACCTGCTCAAGGTGCAGCCCTTCGCCAACACCGTGGCGGTGGTCACGCTCAGCGGCGCCGAGTTGCTGGACTACCTGCGCGCCGCCGCCCGGATGACGCCGGGCTCGGGCGCCTTCCCCCAGACCGCCGGGGTGCAGCTGCGCATCGAGGCCAATGCCTTGGTCGAGGCCCGCATCGGCGGCCAGCGCATCGGCCCGGCCGAGCGTTACCGGCTGGCCATCACCAACTTCACCGCCACCGGCGGCGACGGCTATCCCAAGCTCAACACCCACCCGGGCTACCTGGACACGGGCTTCAACGATGCGGATGTGCTGCGCGGCTTCATCGCCAGCCGCAGCCCGCTGAAGGCCGCCGACTATGCGCCCGCCGACCAGGTGGTGCGCCGGTGATCGCCCCACCCGCCGGCCCCGTCAGCCCCGCTGCCGCCCTGCTGCAATGCGTGGTCTATGTCAGCACGGCGATCCAGCCCATGGGCACGCCGCAGCTTGAAGACCTGCTGGTCGAGGCGCGCCGCCTGAACCGCGAGAACCGGATCTCGGGGGTGCTGCTCTACGGCGACGGCAGCTTCATGCAGTACTTCGAAGGCGAGGCCGCGCCGATGGCCGAGACCTATGTGCGCATCCGCAACAGCCGACGCCATAGCGGCCTGATCGAACTGCTCAACATGCCGGTGGCGGCGCGCCAGTTCGGGTCCTGGCACATGGGCCTGTCGCGGCCCACCCGGAGCGATCTGCTGGCGCTGTCCACCGCCGATTGGGCGGTCGAGCAGGCCCAGGCCGATGCCCGGCGGGCCAGCGCGCCGGGCCTGGCGCTGCTGCGCGAATTCTGGTCGCGCCAGGCCTATGTGTTCTGACCCCGCAGCCAGCACCAAGGGCCCGTGATGACCAACGTGCCACTCTCCGCCTCCGCCCCTGAGGCCGGCACGGCCAGCGCCAACGCCCGCCTGGCGCTGGCCTGCCTGGACCTCACCAGCCTGAACGACGCGGACGATGGCCCGGCCCTGGCCGCGCTGTGCGCCCGTGCGCTCGGCCCGGCCGGCCGGCCGGCCGCGCTGTGCGTCTGGCCGCGTTTCGTGGCCCAGGTGCGGGCCGCGCTGCCGGCCGGCGTCCGGGTGGCGGCGGTGGCCAATTTTCCGCACGGTGGCATCGACCTGGCCGGGGCGCTGGCCGACACGCGCCAGATCATCGACGCCGGCGGCGACGAGATCGACCTGGTGCTGCCCTGGCGGGCCTTGCAGCAAGGTGACGCGGCCGCTGCGCAGGCGCTGGTGGCGGCGGTGCGCGCGGCCTGTGCCGGCCGCACGCTCAAGCTGATCCTGGAATCCGGTGACCTGGCCGACCCCGCGTTGATCGACCGGGCCTGCCGCATCGGCCTGGATGCCGGGGTCGACTTCCTCAAGACCAGCACCGGCAAGACCGCCACCGGCGCCACGCCGGCGGCGGCCGAGCTCATGCTGCAGGCCATCGCCCGCCATCCGCGTGGCGCGTCGGTGGGCTTCAAGGCGTCGGGCGGCATCCGCAAGCTGGCCGATGCGGTGCGCTATATCGGCCTGGCCCGGCAGATCCTGGGCCCATCGGCGCTGACGCCGGCGCGCCTGCGCTTTGGCGCCAGCGGCCTGCTCGGCGACATCGAGGCGGTGCTGGCCGGGCAGGATGGCGCCGACAACGCTGCCCCGGGCAGCTACTGAGTGCCCGCGGCCGGCCCCACATGCTGCCCGCCGAGATCATCCGCACCAAGCGCGACCACGGTGCGCTCAGCCCGGCCCAGATCGACGCCTTCGTGCGCGGCCTGGTCGACGGCAGCTGGAGCGAGGGCCAGGTGGCGGCGCTGGCCATGGCCATCCTGCTCAATGGCATGGGCCCGGCCGAATGCGTGGCCCTGACCCGCGCGATGACCCAGTCCGGCGAGGTCTTGCGCTGGGACGATGCCGGGCTGGCCGGGCCACTGCTGGACAAGCATTCCACCGGCGGCGTGGGCGACAAGGTCAGCCTGGTGCTGGCGCCCATCGTCGCGGCCTGTGGTGGCGTGGTGCCGATGGTGTCGGGCCGCGGCCTGGGCCACACCGGTGGCACCCTGGACAAGCTGCAGGCCCTGCCCGGCTACCGGGTCGACCCCGAGCCGGCCCTGCTGCGCCAGGTGCTGCGCCAGGCCGGCTGCGCCATCATCGGCCCCAGCGCCCGTCTGGCGCCGGCCGACCGCCGGCTGTATGCGGTGCGCGATGTCACCGCCACGGTCGAATCGGTGCCGCTGATCACCGCCAGCATCCTCAGCAAGAAGCTGGCGGCCGGCTTGCAGGGCCTGGTGATGGACGTCAAGGTCGGCAACGGCGCCTTCATGGCCGGGGCGGACGCGGCCCGCACACTGGCCGCCAGTCTGGTGTCGGTGGCCAACCAGGCCGGCCTGCCCTGCCGGGCGCTGATCACCGACATGGACCAGGTGCTGGGCCACAGCGCCGGCAATGCGCTGGAGGTGGCCGAGAGCCTGGCCTTTCTGACTGGCAGCGCGCGCGACCCGCGCCTGCTGGCGCTGACCCTGACGCTGGCCGCGCAGATGCTGCAGCTGGGTGGCCTGGCGGCGACTTTGGCCGACGCGCATCGGCTGGCCGACGCGGCGCTGCGCAGCGGCCGCGCCGCCGAATGCTTTGCCCGCATGGTGGCCGGGCTGGGCGGCCCGGCCGATGTGCTGCGCGACCCGCGGCTGCCCGCCGCCCCGGTGCAACGCGACCTGCCGGCGCCGCGCGACGGTGTGCTGGCGGCGATGGACACCCGGGCCCTGGGGCTGGTGGTGGTGGCGCTGGGCGGGGGCCGCCGGCGCGCCAGCGACACGGTCGATGCCCGGGTCGGGCTGTCGCAAGTGCAAGCGCTGGGCACGCGCTTGCGTGCCGGCGAGCCCTTGCTGCGGGTGCATGCGGCCGACGTCGCTTCGGCCGATGCGGCCTGCGCCGCCTTGCAGGCAGCCCTGCAGCTGGCCGACGCCGCGCCGCCCTGCCGGCCGGTGGTGATCGAGACCTGGCCAGCCCCGCCGGGCGCCTGATCTCCCACCCGCTTGATGAAGCCTGGCCGCTGCCGGCGATACACAATGTCACCGTTGTCCATCCCGTGCGGTGGGCGCAGGAGAAAACCGATGATGAAAGCATGTCTGCTGCTGGTCGCAGCCGGGCTGGCGGCCAGCGCTGCGCTGGCACAGGGCCAGGAGCGGGTGATCCAGGTCCAGGTGGTAGGCGGCAAGATCCAGGTGCCCGAGCAGGTGGCCGTGGTCAAACGCAGCCAGGGCGCGATCCGCTGGCAGATGATCACGCCGGGCCACACCTTTCCGGACAACGGCATCGTTGTCCAGAAGGCCGGCGACGCCATCCACGGCTGCAAGCCGACCCAGCAGGGCGCCAGCTTCACCTGCCTGCGCCGGGGCCATGTGGCCGGCCAGCGTTACAAGTACGACGTCAACGTCAACCAGGGCGGCAAGCCCCTGCCCACGCTGGACCCGATCATCCAGAACGAGTGAGCCAGCGGCCCGCCCACCCTCAGCCCCTCAGCCCCTCAGCCCCTCAGGCCGCCAGCCCCACCAGGCCGGCCACCCGGGCCAGTGCCTGGCCCAGTTCGGACGACGGGCCGGCTTGGATCTGCCCGGCCAGCTGCCGGGCCTCGGTGTAGGCGTCCATCGCTGCGCCAGGCCTTTCGGCCCGCCATTCGCACTCGGCGCGGCCGCACAGCAGCACGCCCAGGCCGGGCGGGTCGGCCACCTGGCGCAGCAGGGCCTCGCCCTCGGCCAGGTGCAGGCGGCCGTTGTCGAAATCCTGCTGGCGCGCCTGCACCAGGCCCAGGTAGCCCAGACATTGGCCTTCCAGCCGGCGGTCGGCCACCTGCCGGGCCACCCGCAAGGCCGACGCGTAATGGTCCAGCGCGGCAGCGGTGTCGCCTTGCTCGGCCGCGCTGATGCCCAGGTTGCACAGCACGGTGCATTCGAGCCGGCCATGGCCCAGCCCGCGCGCCACGGCCAGCGCTTGCTGGCCGGCGGCGATGGCCTGCGCCGGGCGGCCCTGCATCTGGTGCAACAGGCCCAGATTGGCCAGGGTGAAGCCCTCGCGCTGGCGGTCGCCCAGGGCGCGGGCGATGTCCAGCGCCGCCTCGTACTGGGCCAGGGCCCCGGCCAGCTCGCCGATGGTGGCGTCCAGGCCGCCCAGGTTGCCCAGTGCGCTCCCCTGCCAGTGGCGGTCGCCGCAGTGCCGGGCCAGGGCCAGGCAGGCCAGGTAGTGGGTGCGGGCCTGGTCCATCGCGCCGCCATTCATCGCGGCATTGCCCATGCCATTGAGGGCGGCACATTCCAGCGACGGCAGGCCCAGTTGGCGGGCCTGGCTCAGCACTTGCGCATGGCCGGCGGCGGCGGCGTCGGGCCGGCCGTCGCGCAGGTCCAGGCCGGCCAGCTGCAGCCTTGCTTCGGCCTCGCAGGCCCGGTCGCCGGCCAGCAGCGCCAGCGCCAGCGCCTGGTCGATGGCCTGGCGTGAATCGGCCAGCCGGCCCGACGCGTCCAGGGCCTGGCCCAGCGCCAGCTGGGCCCGCCCGGCGGCGCGCGTGTCCAGGCCGGCCAGGGCACAGACCGCCTCGGCCAGCTCCAGCCCGGTCTTGATCGGGCCGTGGCGGCGCAATGCCGCCCAGGCGCCGTCCAGCGCGCCGGCGGCCAGCGCCGGGTCGCCGCGCCGCAGCGCGCGCCGGCAGGCGGCCAGCAGGTTGTCCAGGTCGGCGCAGGCCTGCGCGGTGGCGCGCACCGGCCCCAGCGCGGCAAACCAGGCGCCATGGCGCTGCCGGGCGGCCAGGGCCGCGACCTCGCCGCTGCCGGCAAAGCGGCCGGCGCTGCGCAGGTGCTCGGCTGCATAGTCCTGCACGCTGGCCAGCAGGTCGAAGCGGTCATCGCCCAGCGCGCGCACGAAGGACTTGTCGACCAGCGAGCCCACCGCATCCTCGCCCCAGGCGTCGGGGTCGATGGCCGCCAGGTCCAGCACCGCCTGGGCCGCGGCCAGCGTGAAACCGCCCTCGAACACCGACAACTGCGCCAGCGCGGCGCGGTCGCTCTCGGCCATCAGGTCCCAGGACCAGTCGAAAGCGGCGCGCAGCGTGGCCTGGCGGTCGCTGCGGCCGGCGCCCGAGGTCAGCAGCTTGAAGCGCTCGCGCATGCGCGCCAGGAGCGCGCGCGGCGCCAGCATGCGCACCCGCGCGGCGGCCAGCTCGATGGCCAGCGGCAGGCCGTCGAGCAGGCGCACCAGGGTGCTGATCGCCGCCGCATCGTCGGCGTCGGGCTGGTAGTGCTGGCGTGCCGCACGGGCGCGCAGCAGGAACAGCGCTTCGGCCTCGGGCGCGTCCAGCGGCGGCAGGTTCATGCCCTCCTCGCCCACCATGCACAGCAGCTCGCGCGTGGTCACCAGCAGCCGGGCCTGGGGCGCGCGGTCCAGCCAGCGGCCCAGCGTGGCCTCGGCCAGCCGGGCCACCTGCTCGAAGTTGTCGAAGATCACCAGGCAGGGCCCGCGACCGGCGATGGCATGGCCGATCTGCTCGGTCGGGTCGGCGCGGCCCAGTGGCAGGTCCAGGCCCAGGGCCACGGCGCGCAGCAGGCCCTCCAGGTCGCGCGCGCCGGCCAGGTCGCAGAACCATACCCCGCCCGGGTAGTCGCCCAGCCAGGCACGGCCGAAGCGCAGCGCCAGCCGGGTCTTGCCGCTGCCGCCCAGGCCCAGCAGCGAGACCATGCGGGCGCCGCGCTCGAAGCGCTGGGCCAGCGCCTGCAAGGCGCCCTGGCGGCCGACGAAGGTGTCGCGCTCGGCCGGCAGGCTGTGGCGCACCTCACGGGCCGGCTGCCACAGGTCGCCCTGGCGCACCACCCGGTAGGACTTGGCCGCGTCGGGCGGCGGCGTGAACGGGGCGTCCGCGCCGCCCGCCTCGAACAGCTCCATCGGCTCGGGCAGGCCCTTGAGCCGCCAGTGGCCGTGCGATACCAGGCGCAGGCCGGGTGTGCCGCCGGCCGCGCCATTGAGTGCGGCGCGGGCCTCGCCGGTCAACAGGGTCTGGCCGCCCACCGCCGTGGCCATCAGGCGCGCGGCGATGGTCTTGCCCAGGCCGTCAACCTCCACCGGCTTGGCGCCGCGGGCCACGTCCTCGGCCGGGTTGTCGCGCAGTGTGACCCGACCCACATGCAGGCCGGCGCGGGCGCGCAGCGGCACCTCCAGCCCGGCCAGGGCCTGGTGGTAGGCCATCGCGCAGCCCAGCGCGTCGCCGGCATGGTCGAACAGCAGCAGAAAGCCGTCGGACTTGTCGATCTCGCGGCCGCGCCAGTGGCGCACCAGGTCGCGGGCGATGCGGTCATGGGCCGACCACAGCGCCGCCGACCGGGCCGCGCCCAGGCGCTCGGTATGGGCGGTGCTGTCGACGATGTCGGTCAGCAGCAGCGCGACGGTGTCATGCGGGTTCAGGGCGGGCACTGGGCAGCGTCCGGGTGGGCGCTCAGGCGGTTGAGCGCAAGCGGCTAGTGTGCCGCAGGGCCCGGCCGGCCGGCAGGGCCTGCAATGTCGGCAAGAATCCAGGCTTTGCCCCCAGCCCTCCGAGGATCCGTGATGAGTACCCTGACCCTGTCCCAAGCCCAGACCCTGTTGCAGGCCGCGCTGGCCAGCGCCCGCGCGCATGGCTTCAAGCCGATGGGGGTGGTGGTGGTGGATGCCGCCGCCCAGGTGGTGGCCTCGGCGCGCGAGGACGGTGCCAGCGCGCTGCGGCTGGACATCGCGCTGGGCAAGTCGGCCGCCGCAGTCGGCATGGGCGCGAGCTCGCGCGTGCTGACCCAGCGCGCCAAGGACCTGCCGGCCTTCTTCGGTGCGGTGGCTGCGGTGGCCCAGCAGAAATTCATCCCGCAGACCGGCGCGGTGCTGATCAAGACCGCCGACGGCCAGGTGATCGGCGCGGCCGGGGCCTCGGGCGGCACCGGCGACGAGGACGAGCAGATCGTCATCGCCGGCATCGTCGCGGCCGGGCTGCAGCACGGTTGAATGAGCGGCGGCCGGGGCTACCGGCGGGATGCTGCTACCAGCCGATGCCGTACCAGCCCAGGCCCAGCGACCAGCGGGTGCCCAGGCCGCTGCCGGCCGCGCGGCTGGCGCTCAAGTCCAGGCCCAGGTGCTCGGGCAGCAGCCACCAGCGCCCGCCCAGGGTGTTGACGGTGGCGCCGGCGCTGGCCGGCCTGTCGTTGGCCTGGGTCTCGGCAAACAGCAGGGCCGCCGGCAGCGGGGTCCAGGCCAGCGCCAGGTTCAGCTGTGTGGTGGCGCTGCCGCTCGCGGCATCGCGCACCGGCCCCAGGTTGGCCAGCAGTTGCAGTTGCTCGGTCGGCTGGAGCACGGCCAGCGCCAGCAGGCCCAGGCCGTTGTGGCGCCAGCCAGCCGCAGCCGGCCGGTCATAGCCCAGCGCCAGCTTCAGGCCCAGCGCCAGTGGCCCCAGCGCGGTCTTGCGTTGGGCAAAGTCTGGCCCCCACTTCAGGCCCAGGCCGGCGCTGGCGCGCAGGTCCTGCCCCGGGCGGGCCCAGCGGTGTTCGACACCCAGCTCCAGGCCCGGCGCCAGCCCGCAGGCCGGCGCCAGCACCGTGCTGCCATCGGCCCGGCCGCGGCTGCGCTCGGTCCACAACTCGACCTGGCAGGTGCCGGTGTCGGCGGTGTTGGGGTCGTCGGTGGACAGCGGCCGGCCCGCCAGTGCCTGGCCAGCCAGCCCCAGCCCGGCGACGGCCAGCAGAGCCACGCCAGTCAAGCGCCCGGCGCTGCGCAGGGCCCGCGCGGGCATGTGACGGACGCGGCTTGGGCTGTAGGACATGTGCGGGGGCTCGGTTGGCGCGGGTTCTGCGCCGAATCAGAGCATATCGGCCGCCTGGCCCGCCTTTGTAGGGCCGGCACCCGGCCCCAGGCCCTGCGCCGCCGCCGCCCGAAAGGCGCTCGGCGACAGCCCGCAGCGGCGGGTGAAGAAGCGGCTGAAGTAGCCGGCATCGTCGAAGCCCAGGGCCTGGCCCACCCCGGCCACCGGCATGGGGCCATGGGCCAGCAGGCGGCGTGCCTCCAGCAGCAGGCGCTCCTGGGCCAAGGCCAGCGCCGACAGGCCGGTCACGCGGCGGCAGCTGCGGCTCAGATGGTCGCTGCTCACGCCCAGCGCCTGGGCGTAGAAGCCCAGCGGCTGGTGGCGCCGGCAGTGCAGCTCCAGCAGCGCGCGGTAGCGCTGCACCAGGGTGTCGCGCAGCGCCTGGCGCTGCTCGTGGGCGGCCGGCGGCGCGGCCTGGCGCAGCAGCCACAGCGTCAGCAGCAGCACCTGGGCGCGCAGGGCCTCGGCACGGCCGGGGCGAGCACCGTGGAACTCGTCGGCCAGGCCGGCCAGCTGCGCCTCGACCTGGGGCGCCTGGTCGCCAATGCGCTCGGGCCCCAGCACCAGCGATTGCGACAGCCGCGCCGCCAGCGCCGGCGCGCCGGCCAGGCCGGCCTGCAGCAGCGCGCTGGGCACGGTCACCTGCTGGCCCACGCTGTCGGGCGCGTAATCGAAGCCGTGCACCGCGCCGGCGGCCAGCAGCAGCGCCACCGGGGCCTGCAGGCGCTGCACCGCGCCGTCGATGCGGGCCACCACCGCGCCCTGGGCCAGCCACTGCAGCTGGTGCAGGCCCTCGTGACGGTGCGGCGGGATCGTCCAGTGGTGCAGCGCGCCGCGCACCGCGATGGTCTCGTGGTGCAGGCAGTCGTCGGGCTGGTCGTGGCGCACCTCGCGGAAGGCGACGGCTAGCGGCTCGGTCGGGGCAGCGGGGTGGCGAGGGCGGTGGCGGGCGGGCATGGCAGGCCGGAAATCTACGGCCCCTGCCCCGATTCGTCCATGTGCGTTTGCCCAGGGCCTGCCTACAGTGCGGCAGCCCGCGCTGGCGGGCCGACCCTTTGCCACCCCCAGGAGACCGCCCATGCTGCACCGCCGCACCCTGCTGACCCAGGCCGCCGCGCTGGCCACTGCCGCCGGCTGGAGCGCACCTGGCGCGGCCCAGCCGGCCGGCACCACGGTGATCTGGTCGGGCTTTCCGCCGGGCGGCCTGGGCGACCAGGTCACCCGCCCGCTGATCGACCGGCTGCGCGGCAAGTGGCCCAGCACCCTGGTGCTCGACAGCAAGCCCGGCGCCGGTGCGCGCATCGCGGTGGATTTCGTCAAGCGCGCCACAGCTGACGGCAACACCCTGCTGCAGACGCCGTCCTCGCCGATGACGCTGTACCCGCATCTGTACAAGAAGCTCAGCTACGACCCGCAGGCCGACTTCGCCGCGGTCACGCCGCTGGTCGAGTACTGCTTCTCCTTCACCGCCGGCCCGGGCCTGCCGGCCGAGGTCAAGACCCTGGCCGACTACCTGGCCTGGGCCAAGGCCAATCCGGCCCAGGCCAACTACGGCATCCCGGCGGCCGGGTCGGCGCTGCACTTCGCCGGCATGCTGCTGGCGCGCGCCAGCGGGCTCGACCTCAAGAGCATCCCCTACCGCGGCGGCGGGCCGCTGCTGCAAGATCTGCTAGGCGGCCAGGTGCCGGTCAGCTTCAATGTGGTCAGCGAGGTGGCGCCGCATGTCAAGGCCGGGCGGCTGCGCGCGCTGGCGCTCACCAGCGCCCAGCGCTGGCCCGGGCTGGAGGCGTCGCCCACCTTTGCCGAGCAGGGCTTCAAGGACATCGTCTTCATCGAGTGGCTGGGCTGGTTTGCGCCGGCCCGCACCCCGGCCGACACCGTGCAGCGGTTGAACGCCGCGGTGCGCGAGGCCATGGCCGGGCCCGAGATGGTGGAGGTGGTCAACAAGCTGGGCCTGCGCGCACGCTCGGCCAGCCCGGCGGAGTTTGCCGCGATGGTCAAGGCCGATCTCGAGCGCTGGGGGCCGGTGGTCAAGGCCACTGGCTTCAGCGCCGAGGAATGAGCCGCACCCCCCCCGGAGAACCCGCAATGATCGAACTCACCGGCGCCCAGGCGCTTGTCCGGCTGCTGGCCGCCGAGCGCGTGCCCTATGCCTTCGGCATCGTCGGCGGCAAGCTGGCGCCGCTGCTGCAGGCGATCTCCGCGCAGGACGCGCTGCGCTTCGTCGGCCTGCGCCACGAGGCGGCTGGACCGATGATGGCCGCTGCGGCCTATGCCGGCAGCGGCCGGCTGTGCGTGGCGCTGGCCGAGATGGGGCCGGGCACGCTGAACCTGGCCGCTGGCCTGGGCATGGCCCTGGCCAACCACCTGCCGCTGCTGGCAATCACCACCAACCAGCACCGGGCGGCGGCCTATCCCCATGCCGGCATGTTCATGGACCTGGATGCGCGGGCCTTGCTGGCGCCGCTGACGCGCTGGAACGCGGTGGTGCACGACGGCCGCCGCCTGCCCGAGCTGCTGCGCACCGCCTTGCGCCAGGCCTACGGCGCCCGGCCCGGGCCGGTGCACTTGGACATCCCGCAGGACGTGCTGGCCGGCGTACACGCCTTTGCCGACGACGAGTTCGACCTGGCCCCCGGGCGCTACCGGGCGCTGTCGGCGGCGCGGCCGGCCGCCGACGCGGTGCAGGCCGCCGCGGCATTGCTGGCCGAGGCCCGGCGCCCCTTGATCGTCGCCGGTGGCGGCGTGGTGGCCAGCGGCGACGCCGCGGTGGCGTCGCTGCGGGCCCTGGCGGCGCGGCTGCAGGCCCCGGTGCTGCCGACCCAGATGGCGCTGGGCGTGGTGGCCAGCGACAGCCCGCTGTGCATCGGCCAGGGCGGCCTGATCGCCGGCACGCCGGTGCAGCGCGCCATCGCCGGGGCCGACCTGATCCTCAGCGTGGGCTGCCGCTGGTCATCCTGGCTGTGGGACGAACAGGGCGCGCTGGCCCGGCGCCACCAGCGCCTGATCAACATCAACACCGACCTGTCGGCACTGGGCGCGCCGGCCCTGCACGCGGTGGCGATGCCGGCCGATGCCGGGCTGGCGCTGGCCGACCTGCTGGACGCGCTGGGGCCGGCGGCCAGCCCCGCGGCCGACCCCACCTGGCTGCCCGGCCTGCGCGCCCAACGCGTGGCTTACGCGGCCAATCTAGACGCGCTGGCCGACGCCAGCGGCGCGGTGATGCATCCGGCCGCGCTGGCCCGCGCCATCGCCCGCGCGCTGCCGACCGACGCGCTGGCCACCTATGACGGCGGCCACACCAGCTTCTGGAGCAATGACTTCACCCCGGTACAGGCGGTGCGCACCCGGCTGCACGAGCCCGGCATGAGCCAGCTCGGCTTCGGCCTGCCGGCGGCCCTGGCCTGGCAGCTGCTGCACCCGGGCCGGCCGGTGTTCAACCTCACCGGCGACGGCAGTTTCGGCTTCACGCTGCAGGAGCTCGACAGCGCGCGCCGCCATGGCCTGCCGGTGGTCAATGTGGTCCACAACAATGCCGCCTGGGGCATCATCGACCAGGGCCAGCGCAAGGCCGGCTTCGAACTCGGCAGCCGGCTCGAGGGCAGCGACTATGCGGCCATCGCGCGCGGCTTCGGCTGCCATGGCGAGACCGTGCGCCAGCCGCAGGACGTGGCGCCGGCGATCCAGCGCGCGCTGGCCTCGGGCCTGCCGGCGGTGCTGGACTGCCACACCCGCTTTGAGCCGCACCCGGCCCTGCCCGGCTTCGGCAGCATGAACCGCTACGGCTTCGACGCGTTGACGCGCAGCGGCGCCGGCCCGCGCTGACCAGCGCACACCTTGCTCAGGGCTTGAGCAGGTCCAGCAACCAGGCGCGGCTGACCTGGCGCACCTGGGGCAGGTTCAACAGCGTGTGCGGCGCGCCCGGCACCAGCACGACCGTGGCGGCCTTGTGGGCCTTGAGCGCGGCGCCGCAATGGCCGGCGGCCTGCGGCTGGCCCAGCCAGGGGTTGGCGGGCGAAAAGAACGGGTCGGTCACGCTGATCACGTTGAGCACCGGTTCGGCGATGGCCGCGGTGCGGTGCTGCTCGACGAAATAGTTGTCCTCGCAGGACCAGCTGAAGACCATGCGTCCGGCCCAGGCGCCGGTGTCGCGGGCCACGGCCACTGCGCCCTCGCTGGTGCCGGCCAGCACAGTGCGTGCCGGGTCGGCCCAGGGCAGGCCGCGCAGGGCGTCCGCGCCCAGGCCGATCTCGCTGCCGCGCAATGCATGCACCCGCTCGTAGTTGGCCTTGTCGATCGGCGACTTGTAGTTGATGCGGTCGGGCAGCCCCATCGAATCGGGCGCCAGGCTGGCGATGCCCAGCCCGGCCAGCCAGGCCTGCCATTCGGCGATGGCCGCCAGGCCCAGGCCCGACGAGCCGTGCAGGAACAGCACCACCGGCACCCGCGCCCGGGCCTCGCGCGGCGCGGCGGCGAGCTTGCCGACATACACCGCAGCGCCCGTCACCGAGGCCGGCAGGCCCACGCTGGCCTGGTCGACCGCGTTGCGGGCGGACGCGGCCGTGTGCTGCCAGGCGCTGCCGGTGAGCTCGCCAGCGGGCGTCTGGGCCCCGGTGGCGCTGGCCAGGGTGGCGGCCAGCAGCAGGGCCAGGCAAGGGGGCAGGGTTGGGCGCATGGGGGGGCTCCGGGTGGCGACAGGGGCGGAGCACCGAAGTGCCCTGCCCCGCATCATGCCCGGGTCCGGACCCGCCTCTCCCGGCCGACTGCCGCGCCGCCAGGCCGGGCCGGCCATCGCAGCGCGCCGGGTCGTATCCTGCCGGGGTGGGCTGCGGTCCAGGGCGGGGCCCGCGACCTCCAGCCGCTGCGGCCGGTCCGCGCGGTTACCGGGCTCGGCGGGTATTTTTGAAAGGCAAGCGATGAAGAAGGCGCCCACCGGGGGTCTGGTCTATTCCACCGACAGCGGCCGCATGTGCCCGGCCTACCGCCAGCCCCTGGCGGCCTGCAGCTGTGCCGCACAGCGGGTGGTGCTGCCGGCCGGTGACGGCATCGCCCGCCTGAGTTGCGAAACCCAGGGCCGCGGCGGCAAGGCGGTGACCCTGGTGCGCGGCCTGGCCATGGACGCCGCCGGGCTGGCCGCGTTGGGCCAGCGCCTGCGCACGGCCTGCGGCGCGGGCGGTGCGGTCAAGAACGGCGTGCTGGAGATCCAGGGCGACCACCGCAGCCGGGTGGCCGACCTGCTGCAGCAGGCGGGCCACCGCGTCAAACGGGTGGGCGGGTAATGACCGGGCCGACCCCGCCCACCGGCGCCGACGATGCGCCCATCCCCTACCTGCAGCGCACCCGCGACTATTACCAGGCCCTGGGCTATGGCAGCCCCTACCAATGGGCATGCTTCGAGCAGGTGCCTTTCCAGGCCCTGGGCAAGCCGCTGGCGCAATGCCGCATCGCGCTGGTCACCACCGCCGCGCCCTACCAACCCGGCCAGGGCGACCAGGGCCCGGGCGCGCCCTACAACGCCCGAGCCAAGTTCTACCGCGTCTATTCGGGCGCCAGCGACAGCGATCCCGACCTGCGCATCGCCCATGTGGCCATCGACCGCCAGCACACCACGGCCGCTGACATCGGCAGTTACTTCCCCTTGGCGGCGCTGCGGCGGGCGGCGGCGGCCGGGCGCATCGGCGGCCTGGCGCCGCGCTTCCATGGCGCGCCCACCCACCGCAGCCAGCGCGTGACGCTGGAGACCGACGGCCCCGAGATCGTGGCGCGCTGCCGGGCCGATGGCGCCGATGCGGCCGTGCTGGTGGCCAACTGCCCGGTCTGCCACCAGACCCTGGCGCTGGTGGCGCGCCAGCTCGAAGCCGCCGGCATCGCCAGCGTGGTGATGGGCTGCGCCCGCGACATCGTCGAGCAGGTGGGCGTGCCGCGCCTGCTGTTCTCGGACTTTCCGCTGGGCAATGCGGCCGGGCGGCCGCACGATGCCGGGTCGCAGGCGCTGACGCTGGACGGGGCCTTGCAGCTGCTGGAAGACGCCAGCGGCCCGCGCAGCACGCGGGTCTCAGCCCAGCGCTGGGCCGACAAGGCCGACTGGAAGCTCGACTACTGCAATATCGACCGGCTGTCGGCCGAGCAGATCGCGCGCCGTCGCGCCGAGTTCGATCAGGGCAAGGCCGAGGCCCGGCGCCGGCGCCAGGCGGCGGGCCTGCCCCCGGTTTGAGCCGCACCTGCATCGGCCGCATCGCAGCGGCGCCAGCGGGCGCCGGTCAATCGCCCCGCACCACGCCTTCACGGCGCGGGTCGGCGCCGCCCAGCCAGCCCGACCCGCTGCGCTGCAAGGCCTGCAGGCCGCTGGTCAGGTCGGTTTCCACCACCTGGTGGCCGCGCGCCCGCAGGGCGTCCGCCGTGCCAGCCGGGAAGCGGCCGCGCTCCAGCACGGTCGGCCCGTTGAAATTGGCGAAATTGGGCAGGTTGATGGCCTGTTGCGGGTCCAGGCCCCAATCCAGGCTGCCGATCAACGCCTTGGTGGTGAAGTGGATGATGGCTGCGCCGCCGGGCGAGCCCAGGCTCATCAGCAAGCGGCCATCCTGGCGGTCGAAGACCAGGGTCGGGCTCATGCTCGAGCGCGGGCGTTTGCCCGGCTGCACCCGGTTGGCGATCGGCCGGCCCTGAGCATCCCGGGGCGCGAAGGAGAAATCACTGAGTTCGTTGTTGAGCAGAAAGCCACCGGCCAGGCCGCTGCCGCCGTCACTCAGGATGCGCGCGCCGAATACATCCTCGATGGTGGTGGTCATCGCCAGCGCCTGGCCGCGACCGTCGACGATGCTGATATGGCTGGTGCCCTGCTCGGGCTGGTCCGGCTGGGGCGCCCAGGCGCTGCGCGGCCCACCCGGCTGGCCGGCAGTGGCCAGGCCCATGCTGCGCGGGCCGATCAGCGCCGCGCGCTGCTGCAGGTAGGCGGGGGCCAGCAGGCGGGTCCAGTCGCCCGCCGGCGGCGCGACAAAGGCCGGGTCGGCCACGTACTGGGCCCGGTCGGCAAAGGCCAGGCGCGCGGCTTCGGCGTACAGGTGCAACCAGTCGGCGCCGGGCACGCCGTCGGCCTGCAGCGGTGGCGCCGCGCGGTGGTGCGCCAGCAGGCCCAGGATCTGCATCATCGCCAGGTGGCCCGAGGACGGCGGCGGCATGCCGCAGACCCGGTAGCGCGTCAGCCAATCGGTGCAGATCGGCTGGCGCAACAGCGCACGGTAGCCGGCCAGGTCGTCGGTCGTCAGCCGGCCCGGATTACGCGGGTGGCCCTGCACCCGGCGGGCGATGTCGGCGGCCACCGGCCCGCTGTGCAGGGCCTGGCTGCCCTGCTGGGCGATTGCGCGCAAGACCTGGGCCAGCGCCGGGTTGCGCAGCAGATGGCCCACCGGATGGGGGCTGCCGTCGGCGCGGTAGAAGTAGGCGGCGGCCTGGGGGTCTTGCCGCAGCGCGGTTTCTGCCGCCAGCATGCTGTGCAGCCGCGGGCTGACCGCAAAGCCGCGTTCGGCCAGTGTGATCGCGGGGTCGAACAGCCGCGCCCAGGGCAGCCGGCCCTGGGCCCGGTGGGCGGCTTCGAGCATGCGGACCGCGCCGGGCACCCCCACCGACCGCCCGCCGACGATGGCCTGCTGCGCTGTCATCGGCCGGCCGTCGGGCTGCAGGAACAGGCGCTCGTCGGCGGCGGCCGGCGCGGTCTCGCGGCCGTCCCAGGCCTGCACCGCCTGGCCGTCCCAATGCAGCAGAAAGGCGCCGCCGCCGATGCCGCTGGACTGCGGTTCGACCAGGGTCAACACCATCTGCACCGCCACCGCGGCGTCCACCGCGCTGCCGCCGGCCTGCAGCACCTGGTAGCCGGCCTCGGTGGCCAGCGGGTTGGCCGCCGCCACCGCCTGATGCCGGGCCGTCACCACGGTCTTGGGGCTGTAGCCAGAGGCCGCTTCGGGCGCGGCGGGCAGTGCACCGCTCAGGTTCGCCGGGCCGGCGCAGGCCGCCAGCAGCAGCGCTGCGAGCCAGGCGCACAGACGCCGTGAGGTGGGCTGGGGTCGGGGCGCTGGCATGGCTTCAGTATCCGGCGGTTCGGGCGGCTATATTGGGGTCAGTCTGGCCGTCCGACCTGGATGTGCCGCGCCGACCCTGTCTTTGCGAACGGACCCTCGACATGTCTGAGCAACCCGATATCGGCGTCATCGGCCTGGGGGCCATGGGCCGCGGCATGGCCGCATCGCTGCGCCGCGCCGGCTACCCGGTGCATGTGTGCGATGTGCGGGCCGAGGCCGCAGCGGCCTTTGCGGCCGAGGGCGGCAGCGCCTGCGCGTCGCCGGCCGACCTGGCGGCGCACTGCCAGATCATCGTCAGCGTGGTGGTCAATGCCGCGCAGACCGAAGACCTGCTGTTCGGCGCGCAGGGCGCGGCCGCGGCGATGCGGCCGGGCAGCCTGTTCGTGATGTGTTCGACGGTCGACCCGAACTGGTCGGTGGCGCTCGAGGCCCGACTGGCCGAGCGCGGCCTGCTCTACCTGGACGCGCCGATCTCCGGCGGCGCCGCCAAGGCCGCCAGCGGCCAGATGACGATGATGACCGCCGGCACGCCGGCGGCCTATGCCAAGGCCGGCGGTGCGCTGGACGCGATGGCCGCCAAGGTCTACAAGCTGGGCGACCGCGCCGGCAATGGCAGCAAGGTCAAGATCATCAACCAGTTGCTGGCGGGGGTGCACATCGCCGCTGCCGCCGAGGCCATGGCGCTGGGCCTGCGTGAGGGCGTGGATGCCGACGCGCTTTACCAGGTGATCACGAACAGCGCCGGCAACAGCTGGATGTTCGAGAACCGCATGGCCCATGTGCTGGCCGGCGACTACACCCCGCTGTCGGCGGTGGACATCTTCGTCAAGGACCTGGGCCTGGTGCTCGACACCGCGCGGGCCAGCAAGTTTCCGCTGCCGCTGTCGGCCACCGCGCACCAGATGTTCATGCAGGCGTCGACCGCCGGCTTTGCCAAGGAAGACGACAGCGCGGTGATCAAGATCTTCCCGGGCATCACCTTGCCGGAGAAACGTTGATGTTGCTGGGCTGCATTGCCGACGACTTCACCGGCGCCACTGATCTGGCCAACAACCTGGTGCGCAGCGGCATGCGCACGGTGCAGACCATCGGCGTGCCTGCCGACGGCGCCGCGCCGGTGGACGCCGACGCGGTGGTGGTGGCGCTGAAGTCGCGCACCAGCGCAGCGGCCGACGCGGTGGCCCAGTCGCTGCAGGCCCTGGCCTGGCTGCGGGCCCAGGGCGCGCAGCAGATCTACTTCAAGTACTGCTCCACCTTCGACTCCACCCCGGCCGGCAACATCGGCCCGGTGACCGATGCGCTGCTCGACGCGCTGCACGGCGCGGGCCAGGGCTTCACCATCGCCTGCCCGGCCTTTCCCGAGAACCAGCGCACGGTGTTCAAGGGCCACCTGTTCGTCGGCGATGTGCTGCTGTCGGACAGCGGCATGCGCCAGCACCCGCTCACCCCCATGACCGACGCCAATCTGGTGCGGGTGATGCAGGCCCAGACACGCCGGCGCGTGGGCCTGGTGGCGCAGGATGTGGTGGCGCGCGGCGCCGATGCGATCCGTGCGCGCTTTGCCGCGCTGCAGGCCCAGGGCGTGGGCGTGGCGGTGGTCGACGCGGTGGACAACGCCGACCTGCTGCGCATCGGCCCTGCGCTGGCCGGCATGGCGCTGGTCACCGCCGGCTCGGGCATCGCCATCGGCCTGCCGCCCAACTGGCGCGGCCAGCTGGGCGATGCGGCGGTGGCCGCCCGGCTGCCGCCGGCGCGCGGCCTGCAGGCGCTGGTCTCGGGCAGCTGCTCGGTGGCCACCAACGCCCAGGTGCAGCAGTTCCGGCAGGCCGGCGGGGCAGCCTTTGCGGTCGATCCACTGGCGATCGGGGCGGGCCAGGACGTGGCGGCGCAGGCCCTGGCGGCCCTGCTGCCGCAGCTGGGCCAGGGGCCGGTGCTGGCCTATGCCAGCGCCGAACCCGAGGCGGTGCAGGCAGTGCAGGCCCAGCTGGGGGTGGCGCGCGCCGGCGCGCTGGTCGAGCAGACGCTGGCGCGCATCGCCACCGGCCTGGTGCAGGCCGGCGTGCGCCAACTGGTGGTGGCCGGCGGCGAGACCTCGGGCGCGGTGGTGCAGGCCCTGGGCGTGCAGCAGATGGCCATCGGCCCGCAGATCGACCCCGGCGTGCCCTGGACGGCGGTGCAGTCGCCCGCCTGCCCCGGCGAGCCACTGCACCTGGCCTTGAAGTCGGGCAACTTCGGCACACCGGACTTCTTCAGCAAGGCCTTCACGGTGCTGGGCCCGCCGCGATGAGCAACGCGCTGCGCGAAGAGATCTGCCGGGTCGGCGCGTCGCTGCATGCGCGCGGCTATGTGCATGCCAGCGCCGGCAACATCAGCGTGCGCCTGCCCGACGGCGGCTTTCTGATCACCCCCACCGACGCATGCCTGGGCACGCTGGACCCGGCGCGCCTGGCCGCGGTGGATGCGCAGGGCGCACAGACCGGCGGCGACCGGGCGTCCAAGACCCTGGCCCTGCACCGGCGCATCTACGCAGCCGAGCCCGAGGCCCAGTGCGTGATCCACACCCATGCCACCCACCTGGTGGCGCTGACCCTGGCCGGGGTGTGGAGCCCCGACGACATCCTGCCGCCGATCACGCCCTACTTCGTGATGAAGGTGGGCCATGTGCCGCTGATCCCCTACCACCGGCCCGGCGATCCGGCGGTGGGTGAGGCGGTGGCGCTGCGCATCGCCGCGATGCAGGCCGCCGGCACGCCGCTGCGCGCGGTGATGCTGGACCGCCTGGGCCCGAATGTCTGGCAGCGCAGCCCGGCCGAGGCCAGCGCGGTGCTGGAGGAACTGGAAGAAACCGCCCGGCTGTGGCTGATGGCCCGGCCGGCCCCCCTGAGCGCCGACCAGATCGCCGAGCTGCGCCAGCATTTCGACGCGCGCTGGTAGCGCCAACAAGCGAGCCCGCCATGCCCCGTTTTGCCGCCAACCTGAGCATGCTCTACAACGAGCATGCCTTTCTCGACCGCTTTGCCGCCGCCGCGGCCGATGGCTTCGCCGCGGTGGAATATCTCTTTCCGTATGCCTTCGAGGCCCAGGCGCTGGCCGGCCGCCTGGCCGACCACGGCCTGCAGCAGGTCTTGTTCAATGCGCCACCCGGCGATTTCGACGCCGGCGAGCGCGGCATCGCCTGCCTGCCCGGCCGCGAGGCCGAATTCCGCCGCGGCTTCGAGCAGGCCCTGGCCTATGCCGACGCGCTGGCCTGCCCGCGCCTGCATGTGATGGCCGGGCTGGAGCCGGCCGGGGTGGAACGGGCGCGCCTGCAGGCCACCTACGAGGCCAACCTGGCCTGGGCCGCCGCGCAGGCCGCCACGGCCGGCCGCTGCGTGCTGATCGAGCCGATCAACACCCGCGACATCCCCGGCTTCTTCCTGAATCGGCAGGACGAGGCCCACCGCACCGTGCAAGCCGTCGGCGCGCCCAATCTGCAGGTGCAGATGGACCTGTACCACTGCCAGATCGTCGAGGGCGACGTGGCGATGAAGCTGCGTCACTACCTGCCCAGCGGCCGGGTCGGCCACCTCCAGATCGCCGGCGTGCCCCAGCGCCACGAGCCCGACCTGGGCGAGCTGCACCACCCCTACCTGTTCCAGGTCATCGACGAGGTCTCGGCCGCCTGCGGCTGGGACGGCTGGGTCGGCTGCGAATACCGGCCGGCGCGCGGCGCGGTGGCCGGCGGCACTTCGGCCGGCCTGGGCTGGCTCAAGCCGCCAGGCTGAGCCGGTCGATCGCGCGCGGCGCGCCGTCGGCGCCCAGGCCCAGCAGCACCCTGCCTGCGGACGCGTCAAAGGCCTGCGCGCTGCAGCGTGCGCAGCGCCTGCAGCACCACCGGCCGATCGACCATGCGGCCGTCCAGCCGGGCCGCGCCGGGCTGGGCAGCGTCGGCCGCCAGCACCCGGCGGGCCCAATCGAGGGCCTGCGCGCTGGGCGCCAGCGCGGTATGCAGGGCTGCCACCTGCCGGGGGTGGATGCACAGCTTGGCGCCGAAGCCGAAGCGCCGCGCCCAGACCAGGTCGGCCAGCAGGCGGGCCTCGTCATCGATCTGCGGCGTGACCCCGGCCACCGGCGCGGCCAGGCCGGCCAGGCGCGCGGCCAGCACCAGCTGGCTGGCGGCATGCGCCAGGCCGTCGGATTGATCGGCGATGTCCAGGTCGAGGTCGAGGGCGAAGTCCAGCGTGCCGAACACCAGCCGCACCACGCCTGCGCTGCCGGCCACTTCGTCCACCCGGGCCAGGCCGCGCGCGGTCTCGACCAGGGCCAGCACCTGGGCGTCCGGCAACCTGTCGCGGACCGCGGCCAGCGCCTCGGCGCTTTCGGCCTTGGGCAGCATGACCTGCGCCAGGCCGGCGCTGGCCAGCAGCCGCAGGTCTTCGGCGAACAGCGACGAGCCGGCCTCGTTGATGCGCACCACGGTGCGCAGGCGCTCGGCGGCCGGGGCCCGTGCGGCCCAGTCGGCGATGGCATCCCGGGCGGCGGCCTTGGCGTCGGCGGCCACCGCGTCTTCCAGGTCCAGCACCACCGCGTCGGCGCCGCTGGCCAGGGCCTTGGCAAAGCGCTCGGGGCGGTTGCCCGGCACGAACAGGTAGCTGCGGGGCAGGGGGTCCTGCGGGCCCATCAGATCGCGTCCGCCTGGCGCAAAGCGGCGATGGCCGCGGCGTCCAGGCCCAGTTCGGTCAGGATGGCGTCGGTGTGCTGGCCCAGCGCCGGCACCGGGTCCATGCGCGGGCCATCGGCCGGCGCCGGGCCCCAGCTGCCCGGCGGCAGCAGCGCCGGCACCGGGCCAGCCGGGGTGTCCACCTCGCGCCAGCGCCCGCGCGCCTGCAGTTGCGGGTGGGCCCAGACCTCGGCCATGGTGTTGACCCGGGCGTTGGCGATCTGCGCCTGGTCCAGCCGGGCCAGCACCTGTGGCGCGGTCAGCGGCCGGAAGCTGTCGACGATCAGGCCATGCAACTCGCCGCGCGCGGCGCTGCGCTGGGCATTGCCGGCAAAGCGCGGGTCATGCGCCAGCGCGGGCTGCAGCAGCACCTTAGCGCAGAAGTTGACCCACTCGCGTTCGTTCTGCAGGCCCAGCATCACCTGGCCGCCGTCGGCCCCGGTGGGGAAGGGGCCGTAGGGGTAGATCGTGGCATGGGCGGCGCCGGTGCGCGGCGGCGGCGCCGCGCCGTCGAAGGCGTAGTACAGCGGGTAGCTGGTCCATTCGGCCAGCGCTTCGAGCATCGAGATGTCGATGCGCTGGCCGCGGCCGGTCTGCTGGCGCTGCATCAGCGCGGCCAGGATGTTGCTGAAGGCATACATGCCGGCGGCGATGTCGGCGATCGAGGTGCCGGCCTTGCAGGCCTGCTCGGGCGTGCCGGTGACCGAGATAAAGCCGGCTTCGCTCTGGATCAGCAGGTCATAGGCCTTCTTGTCGCGGTAAGGGCCCGGGTGCACCGGGTCGTCGCCATAGCCCGAGATGTCGCAGGCGATCAGGCCGGGCTTGAGCGCCGACAGCTGCTCGAAGCCCAGGCCCAGCCGGCTGGCGGCACCCGGGGCCAGGTTCTGCACCAGCACGTCGGCCTTTTCCAGCACCAGGCGCTGCAGCAGGGCGGCCGCCTCGGGCTGCTTGAGGTCCAGCGTCAGGCTCTGTTTGCTGCGGTTGGTCCAGACGAAATGCGAGGCCAGCCCACGCACCCGGCTGTCATAGCCGCGCGCGAAATCGCCGCTGCCGGGGCGCTCGATCTTGATCACCCGGGCGCCCAGGTCGGCCAGCTGGCGGGTGGCGAAGGGCGCAGCGATCGCGTGTTCGAGCGCGACGACGGTGATGCCTTGGAGGGGTTGCATGGGGCGCTCGTTGCGGGGTTCAGGCCAGGGTGGCGCTGGCGTCCATGGTGAGCCAGCCTGCGTGGTCCTGGGCCCACAGCCTGACGGTCTTGGCGTCGGCCTGCAGTTGGCCATTGACGCGCAGCGCATGGCCGTCGAAGGTGGGCCGCAGCGCCTTGAACTGGAAGCCGGCCACCCGGGCCTCGGGCAGCTGGCGGCGCAGCAGGTCCAGCAGCAGCGTGGCGATCAGCGGGCCATGCACGACCAGGCCGGGGTAGCCCTCGACCGCGGTGACATAGGGGCGGTCGTAATGGATGCGGTGGCCGTTGAAGGTGAGCGCGCTGTAGCGGAACAGCAGCACGGCATCGGGCTTGATCTCGCGCTGCCACTCGGCGCCGGTGGCGGCGGCTTGCGGTGGCGGCGGCACATCATCGGCACGCTGGGCTTCGCGGTAGACGATGTCGTGGAACTCCACCAACGCGGCGTCACTGGCGCCGTTGCAATGCAGTTCATGGCGCACCTTCACGAAGACCAACTGGCCGGTGCGGCCTTCCTTGACCGTCACGTCGGCGATGGTCGATGTGCGCGCCACGCGGTCACCCACGCGGATGGGCGTGCGGAACTCGAACTGGCTGCCGGCCCACATGCGCCGCGGCAGCGGCACAGGCGGCATGAAACCGCCCCGTTTGGCGTGGCCGTCGGCGCCAATCTCGCTTTGCCGGTGTTTGGGCAAGAAGTACAGCCAGTGCCACAGGGGCGGCAAGACGTCGCCCACCGCCACCGGCGCATCGGGGTGGTCCAGCGTGGCGG
>JANNZD010000252.1:0-2348 GCA_031410435.1 Betaproteobacteria bacterium | reverse complement strand
TCAGCAGCTTCGCATCCTGGGCGCCGCAAAGATTGCAGCCGAGGGCGGCCGCGCTCATGGTTTCACCTTGCGGTAGATGGCGACCAATTCATCCGCCACGGCCTCCCAGCTCAGCGCGCTGACCACGCTGCGGGCCCGGCCCGGCGGCGGCGGCTGGCGCAGAAAGCCCATCACCGCCCGGTGTATGCCGGCATGGTCGTCGGGGCCCACCTGGATCGCGGCATCGATCGGCAGGTCGATGTCTATGGTGTGGTTGTTGGTCAGCACCACGGGCTTGTCGGCCGCCAGGCCTTCGAGGATGGAGTTGGGCATGCCTTCGTGACGGCTGGGGATGGCCACCACCGCCGCGGCGGCATAGGCCGACGCGATCATTTCGCCATGCGGCAACTCGCTGAGGTAATGCACCCGGTCGCCGCCTTCGGCCAGGCATGCGTCCAGGTAGGGCTGCTCGGACTTGCCGCAGTAGCCGATCAACACGACGTGTACCGACTCATTCTTGAGGGCGCGCACCAGACCGAGTTGGTTCTTCACATCGCCGACGATGCCGGTGTGCAACACAAAGGGTTGGGGTATCTTGTGGGCCGCCAGGAAGGCTGCAGGCGTGGCGCGGAAGAACTCTTCACCGACCCCGTTGTGCACGATGCTGATCTTGTCGGCAGGCATGCCGTAGCCCTCGATCAAGGTGCGTCTTTCGACCTTGCCCAGCGCGATCAGGTGGTCGGCATGGCGCATCGCTGCAGTCATTTGCGCGAAGTCAGTGGTCAGGCTCCAATCGGTGAGCCTGCCGACAAGCCGCGACAAGAAACGCCCCTTGACGCCGGTCCAGTGCGACGTCGGTCGATTGAGAATGGTCGACATCACCACCGGCACGCCGTCGGATTTGGCCTGTTCAACGATGCGGTTATTGCCGTTGTAGGGCGCGAACACATGCACCAGGTCGAAGTCAGCCAATTTCTGGCGTACCGGGTCGATCAACTGGGCATCGATGCCGCGCCGGTTCAGTGCGTCCACCGTGCGCCCTACCTTCATCCTCAGCCCGCCGACGGTCTGGAACAGGGTCGGGTAGGACAGCACGGCGACTTTCATGGCGCGACAGGGAGTTGGGTTGGGGTCATCGGAGGCATGGCGACATTGGCTTGCGCGGCTTGAGGCAGCCAGCGCAGGTAAACGCAGGGTGGGACCGGCCCGTTTGGCGTCGTGGGCCTGGCGTGCGCCCGCCGTCGAATACCGCTGGCCGCAGCAGCAGAAGAAGCGGCCCGCCCGCCTGCCGCCAGGCAACATCTGCAGCGGATCGGCGGCCTGAATTTCAGTCTAGCACCGTGGTTCGCAGGCGCAGCTGCGCACAGGCGGCCGGCTTGGCCTGCTGCCAAGTCGGTCACCCAATTGCGTCACGGACCCGGCTGCCGAGCGGGTCGGCCGGCCCCGATCGGCCTGGGCGTGCCACCTAGAATGATCGGATACAGGGCCGTTGCCCAGCCGGAGGCTTGATGGACGTGATGCAGGAAGTGATCCAGGTGCTCGATGAGGTGTTGAGCCTGGGCGGGCGAGCGGCCGAATTTCAGCGCGACAGCGCGCTGCTGGGCAGCGTGCCCGAGCTGGATTCGATGGCCGTGGTCAACCTCATCACCACGATGGAAGAGCGCTTCGGCATCGCCATCGACGACGACGAAATCGACGGCGATGTCTTCGCGACCGTGGGCTCGCTGGTTGATTTCGTGCGTCAAAAGCTCGGCGCCTGAGTGCTGCCGGCCGTGGCTGAGGCCGCTCTGACCACCGCGCCCGCCAAAGCGGCGCCAGCGCCGCTTGCGCCGGTGCAGACGCAGGCCTTTTTCCTGCCCATGGCGGCCGGCGGCCAGCGCTTTTGTGTCGCGCGCTGGCCCGCTGCCCAGGCCGTGCGGGCCTGGGTGATCTATGTCCATCCCTTTGCCGAGGAGATGAACAAGTCCCGGCGCATGGCCGCGCTGCAGTCGCGGGCACTGGCGGCCCAAGGCTTTGGCGTGCTGCAGATGGACCTGCAGGGCTGCGGCGACAGCGACGGCGAATTCGGCGACGCCAGCTGGGCGCAGTGGTTGGATGATCTGCTGGCGCTCGCGGCTTGGGCCCTGGCACGCCAGGCCGCGCCGCTGTGGTGGTGGGGCCTGCGCGCCGGCTGCCTGCTGGCTGCCGAAGCGGCTGCGCTGCGGGGCGGGCCCGGCCATTTCCTGTTCTGGCAGCCTGTGGTGTCGGGTTCGACGGCGCTGACCCAGTTCCTGCGTCTGAAGCTGGCCGGCGAGGCCTTGGCCGGCCAGGGCCGCCAGACCACGACCGAACTGCGTGCCGCGCTGCAGGCCGGACAGACCCTGGACGTG
>JANNZD010000251.1:0-6885 GCA_031410435.1 Betaproteobacteria bacterium | reverse complement strand
CGCCGGATGTAGTACTGCTTCATCAGCGTGGTCAGCACGCAATAGCCCAGCAGGATCGCCACCAGCCAGGCGAAATAGGCGGCCGGCAGCGCCTGCAGCTTGAAGTAGCCGGCCAGCGGCCCGGCCGGCAGCCACAGGCCCACGGCCATGATGGCCAGCGTCATGCCCATCAGGGGCAGTGCCGCATGGCTTTGCACGAAGGGCAGGCGGGCGGTGCGCACCATGTGCACCACCAGGGTCTGGGTCAGCAGGCCCACCACGAACCAGCCTGACTGGAACAGCCCCTGCCGGGCCTCGCTGTTGGCATCGAATACCCACCACAACACGCTGAAGGTGATGATGTCGAACAGCGAGCTGATCGGCCCGAAGAACAGCATGAAGCGGCCGATGTCCGCCGGATGCCATTGCAGCGGCCGGGCCACCAGCTCGGCATCCACGTTGTCGAAGGGGATGCCGGTCTGGGCGATGTCGTACAGCAGGTTCTGCACCAGCAACTGCAGCGGCAGCATCGGCAGAAAGGGCAGGAAGGCGCTGGCCACCAGCACCGACAGCACATTGCCGAAATTGGCGCTGGCCGTCATGCGGATGTACTTGAGCATGTTGCAGAAGGTGGTGCGGCCCTCCACCACCCCGTCGTCCAGCACCAGCAGGCTCTTTTCCAGCAGGATGATGTCGGCGGCTTCCTTGGCGATGTCCACCGCGCTGTCGACCGAGATGCCGATGTCGGCGGCGCGCAGGGCCGGCGCATCGTTGATGCCGTCGCCCAGAAAGCCCACCACATGGCCGCTGGCGCGCAGCGCGCGCACGATGCGCTCCTTGTGCAGCGGCGTGAGCTTGGCAAAGACATGGTGGGTATCGGCGGCCAAGCGCAGCGCGGCATCGTCCATCTGCTCGATCTGGGCGCCCAGCAACACTGTGTCGGCCACCAGGCCCACCTGCTGGCAGACCCGCCGGGTGACGATTTCGTTGTCGCCGGTCAGCACCTTGACGCTGATGCCATGCCCGGCCAGCCTTTGCAGGGCCGGCGCGGCCGACTCCTTGGGCGGGTCGAGGAAGGCGATATAGCCCACCAGGGTCAGGCCGGCCTCGTCGGCCACCGCATACACCGCCTGGTCGGGCGGCAGGGTCTTGATCGCCACGGCCACCACGCGCAGGCCTTCGGCCCCCAGGCCGGCCGTCACCGCCTGGGTGCGTGCCAAGGCGGCCGCATCCAGCGGGGCGGACAAGCCGTCGGGCCCGCGCAGCCAGGTGCAGGCGGCCAACACCTCTTCCACCGCACCCTTGCAGATCAGCTGGTGGCTGTCGTCCCGCCCGTCCTTGAGCGCTGCCACCACTACCGACATGCGTCGGCGCTGGAAGTCGAAGGGCAATTCGTCCACCTTGCGCCAGGCCTGGGCCCATTGCAGTTCGGCCGCCAGATCCTCCCGCGCCAGCACCGCGCGGTCGAGCAAGTTCTTCAGGCCAGTCTGGTAATGGCTGTTGAGATAGGCCAGGGCCAGCACCGCGTCGGTGTCATGGCCAGCAGGGTCGACATGGCGCGCCAGCGCGATGCGGTCCTGGGTCAGCGTGCCGGTCTTGTCGGTGCACAGGATGTCCATTGCACCGAAGTTCTGGATCGCGTCCAGGCGCTTGACCACCACCTGCTTGCGCGACAGCAGCACCGCCCCCTTGGCCAGGGTGCTGGTGACGATCATCGGCAGCATCTCGGGGGTCAGCCCTACCGCCACCGACAGCGCAAACAGAAAGGCCTGCAGCCAGTCGCCCTTGGTGAAGCCGTTGACCAGAAAGACCAGCGGCACCATCGCCAGCGCAAACCGGATCAGCAACCAGCTGACGCTGTTGACACCGGCCTGGAAGGCATTGGGCTGGTCGTCGGCCACTGCCGCATGCGCGGCCACCGACCCCAGGTAGCTGCGCGCACCGGTGGCCACCACCAGCGCAGTGGCGCTGCCACTGACCACATTGGTGCCCATGAAGACCAGGTTGGGCTGGTCCATCAGGCTGCTGCCGGCAGGCCCGGCTGCGGCCGCGGCGCCCTGTGCCGATTTTTCCACCGGCAGCGATTCACCGGTCATCGCGGCCTGGGCCACAAACAGGTCGCGGGCGCTCAGCACCCGGCAATCGGCCGGGATCATGTCGCCGGCCGACAGGGTGACGATGTCGCCGGCCACCAGGCCGGCCAGGGCGATCTCCTGGGCGGCGGGCGCAGGCGCTGCGCCGGTGGCGCCGATTTGGCCCGGGCTACTGCCGTCCGGGGCGGGCGCGGGCCGGCGCACCACCGTGGCGGTGTTGCTGACCAGCGCCCGCAGGCCCTCGGCCGCCCGGTGCGAGCGGCCCTCCTGCACAAAGCGGATCAGGGTGCTCAGCGCCACCATCACCCCGATGACCACGGCAGCCTTGACATCGGCGCTCAACACAGACAGCAGCGCCAGCACTGTCAGCAGCAGGTTGAAGGGATTCAGGTAACAGCGCCACAGGTGCAACCAGGCCGGCAGCGGGGGCTCATGCGGCACTTCATTCGGGCCGTCGCGGGCCAGCCTGCGCGCGGCGTCGGCACTGTCCAGCCCGTCAGGCCGCGATTGCAGGGCCTGCAGCGCGGCAGCCGGTTCCCCGGCGGCGGCCGCCAGCAGGGCCCGCCCGGGCTGAGCCGCAGCCGGCAACACGGCAGCCGCACCCGCCGCACCCACCGCACGGGCCGCAGGGGCCGCAGGGGCCGGCGCAGCGGCCAGGGTGGCCAGCAGGGGCCGGCGCTCAAAATGCCGGCGCACCCGCCGCCGGCGCAAGAAGCCGCTGAAGCCCTGGGTGAGGTGGTGGTGCAAGGGCGTCAGTGCCGGCTTGCGCTTCGCGCTGTTCATGGCCATGCTCCGCAGCGCTGGCGCGACATGGGCGCGTTCGATCAGGCTGCCCACAGCTTGCACGCCGGCAGCCACCGGGGTCTGTGCGCAGGCGAACACTGCCCAGCGCGAGACAAGGTTAGATGTCGCACAGACCCGGTCGCGCCGGACGCGCAATCTGCACCCCTGACCCCGAGGAGCAGCGACATGGCCATCTCTACCCACAGCGCACGCATCACCGGACCGGTGAGCTACCAGGCCGCCGGCGGCGCCTTGCAACAGATCCCCCTCGGCCCCTGCCTGGTCGAACTGGCCGGCGGCAGCTTGGTCGACATCATCTGGGGCCATAGCGGGCAACGCTGTGCGGCCTTGCCCACGGTGGACGTGGAAGCCGCCCGGCACCAGGGCCACCTGGTGCTGCTGGACTGAGGGCGGGCCTGCCCTGGGCTGTCAAGGCCCTGGCCAGGGCGCCGGGCTGCCCGAGACGAAGCCCGCCCGCACCGCAGCGCGCGCCATCTTGCCGGCGTCGCTGCGCGGCAGCGCCGACAAGGCGATGTCGCGCGGCAGTTTGAAGCCGGCCAACTACCCGATGCACCTGGCCAGCAGCGCGGCCTGCATCGCGGCGGGGTCTGGCGCCGCCTGCCCCGCCGCCCGCACCACGGGCGGAACCACCGCCTGCACCCGCTGTCCCCATTCCTCATCCGGCAGACCAAACACCACGGCGTCGGCTACCGCCGGCTGCTGCATCAGCGCCACCTCGATCCCGGCCGGGTAGATGCTGACGCCGCCCGGCAGGATCAGGTTGATGCGGCGGCCGCCGATGAAAAGATAGGCATCGGCGTCGAGGGGGCCCGGCTCACCCGCAGTGAAGTAACCGTCGCGCCGGGCGGCCCATCGATCAAAGGCCAGCGCAACCGGCTCGTTGTGCAGCAACATGGCCACTGCATCGCCCACCTGCACGCCCTTGGCCCGCAGCCGATGTGACAGGCGGTTGGCCCGCGCGGCCAGGTGGCCGCCCATCAAGGCGTAGAAGCGCGCCTCCAACTCGCAGATGGCGCGGCAGGCGGCCCGGGCGGCCGGGCGGCCGGGATACGGGCGGCCTGCCGCCCGCCCCGTCCCATCACTCGGTGACATCGAACACCCGGTTGGCCGGCGACGGGCCAAAGGACGCAAAGCGCACCAACGGCACCTGGCCCACGCCGGTCTGCTTCCAGTCGCACATGCCGCCCGGGAAGATCGCGTTCAGCCGGGTGGCCTCGGCCAGCGTGAACCCCAGCGTGCGGTAGTCGGCCGCCGTCACCGGCTTCTCCTGGCACTTCAGGATGCCTGCCGACACGGGGCCGTCGGCCACCCGTTGCGACGCGCCATAAGACGGCAGCAGGCCTGCCGGCGCCGGCCGGGTTGGTGACCGGGTCGTAGCGCAGCCCCACCGCCACGGCCGCCGGCATCGAAGCCGACACATAACCGGCAATGTCCACCCGCCCGGCGATCGGGTCAGTAAGGTCCGACGGGTTGGCCGCCGCGACGAAAGCTGCCACGCACTTGTAGCCGGTGACAGCCAATTGCTGCGGGTCAGTGAGGGCGCCGGGCGCAGTGGCATTGAAATAATGCGACAGCAGATGGCCATGCGAGCCCTCGATGGCAATCGACATCGGGTCAAGGAAGGTGCAGGCGATCAGGATGCCGTCAAACAGGCCCGGCCTCTGACCTGACTTTGACAGTTACAAGTGACACGTCCTCGTAAGCTCGCGCAGCGCAACGAGTTTTCGGCCCCACGCCGGAGGGCCGTGTATCTATGGGGTTTGCCCGTATTAGACGAGCTGAAGAATCGGCGCTGGAGGCTTGATTTGCAAGGATTTCAAGCACTTAGCCGCCTCTGGCGTCGGGTCGGTGACTTGCCAGACGGTGCCGTGAGGGCTCAACAATTGCGCGAGCTGGATGCGCCTGAGGCGGTCGGAGACGTTGCGCCAGGTGTCGGCGCAGGCGTGTTCGACGGTGCGCTCCAACAACAGCGACAGCACCGTGATCGCCACATGCGCGTGGATGCGGTGCGGCGCCCAGTGGAACACCGGGCGCATGTCCAACGTGCTCTTCATGTCGCGCCAAGCCTGCTCGACGCGGATCATCTGCTTGTAGCCCAGCGCCATGTCCTCGGCACTGAGCGTGTCGTCGTTGCCGTGGACGAGGAACTTGCCGTCGTAGTGCTCGCTGTCCTTGATCGCCTTGCCATCGAGCTGCAGCCCCTTGGCACCCAGCGTGAGGTACTTGCCATAGCGGCTCGAACTGCGCAGCGCGGCCACGCGTTTGCTCTGCACATCCTGGGCGGCATCGCCCATGGCTGCCAGTTCGGCCTCGAGGTGGTCGATCAAGTGGCGGCGATGCGCTTGCTGCCGCGCAGCCTCCTCGGGGTTGAAGCACACCACGTAGCGCAGACGACGCTCGCCGTCTCCGATGACGACTTCCTTGATCTGCAGCCGCTGGTTGACTGTGCGGTAGCGGCCTGCGCGCGAGAGCACCTGCTGGGTCAACGCGTCGCCGCGACGCATTGGCATGCACATGAGGTACTTGCCGCCGCCGGCGGCCAGCGCCTTGAAGTTGGCCGCCGAGACCATGCCCGCGTCACCGACGAACAGACAGCGCGTGAGTTGCCAGTCACGCAGGTCGCGCTTGACCTGCGCCACCGTGCTGACGTCCACCGTGTTGCCGGGGAACACCCAGTGACGCACGGGGAAGCCTTCGCGCGTGACGGCCATGCCCACGACGATCTGCGGCGCGTCCCCGCGCCCGTTCTTGGACAGCCCGCGCTTGCGCGGGGCGCGGTAAGCCTTGGACCCCGCGGCCTTGCTGCCGCGCACGAGGTCCTCGGCTCCGACACCCTCATCATCCTGGTCGATCTCGAAGTGCAAGGACGTGGTGTCGTAGAACAACACCTCCACGTCCAGGTTCAGCAGATCGGCCACGCGATGGAATATCTCCCGCTCGATGGGCTCCTTGTTGGCCTCCAGAAAGTCCATCGCACGGTACAGGTGCTGCAGCGACAGGCCCTGGGTGCCCGGGATGTGGACCTCCTCCTTGAGCCACTGCTCCCAGCAGTACAGCTTGGAGCAAGGCGCGCAGGCGCGATTGGCCACCATCGCGAACAGCGCGCGTTCCACATCGAAGCCCAGGTGGCGGGATTGCGCCTGTGTGCGGATCACCTGGTCGATGCCCAGGCGCTGCCACAGCGCCTGCAGCACGTAGACCTCGCCGTAGGGCCAGGCGCACACCAGTCGCACATCGCCGCCGCCGGCGCCAACGATCTCCTCGGGCGAGCAGCGCCGAAGGATGCTGGTGGCAAGTCTGCGCAAGCGCTCGACCACGGCCGGGTCATCGGCGCGGCCACAGTTGTAGACCACATGCGTCTCGGAGCGGCGCCGCTCGGGAACCCACACGTTCTCGGCCAACTGCAGGTACGAGACCGTGATGCCGTCGGCGCGTCGCTGCTTGGACTCACGCAGGTACATGTGCCCAAGCGTAGGCAGCATCGCCGAGAAAAAGCAAGGGCTCTGCGGCGATCCATGTATCTAGGCACTTGGCGCTCACCGACCCCTGCCACCCTCGCCAAATCAACAACTTACGCAACCTCGACGCGCCAGAACCGGGTCCATGTGCCCCGGAACTGTCAAAGTCGGGTCTGAGTGTGAGCGGCAATCGAATGCACCCGCGCATTGGATTCCCTCTCACACTCTCAGCCCGCCTCGGCGCTTTCCACAGCATCGCCGGCCACCACGCCGCGCCCGATGGCGCGGCGTCGGGTTTGCACCAGGGGTTGGCATGGGATTCGCAGGGGTGTCGGCAACACCGACGACCAGCGCCCCAAATCGGGGCGCCGGCCTTTTTCTGAGGATCACTGTGGCTGGCTTCAAAACTTTTCTGAAATCGGGGCATGCGCCGACGCTGTTCGCATCCTTCCTGTACTTCGACTTCTGTTTTGCGATCTGGGTGCTGAACGGCGCGATGGCGCCGTTCATCAGCGAGACCTTCAACCTGACACCGGCCCAGAAGGGTTTCA
>JANNZD010000250.1:0-1518 GCA_031410435.1 Betaproteobacteria bacterium | reverse complement strand
GCGACAGCCCTTGCGCGCAACCGGGCCGCAGCCTGCCAGCGGCCCGGCCAACCTGCCGCCGGCGGCACGGCCGTTCAAGGTGCGCCGTTCGATCATTGAATCACCTCGTCGGCGCGCAGCAGCACGGACCGCGGGATCGTGATGCCCAGCGCCTTGGCGGCTTTGAGGTTGATGGCCAGTTCGAATTTGGTCGGTTGCTCGACCGGCATGTCAGCGGGCTTGGCGCCCTTGAGGATCTTGTCGACCAACTGGGCCGAACGGCGAATCTGGTCAGCCAGCGACGAGCCGTAGGAGAACAAGCCACCGGCCTCGAGCTCGAACGCGCGTTTGAACATCACCGGCACGCGCTTTTGATTCGCCAGCCCAACAATCCGTGCGCGCAGATTGCTGGCGATCGTTGGGACGGCAAAGATCACGTCGACACCCTGGCCGGTCAGCTTGGCCAAGGCGGCGTCCAACTCGCTTGGATTCGACATGTCGGCCCAGATGATAGTCAGGCCGAGCGCCGTGGCCGCCTGGTCGCTGCTGCGAAGGCTGGCATCCGACTGCAGCTCGGTCGGGTCGCGCAGGAACCCGACGCGCCTGGCGTTCGGCAAGATCTCGTGCAGCAATTGGAGCCGCTTTGGCGTGAGCGACTCAATGACGTTGATCACACCGGTCGCGTTGCCACCGGGACGCGCGAGGCTGGCGACGAGGCCGTTGCCCACTGGATCGGTCAAGGTTGTGAACACGATCGGTATCGTGCCCGTGGCCTGCTTCGCGGCCAAAGCCGCCACCGTCGGTGGCGCGAAGATCAACTCCGGCTTGCGCGCCACCAGTTCGGCCGCAAGCCGGGGCAGGTCCTGCTGCTGGTCATCGGCATAGACGCGGTCGTAGGCGATGGTCTGCCCTTCGATCCAGCCGAGTTCGCGCATCTGGTCGAAGGAGGGCTTGAGGATGACATCATCCTTCGCACGTGTGCTGGGCGCGAGCACGCCGACGCGGCGCGGGTGGGCACCCGGCGTCTGGGCCAACAACAGCGGCGCGCAGACCGACAGGCTGGCGAACACGGCCAGCGCCAGACGACGTCGCCGGGGCATTGGAAGGCTGCTTGGGTTGGACGTCATTGAATCACCTCGTCCGCCCGCAGCAGCAGCGACTGCGGGATGGTGATGCCGACTGCCCGTGCAGTCTTCAAGTTGATTACCAGCTCGAACTGGGTGGGTTGAAGGCTGGGCATGTCGCCCGGCTTGGCCCCCTTGAGGATGCGCCCGGTGTAGACGCCGATCCGGCGATACATCGCGCCCAGGTCGGTGCCATAACTCATCAAACCACCGGCCAGCACGAACTCGCGGAACTCGTAGAGGGTGGGCAGCCTGTGGTGCGCCGCCAGGGCCACCAGGCCTTGGCGAAAGGCCGCCACCAGGTGGGCGAACGGCGTTGCAGATGCGCCGCTGAGAAAGCCGATCAGCGGCAGGGCCGGCTGCTGCGCGCGCACGCTGGCGGGTAGTGCGGCGGCGGCGCCAAGCGCCGCGAGAA
>JANNZD010000249.1:0-2951 GCA_031410435.1 Betaproteobacteria bacterium | reverse complement strand
GACGTTGGAGACGCGGAAGATCTCGCGCACGCTCTTCGACTTGATGATGTTCTGGTGGAAGATCTCGGGCTCGCCGAGGAAGCGCGTAAAGGCCACGTGCTGCGCGTCGCTGACATGCTGGCCGGGCAATACCAGCACCAGGTGCTGCATCCAGGCGGCCAGCAGTTCTTCGCGCGTGCTGTCGTCCAGCGGCTGTTGCATGTCGATGCCGCGCACCTCGGCGCCCAGCGCAGGGTGCAGGGGGCGGACGGTCAGGCGCTTGTCTTTGGCAGTGGCTGTAGCGGTGGTCACGGTGCTGTCTTCGGAAAGCGGCATGCTGTGGTTCAGACGTCGGCGAACGAGAAGCCGAGTGCGCGGGTGTAGTAATACAAGCCGCCGTCCTGCACGATCAGGAACATCGCGCGCTTGTCGCCTTGGTTGTGGTGCGAGTGCACCGAGGTGGCGGGTGTCACGGTGGTGGCCCAGCGCGACCATTGCTTGCGCTTGCCATCGACCATCGAGTGGCAGTTGTCGCCGGCGATAACCAGGCTCACTGCCACCGAGTTGTGGCGGTGCGGGCGCTGCGCGATGCCGGGCTGCAGTGAGTTCATCGCCACCGTCAGCGTCGGCAGCAGGTTGCGGATGGCCTCTTGCTTGGTCGACGAGAAGATCAGCGCCGAGCCGGCGATGTCGCTGCCGCGGCCAACCTCGTAGATCAAGTCGATCTGGCGCTCGATCTCATCGGCCGGGAAGTGCACCACGTCGGTCGGTGCCTGGCCTGGCGCCGGGCCGCGCAGGTGCTCGAAGGCGAGCTGCGGCTCGTTGGTGACGATCCACAGCACGGCTGCCAACTCGCTGGCACGGTGCAAGTGTGGGCAGCCACCGGGCAGCACGAAGACGTCGCCCGGGCCCCAGACCACCAACTCGCCGCTGCACAGCGTGCTGCCGCTGCCCTGCATCACGTAGACCATCACGCCGCTGGCCTGGAACTCGGTGGACAAGGCCTCGCCGGCGCGGATGCGCGCATAACGCGCCAGTACCAGCGGCGTCGTTGCCGGGTACGGCGTGCCAAGCGCATGGCTGCGGTCGCAGGCGATCAGCCCGGTGGGCGTGTGTGGGTCCAGCGCAAGCGCCGGCTCGTCGCTGAAGCTGGTGTCGGGCACCTCCGGCAGTTTGACGTTGAAGGCGTTGCCGGTGTTGTAGTACAGCGCCCGCGACTGCGCTGTCGACGCTGGCGCTGCGGCGCGCTGCGCCGGCAGGTCGGCGATGGACCTGGGCTGGGGCAGGGGTGTCGAGGGCGGCGCGGCCTGGGTGGCTTCGGTCATGGGTGTCCTTGCGGCAGTTCTTGCACGGTCAATTCCAAAAAGTATAGTTGTCTACCGATCGGTATATCAAGCCTACTAGGGAATACCCCATGGTCTGGCCCATGGCCGGAAACACGATGGTCACACGGGCTTGCGGCGGTCAATACTATTCGGTATATTTAAGTACTGCAATGCAAAATACGGAGCGAACGATGCGACTCGGACTGTTCATGATGCCCATGCATGCGCTGGGGCGCAGCCACACCCAGACGTTGAAGGAAGACCGCGAGACGGTGATCCTGGCCGACCGGCTCGGCTTCCACGACGTCTTCATCGGCGAGCATCTCACCGACACCACCGAGAACATCACGAACTCGATGATGTTCCTGGCCACGCTGATCCACGCCACCAAGACCATCAAGCTGGGCACCGGCACCTGCAACCTGTCGCAGATGCACCCGGTGCTGATCGCGGCGCAGGCGGCGATGTTCGACCACCTGTCGGACGGCCGTTTCATCTTCGGCGTCAGCCCGGGCGCGCTGCCTTCGGACTTCGAGGCCCTGGGCATGCTGGATGTCGACCGCAACAAGCTGTTTGGCGAGACCATCGACGTGATCCTGGCGATCTGGGGCGGCGAGCCGCCCTATGACATCGACCTGCCCGGCAACCGCTACAAGGTGAGCACCCGCAACACGCTCGACCCGGCGATCGGCATCGGCATCCTGCCCAAGCCGCTGCAAAAGCCCTGGCCCGAGATCGTGGGCACCGTGGTGGCGCCGTTTTCCAAGGGCGTGGTGCTGATGGGCGAGCGCGACTTCCACCCGATGTCGGCCAATTTCCTGCAGGCCCAATGGGCCAAGACGCACTGGACCAACTATGCCGAGGGCAAACGCAATGTGGGCAAGCAGGCCGACCCGGCCGATTGGCGCGTGGCCCGCAGCCTGTTCGTGGCCGATGACGATGCCACCGCCCGGGCCTATGCCATCGACCACCCGGCCAGCCCCTACCGCTTCTATTACGAGCAGTTGTTTGCCAAGGTCAAGAAACGCGGCGGCCAGGCGGTGTTCAAGGAGCGCATCGACCAGCCCGACGCCGAGGTGACCATCGACTACATCCTCGACCGCCTGGTGATGCAGGGCTCGGTGGACAGCATGGTCGACCAGATCCTGGCGCTGCGCGCGCAGATCGGCGATTTCGGCGAACTGGTCTATGCCGGCATGGATTGGGTCGACGAGGGCCTGACCAAGCGCTCGATGCAGTTGATGGCCGAGCAGGTGATGCCGCGGGTGAATGCGGCCATCGCCCGCGAACAAACCCGCCATGCCTGAGCCGCTGCTGGACGTTGCGGTTGTCGGTGCCGGCCTGGCCGGCCTGGCCCTGCTGCACAGCCTGCGCGGCCAGGGTTTCAAGGTTCGGGTGTTCGAGGCGGCTGACGATGTGGGCGGTGTCTGGCACTGGAACCGCTACCCCGGGGCGCGCTGTGATGTGGAGAGCCTGCAGTACTCCTATTCCTTCTCGAGCGAACTGGAGCAAAGCTGGGCCTGGACCGAACGCTATGCGGCCCAGCCCGAGATCCTGCGCTACATCCGGCATGTGGCCGAACGCTTCGACCTGCGGCGCGACATCCAGTTCAACAGCCCCATCCGCGCCGCCCGGTTCGATGCGGCC
>JANNZD010000248.1:0-23432 GCA_031410435.1 Betaproteobacteria bacterium | reverse complement strand
CGGACGGCATGTCGCCCGGCGCCACCACCTGGGGCAGCTGGTAGGCGGCATTGCGCACCCGGTTCAGCGCATCGGCGCCGATCTGCGGCGGCACCCGTGCCGCATGGCGCGGGTTGGGTAGCGGGTGCGGTGACGGGTGGGGCAACGGTTGAGAGGCAGACCAGGGCTTGGGGGCGGCGGGCGCAACGGGGGCGGCGTCGGCCGCAGTCGGGGTGGGGGTATCGGGCATGGCGGGCCGCGCACTGTAACGCGCGGGCGCTAGCATGACCGTGCGCTGGCGGACGCTTGCCAGACGACCAGCCCCACGGCCCTGCAACGGAACCCCACGATGCCCTCCCCAAGCCACAGCCTGGCCCTGGTCTGCAGCCGCCTGAGCGATGACCTGTCGGGCGTGGGCCTGCAACGCTGGCCCCTGGCGCCGCTGGGCCCGGCCGACGTGCGAGTGCAGATGCACGCCGCAGCCCTGAACTTCCCTGACCTGTTGATGACCCGGGGCCTGTACCAGTTCAGGCCCGCCCTGCCCTATGTGCTGGGCATGGAAGGCGCCGGCAGCGTGGCCGAGGCCGGCCCGGCCAGCGGCTGGCAGCCGGGCCAGGCGGTGATGTGCGGCGGCAAGACCGGTCTGCTGGCCGAACAGGTGGTGCTGCCCGGCGCCAGCCTGCGGCCGGTGCCGGCCGGCGTGGCGCTGGACAATGCCGCCGCCGCTCAGGTCACCGGCCTGACCGCCTGGGTGGCGCTGGCCCGGCAGGGCCGGCTGCAGCGCGGCGAAACCCTGCTGGTGCACGGCGCCCGGGGCGGCGTGGGCCAGGCCTGCGTGCAGATCGGCCTGCACCTGGGAGCCCGGGTGATTGCCACGGCCACCGACCCGGCCCGGCTGCAGCCGCTGGCCGACCTGGGCGTACAGGTGCTGCCGGCGCGGGGCTTCCGCGAGGGCGTATTGGCCGCCACCGACGGCCGCGGCGCCGATGTGGTGGCCGACCCGGTGGGCGGCGATGTGTTCGACGAATCCACCCGCTGCACCGCCTTTGCGGGGCGCCTGTTGCTGCTGGGCTTTGCCAGTGGCCGCATCCCCACGCTGGCGGTGAACCGGCCGCTGATCAAGGGCTTCAGCGTGATCGGGGTGCGGGCGGGCGAATATGGCCGGCATTTTCCTGAGCACGGCCGAGAACACCTGGCCGCCGTGCAGCACCTGCTGGCCAGCGGCGTGCTGCGGCCGGCCATCGGCGCGCGCTTTGCGCTGGCCGACGCCAAGGCGGCCTTGGCAGCGATGGCCGGGCGCCACATCACCGGCAAGATCCTGGTGACGCTGGGCGACGCCGGCTGACCGGCGCGCCGGGCCTGGCCGAGCCGCCAGACCCTCCAGCCCTCAGGGCACCGGCCCCCAAGGCGCGCCCAGCAGCAACTTGTTCTGCTGCGCCGCCAGCAGCGGCCGCAGCTGCCGGGCAAAGGCCATGAACTCGGGGTCGCCGAACACCCCGGCCCAGAAGGCGCGGCGGTCGGCGTCGTCCTCGAACTTCCACAGGTGCACCAGCTGGTTCATCGCGCCGATGTCACCGGTGAAGTAGCCCACCAGGCGCTGCGGGTGCCTGGCCAGCGCCGGCCAGCCCTGGGTCTTGTAGAGCTCCACCACCGTGGCCATATTGCCGACGATGACGTGGTAGGTGCGCAGTTCGAAGATCGGCATGGGGTTTCCAGCTTGAGTTCGGGGGTTCAGGGCTTGACGAAGCGCAGCGTGAAGCGGTCGCTCTCGCCGATGGCCGCATAGCGGGCGCGGTCGGCGTCCTTGTTGGCAAAGGTGGGCGGCAAGGCCCAGACGCCCCCCGGATGGTCGGCCGTGTCCTTGGGATTGGCATTGATCTCGGACGCAGCGTCCAGCCGCAGGCCCGCCGCCTCGGCCAGGCGCCGCACATAGGCCACCTGCACATAGCCGCTGCTGGCCTTGGCGTCCTGCACCCGGTCGGGCGGCAGGCGGTGGTCAACCACGCCGAACACGCCGCCGGGCTTGAGCGCCTCGTGCACGCTCTTGAACACCGCCAGCACCGTGGCCTCACCCTCAGCGGCCCAGTTGTGCACATTGCGGAAGGTCAGCACCCGGTCCACGCTGCCCGGCGCGGCAAACGCCAGCCGGGCCGGCGGCTCGAACACGCTCAGCCTGACCCGGTCATAGACCTCCGGCCGGGCATCGAGCTTGGCCTTCAGGCGCTCGGCCGCGCGGCGGTAGAAGGCATGGATGGACTCGGGGTCGTTGGCGCCCAGGATCAACTGGCCCCGCGCGCGCAGCAGCGGCGCCAGGATCTCGGTGTACCAGCCGGCACCGGGGCTCAGCTCGACCACCGTCATCCCGGGCTGCAGGCCGAAGAAGCGCAAGGTCTCCTCGGGGTGGCGCCAGGCGTCGCGCGCGACAAAGGCAGGCGTGCGGTGGACTGCGGCCAGCGCGGCCTTCAGGGCCGGGTCGGCGGGATCCTGGGCCCAGGCCGGGCGGGCGGTGGCGGCGGCCAGCCCGGCCGCGCTGGCCCACAAGACTTGACGGCGTTGCATGGTGCGTCCTCTCTGCCCCATCGGGGGGCGGTAGGCCCGATGCTGCCAGGATCGAACGGCCCCGGCCGACGCGCAGGTGCCAGGCCTGCGGCGGCCAGGGCCTCCGCGCCAGCGTCTACCAGGCCAGCTCGGCCCGCATCGCGTCCATCACCTGCTTGTAATCGGCCTGGCCGAAGATGGCGCTGCCGGCCACAAAGGTGTCGGCACCGGCATCGGCCACGCGGCGGATGTTGTCGGTCTTGATGCCGCCGTCCACCTCCAGGCGGATGTCGCGACCCGACTGATCGATCAACTTGCGCAGCCGCTCAACCTTGCGCAAGGCGCTGGCTATGAAGCTCTGGCCGCCAAAGCCCGGGTTCACGCTCATCACCAGCACCAGGTCGACCTTGTCGATCACCCACTCCAGCACATCGATGGGCGCGGCCGGGTTGAACACCAGGCCGGCCTGGCAGCCGGCGCCCTTGATCAACTGCAGGGTGCGGTCGACATGCGCGCTGGCTTCGGGGTGGAAGCTGATCAGGTCGGCACCGGCCTTGGCAAAGGCCAGCGCCAGCGCGTCCACCGGCTGCACCATCAGGTGCACATCGATCGGCACCCGGCTGCCGTCGGCGCGCACTGCATGCTTGCGCAGCGATTCACAGACCATCGGGCCGAAGCTGAGGTTGGGTACATAGTGGTTGTCCATCACATCGAAATGGATCCAGTCGGCACCGGCGGCGATGACGTCTTTCAGCTCCTGACCCAGCCTGGCAAAGTCGGCCGAGAGGATGCTGGGGGCGATGCGGTAGTTGCGCTTCATGGGGCTGGCCGGGGTTGTCATCAGGGGATTTTCCCAGGCTTCCTAGAATGCGCCCATGGCCAAACCCCAATTCACCAGCCGCGTGGCGGTGCGCCCGCTGCCCGAGCAGACCGATCCCGCACAGCAACGCTACGGCTTTGTCTATACCGTGACGATACGCAACAGCGGCGATGTGGCGGCCCAGCTGATCGCCCGCCACTGGCGCATCAGCGACCACCAGGGCGGTGTGCAGGAGGTGCGCGGCCTGGGCGTGGTGGGCCACCAGCCCCTGCTCAAGCCGGGTGAGCAGTTCGAATACTCCAGCTGGGCCCAGATCGCCACCGCCCAGGGCTCGATGCAGGGCATGCTGATCGGCATCACCGAAGACGCCCATTGGTTCGAATCGCCGGTGGCCGAATTCGCGCTGGCCGACACCGCCGCGCTGCACTGATGGCGGATTCGGCCTGGGACCTGACCGCGCTGCTCAACGCAGCAGATCCCAAGGCCGAGCGGCCCGAACGCCACCGCTGGCTGGTGCGGCTGCTGGAATGGCTGCGCCACGGCCCGGCCGAAGGCGGCGCCGGGCCCACACCGCTGCCGGTGCTGCGCTTGAAACACCTGCTCAACACGCTGGAGCGCAACCCCGAGCCGCGCGCGCGCATCGTGGCCCTGCTGGCCCGCTTCTGGCGCGAGACCGACCTGGCCGCGCTGTTCGCCGACCTCGGCTTCACCGCCCGGCGCGATCTCTGGGGCGAGGTGGGCGAGCGCCTGGCCCTGCGCCTGCTGCCCACCTCGCCCGACACCGACGACGGCGCCTGCCTGTTCCAGCTGCTGTTCACCGACGACGCCGACGCGGCCTGGCTGGCGGCCATCGACGAGACCACCCTGGCGCGGCTGGCGGCGCTGCTGTCGGCGGCGCGCGGCGCCCCCTGGGCCGGCGCCGACCCGCCGCGCGCCGGCGCGGCCGACGCGGCCGATGCGGCAGGCACGGCCGGCACAGCCGAGCGGGTGGGCGGCGTGGACGACTGGCGCGCGCCGCTGCTGCAAGCCATGACCTGGCTGGTCAGCGCCATCCGCGCCGCCGCCTTTGCACCGCTGCTGCGCCGGCGCATGGATGCCGAACTGCTGGCCGACCGGCCCTTCGAGCAACTGGTGCGGGCGGCCGAGGCCCTGACCGACGCGCTGCAATCCGGCCCGCGCGAAGCGGTGGCGCCGCATGCCACCTACTTCCGGGCGCTGCTGCAGCGCTGCCGCAGCGCGGCCGAGAGCGTGTCGGCCCACCTGGAAGAACATGGCGTGTCGGTCAACATCGTCTTCGAGGTGGACCAGCTGCTGGGCCGCACGCTGCGCCTGGAGGACCTGCTCGACCTGCTGCTGGCCGACGCGCCGCAGCGCGACCTGCAAGACCTGCTGGTCGCGCTGGTGCAGCTGTCGCGCCAGCGCCGCAGCCTGCGCGCGCTGCTGTCGCGCCACTACTCGCTGCTGGCGCGCAAGGTGGCCGAGCGCCATGCGGCGGTGGGCGAGCACTACATCACCCGCACCGCCGCCGAGTACCGCCGCATGCTGGCCGACGCGGCCGGCGGCGGCGTGGTGCTGGCTGGCACCACCTTTGCCAAGTTCGGCCTGCTGTCGCTGGGCCTGCTGCCCTTCTGGTCAGGCCTGGCCGCCGGGCTGAACTACGCCACCAGCTTCCTGCTCATCTACCTGCTGCACTGGACCGTGGCCACCAAGCAACCGGCCATGACCGCGCCGGCGATGGCCGAAAAGCTGGCCGCGCTGCGCGGCGAGCCGGTTGGCCTGCTGCAGCCCGGCGGACGCGACAGCCCGGCGGTGGAGGGCTTTGTCGACGAGGTCACCCACCTGGTGCGGTCGCAGATGGCCGGCATCGTCGGCAACCTGGCGCTGGTGATCCCGGCGGTGCTGGCGGTGCAGGCCCTGGCCTGGACCTGGCGCGGCGCGCCGCTGCTGTCGTGGGCGGATGCCGAGCATGTGCTGCACAGCATCACCCTGCTGGGGCCCACCGCGCTGTTCGCGGCCTTTACCGGGGTGCTGCTGTTTGCCAGCAGCCTGGTCGCCGGCTGGGTCGAGAACTGGTGGGTCTACCACCGCCTGACCAGTGCGCTGGCCCACCACCCAGGCAGCGTGGCACGGCTGGGCCCGGCGCGCGCGCAACGCTGGGCCCGCTGGTGGCGTGGCCATATCTCGGGCCTGGCAGCGAATGTCTCGCTCGGCCTGATGCTGGGGGTGCTGCCGGTGCTGCTGGCCTTTGTCGGCCTGCCCATCGAGGTGCGCCATGTCACCCTGTCTACCGGGCAATTGGCCGCCGCCGCCAGCACCCTGGGCTGGCAGACCACCACCCAGCCCGACTTCTGGTGGTGCGTGGCCGGCCTGGGCGTGACCGCTGCGCTCAACCTGGGGGTCAGCTTCTGGCTGGCGCTGCGGGTGGCGATGCGCTCGCGTGGCATCACCTTGAGTGACCGGCGCCGGCTCAACCGCGCCATCCGGCGCCGCCTGTGCCAGGCGCCGCTGAGCTTTGTGCTGCCGGCCTGACCGCAGCTGCGCCCTAAGATCCCGCCATGCGCCCCCTGCCACACCGCCCGCCTGACCTGCACGCCCTGTTCGACAGCGGCCACCAGCTGGCCACCTTGGGCAACGGGGTACGGGTGCTGACCCTGCACCTGCCGCACCAGCCCACCGCCACGCTGAGCGTGTATGTGCGCAGCGGCAGCGGGCATGAGCGGCCGGGCCTGAATGGCATCGGCCATGTGATCGAGCACATGGCTTTCAAGGGCACGCTGCAGCGCGATGCGCGACGCCTGAACCTGGACGCCGAGCGCCTGGGCGCCGAGGTCAATGCCCACACCGACAAGGACCACACCGCCTTTCACATGTGCGGCCTGGCCGCCGACGCACCGCGCCTGGTGCGCATGCTGGGCGACATCGTGCAGCACGCCACCTTCCCCGATGACGAACTGCAGCGCGAGCGCGAGGTGCTGCTGCACGAGTTCACCGAGGACGAGGACGACCCGATGTCCAGCGCCTACAAGCTGTTCGACCGGGCCTGCCACGGCAGGCACCCGCTGGCCCAGCCGGTGATCGGCAGCCGCGCCAACATCCGGCGCTTCACCCGTGCCGACCTGGTGGCCCATGTGCAGGCCCAGTACACCGGCGCCAACCTGGTGGTGGCGGCCGCCGGCGCGCTCGACGTGGACGCGGTGCAGCGCGAGGCCGAGGCCTGCTTCGGCGGCCTGGCCCGGGGCAGCGAGAACCGGCTGCAGGCCCCGGCCTGGCTGGGGGGCGTGCGCGCCCGGGCCCAGCCCGGCAGCAGCCAGACCCACCTGGTGCTGGGCTTCCCGATCCCGCCACTGCAGGCCGACGACCCCACGGCCACACTGGCCGCCGCCTTGCTGGGCGAGGGCATGAGCTCGCCGCTGATGGACCAGCTGCGCGAGCAGCGTGGCCTGGTCTATTACGCCGCCTGCTCGGCCGATGTGATCGACAGCGCCGGTCAGTTCGTGATCGAGGCTTCGACCTCGCCCGGCCAGGTGGACGAATGCCTGGCAGCCCTGGCCCGCCTGCTGCAGGCCCAGGCCGGCGCGGTCAAGCTGGTGGACCTGGAGCGCGCCCGCAACCAGACCCTGGTGCGCCAGTTGCGTGCGCTGGACAAACCCGCCCGCCGCATCGAGGAGGCCGCGCTCGACCTGCTGGTGCACGGCCGCCTGCGCTCACGCGCCGACTGGCTGGACCGCCTGCATGCGGTGCGCCCGCAGCAGCTGCGCGAGGCCTTTGCCAGGATGCAGGCGGCCGGTGCGGCGCTGGCCTTCACCGGCCGGGTGCCGCGCGGCCTTGCCGCACGGGCCCAGGCGGCGCTGGCCGCCGAGGGCCTGATCCCGGCCTGACCCTGGCGCGCGGCGCCCTTCAGGCCACGAACTGCAGGTCCAGATCGCCGTGGGCGTAGATCACCACGCCGGTATCGGTCTCGGTGATGCGGTGGCCGGTGCCGGCCGGGGCCAGCTGGTAATCGCCGGCCTGCAGCAGCAGGTCATCCAGGAACAACTCGCCCTGCAGCATCAGGCATTCCTCGTCATGGCCATGCTGGTGCCGGGGCACCTGGGCGCCGGCCTGGGCCAGGTAGAGCAAGGCGGCCTGGCCGCCCTGCTGCCACAGCACCCGGCGCTGGATGCCCGGCGCAAAGTCAGGCCAACCGGCCTCGGCATCGCGCAGCGTGTAGGCCTGCTCGCCCGGGTCGGCCGCTGCGCTGCTGCCCAGGGATTCGCGCAGGAACAGCAGTGCCGGGCCCTGGGCGCGCCAGCTGGGCAGCGGCTGGCCCGGCGGGCTCAGGTGGTAGTCGCGCGCAGACAGCAAATCCTCACCCAGCCAAACGCTGCCCTGCACCACCAGCCACTCGCAACGGCAGGGCTGGGGCCGGCCCTGGGCGTCTGCCGGGGCCGGGCCGAGCAGGTCGGGCGTGAAACTTGCCGCATCGGCCAGCTCGATCAGGCGCACCCGCAGTGGCTCACCCGGGCGCAACGCGGCACCCGGCCGGGCCGCATACAGCAGCTGGGCCTGGGCCCCGGCGGCCAGGGTCTGGCGCGCCAGTTTGCGCCGCCGCGTGGTGACCATGCCGTGCTCGGCCCGGCGCGATGCCGATGTGCGGCCCAGCAGCCGGCCGCGCAGCGCGCTGGCGCCCTCGGGCGCATCCGGCAGGGCCCAGGCCTGGGCAAAAGCGTCGGACAACAGCGGCGCAAAGGCTTGACCATCGGCATGGGCGTCGGCCCGGCGGTCGCTGGCGGCGCCGACGGGCAACAGGGGATTCAGGGGCGTGTGGCTCATGGCAATCAGCGGATCAAGGAAAAAGGGTTGTTGCGGCAGGGTGCAGGGCTGACAGGGCGCGCAGGCGGCCGGGTTCACAGGGCCAAGGCGGCCGCACCCTGGTCGCCCAAGGCCTGGCGCAGGGTCAGCAGCGCACGCCGGATCTGCGATTTCACGGTGCCCAGGGGCAGCGCGGTCTGGCTGGCGATTTCTTCATGGCTGAGCCCGCCCAGAAAGGCCATCGCCACCAGCTGGCGTGGCTGGGCGTTGAGCAGCAGCAGCGCCCGGTGCAGGTCGGCATGGCTGCGCGCGGCGGCCAGCAACTGGTCGGCGCCCGGTTGCGCCGGGCACCAGGCGCTGGCCGACTCGTCATCCAGGCTGTCATGCTGGAAGCGCGCTTCGCGCCGGATCGCATCGATGGCGCGCGAGCGCGCCATGCCCAGCAGCCAGGTCATGGCCCGGCCACGCGCCGGGTCGAAGCGGGGAGCCTGGCGCCAGACCTGGAAGTAGGTGTCTTCCACCACCTCTTCGGCCAATGCCGGCCGGCGCACCACCCGCAGCACCAGGCCGTAGACCCGCTGCAGCGTGGCGTCGTAGAGCGCGCTCAGCGCACGCTCGTCATGGTCGGCCACCGCGTCGATCCAGGCGGCCAGCTGGGCCTCGTCCAGCGGCGCGGCCCCTGCCGGGCGGGCCGCGCGTGCCGTCCCGGCAGCGCCGTCGACGCAGTCCAGGGCCTCTTGTATTGCCAGGTCGTCGGCCGGCGCGTCCGCGCGCGGGTCAGTATCGAACAGGCCCAGGGCCTGCCGGCCGGTTTCGGCATCGTTCGGGTTGGCATCCTGCCAGTGCGCAGGGGATCGAGCGGCATTCATTCGATCGCCTCATCGGCTGTGGGCATCAGAGCCCGGTGTAGGGTCGGGTGGCGCGGCGCCTCCCGCAGGGGCAATGGAGATGGCGCTGGGGTCATGCCCGTCATCATGCACGCTCGGCCGGCTTTGTGCAGCCCGCACCGGCGCGCCAGCAGCCGGAGTCGGCGCTTCAGGCCAGCGCATGGTCGGCCTCGGGCACCGCGCCCCGCAGGAAGATCGTGGCCCCGGTCTCGGTGCTGATCGTGGCATGCAGCGCACCCCGGGGCGCCAGGTGGTAGCCGCCTGGGCCCACTTCGATCCGGCTGCCTACCCGCAGCGTGCCGGCCAGCACCAGGCATTCCTCGTCCTGCGGGTGGCGGTGCGCCGGCAGACTGGCGCCAGGGGCCAGGCGCAGCAGGTAGGACAGCATGCCCTGGTGCTCGCGCAGCACCTGGATCTGCACCCCTGGCAGAAAATCCTGCCAGTTGGCGGGGTCTGCGGGCACGGTGCACAGCGCGTCTTCGCTGTCGGCCACCCGTTCCAGCAAGCGCCGGCGCATGCCCCGGACTTGGCCGGGGGAGGGGCCGTTGCACGGCGGATCGGCGGGATCGAGGGCGGCAGGCGAAGGGAATGCGGCGTCCATGCGCGGCATACGGCACGCCCGCCCCGCTGGATGCAGGCCGGCGCCGGCATCCAGCGGCCGACCCGGCGCGTAAGCCCCGGCAATGCCGGCGCCACCGGCCCCACCGCGCCTGCCCAGCCCTGACCATGCCCGCTCGCCCTCTCGACCTGATCAGCCATTGGCAGATTGCCGCCCCGCCCAGCCAGGTCTTTGCGGCCCTGGCCGACCCGGCGCAGTGGCCCCAATGGTGGCCGGCGCTGCGCCCGGCGCCACAGCCCGGCGCGGCTGCTGCACCGCGCGGCATCCGGCCGCAGCGCCTGGCCTGGTCGGCGGGCGGCCCGTTCCAGGGCCTGATCGACCTGCAGACCCTGGAGGCCCTGGCGCCTGAAAGGCTGCGCCTGCGCTCGGGCAGGGCACCGGTCGCTGCCGGGCCTGCAGCGCTGCAGGGTGAATGCATCTGGCTGCTGCGCGCCGAGGCCGGCCTGACCCAGGTCACGCATGTCTGGCGGCTCGACCCGGGCCGCGGCCCGGCCGGCTGGTGCCAGGGCGCGCTGGCGCCGCTGCTGCGGGCGCTGCACGGCCGAGTGATGCGCGCCGGCGCGGCCGGCCTGGCCCAGCACCTGCAGGCGCAGGCGCGGCGCTGAGCGGCGGCGGCGCAACGGCCGAGCCGGCCTTCATCGCGATCGGGCAAGGGCCCGGGCGCGCCGGGCCGGCAGCCAGGATCAGCGCGCCGACGCTCAAGCGGGTGGATCATCCTCCGGCCGGCGTTCGCCCGCCTTGCGTCCGGCAAACATCGTCCACCAGACGATCGCCACCAGCAGCGCCAAGGCGCCCAATGCTTCCAGCAGAATCAGCCACATGTCGCGATTATCCCGACCTCTGCCCCTGGCCCTGGCGGCCGGCCTGATGGGCCTGCTGGGGGCCTGCGCCGTGGCACCGCCGCCGGGCCCGGCCATGGCCCCGGCGCCCTTGCCGCTGCCCGCCGAGACCGGCCCCGCCGCGGGCAGCGACAAGCCCGACCCGGCCACCATCCAGCGCCTCCGGGCGCGCTGGGTGGCGGTGGACTGGCCGGCGCTGCCGGGCTGGGGCGCCGACCGCGCCAGCGAGCTGTGGCCGGCGCTGCGTGCCGGCTGCGCCCGCCCGGCGGCGGGCTGGGCCGCGCTGTGCGCCAGGGTGGCCGCCTTCACGCCGCCCGACGACGGTTTTGCGCAGGATTTCCTGCAGCGAGAGCTGCAGCCCTACCGGGTCGAGTCCCTCGATGGCGACCCGCAAGGCCTGGCCACCGGCTATTTCGAGCCACTGGTAGCCGCCAGCCGACGGCCCCGGCCGGGCTTCACGGTGGCGCTGCACAAGCCGCCGGCCGATCTGGCCCAGCGCAAGCCCTACTGGACCCGCCAGCAACTCGACACCCTGCCGGCAGCGATGGCCAGCCTGCGCGGTCAGGAGATCGCCTATGTGGCCAGCCCAATGGATTTGCTGGTGTTGCAGATCCAGGGCTCGGGCCGGCTGCGCATCAGCGAGCCCGACGGCCGCCTGCGCACGGTGCGGGTGGCCTATGCCGGCCACAACGACCAGCCCTACCAGTCGGTGGGCCGCTGGCTGATCGACCGCGGCGAGCTGCGCCCCGACGGTGCCAACTGGCCGGCGATACGCGACTGGGGCCAGCGCGCCCCGCCCGAGCGCCTGGCCCAGATGCTGTGGGCCAACCCGCGGGTGGTGTTCTTCCGTGAAGAGGCCCTGCCCGAGCTGCCCCAGACGCAGGACGGCGGCGCACCACCGCTCAACCTTGCGCCCACCGGCCCGCGCGGCGCCCAGGGCGTGCCGCTGGCCGCCGGGCGCTCGGTGGCGGTCGACCCGCAGGCAGTGCCCTACGGCACCGCGCTGTGGATAGACACCACCGAACCGCTGTCGGCCAACCCGCTGCGCCGCCTGGTGATGGCCCAGGACACCGGCAGCGCCATCACCGGCGCGGTGCGGGTGGACTACTTCTGGGGCAGCGGCGAGGCCGCCGAGCAGCAGGCTGGCCGCATGAAGCAGGCGCTGCGGGTGTGGGCCTTGTGGCCGCGCGCGGCGGCGCCCTGACGCCCGCTCAGGCGCCGCGCTGCAGATGCCCCAGCGGCAGCGCCCCGCCGCTCTTGACCTCGCCGAGCGAGAAGCTGGTGTGGATGTCCTTCACGTTCGGCAGCTTGAACAGCGTGTCCATGGCCCAGCGCGAGTAGGCGTCCAGGTCGGTGCACAGCACCTGCAGCTCGAAGGTGCCGGCGCCGCTGATGTAGTGGCAGGTCAGCACCTCGGGCAGGCTGCGGATCGCGTCTTCGAGCGCGCGGGTGGCCTCGGCGTTGTTGCGCTCGGCGTCCACCCGCACGAAGGCCAGCGCGCCCAGGCCGATGCGGCGGCGGTCGATCTCGGCCCGGTAGCCGGTGATGATGCCCTGGGCCTCCAGCCATTTGACGCGCCGCCAGGTGGGCGCGGCGGACAGGCCGATGCGCGTGGCCAGCTCGGCATTGCTCAGCCGGGCGTCGCGCTGCAGTTCGTCCAGGATGTCCACGTCCCAGCGGTCCAGGCCGGCGCCGGGGCCCTCGTCGGCCTCGGTGCTGGCCGTCAGCGTTTTCCCCAGCTTTGCGCTTTTGAGCGCGTTTCTTTCTCGAATCGGCATGAAACCTCGGTAAACGTTGCGGTAAGTGTCGTCGCAAGGGCGAACAAAGAGAAGACTTCGCCGGCCCTTTTTCCTACACTTTGGGCTCCACCTTGCCGAGCCCGACGCCATGAACGCACCCCTGCCCGATGCCATCCGCCAGGCCCTGGAAAAGGCAACGCTCGACGACAAATACACCCTGCCGGCCGGCCGCGCCTTCATGAGCGGCATCCAGGCCCTGGTGCGCCTGCCGATGCTGCAGCGCCAGCGCGATGCCGCTGCCGGGCTGAACACTGCCGGCTTCATCAGCGGCTACCGGGGCAGCCCGCTGGGCGGCTACGACCAGTCGCTGTGGGCGGCCAAGAAGCACCTGAGCAGCCAGAACATCGTGTTCCAGCCGGGCGTGAACGAAGAACTCGCCGCCACCGCCGTCTGGGGCACACAGCAGCTGGAGTTCGACGCCGCCAACAAGAAGTTCGACGGCGTGTTCGGCATCTGGTACGGCAAGGGCCCGGGGGTGGACCGCTGCAGCGATGTGTTCAAGCATGCCAACATGGCTGGCACCGCACCGCATGGCGGCGTGATCGCGCTGGCCGGCGACGACCATGTGGCCAAGAGCAGCACTGCCGCGCACCAGAGCGACCACATCTTCAAGGCCTGCGGGCTGCCGGTGTTCTTCCCGAGCAGCGCCCAGGACATCCTCGACCTCGGCCTGCATGCCTTCGCGATGAGCCGCTTTGCCGGGGTCTGGACCTCGATGAAAACGATCCAGGAGGTGGTGGAATCGTCGGCCAGCATCGATGTCTCGCCCGACCGGGTCAACATCCTGCTGCCCGATGACTTTCCGATGCCGGCCGGCGGCCTGCACATCCGCTGGCCCGATGTGGCGCTGGTGCAGGAGGCCCGGCTGTTCGACCACAAGTGGTATGCGGCGCTGGCCTATATCCGCGCCAACAAGCTCAATTACAACGTGATCGAGGGCCCGAATGGCGGAAAGTCGGACCGCTTCGGCATCATCGCCAGCGGCAAGGCCTTCAACGACACCCGCCAGGCCCTGGCCGACCTGGGCCTAGACGACGCCACCTGCCGCGCGGTGGGCATCCGCCTGCACAAGGTGAACGTGGTGTGGCCGCTGGAGGCCACCATCACCCGCGACTTCGCCCAGGGCCTGACCGAGATCCTGGTGGTCGAGGAGAAGCGCCAGGTCATCGAATACCAGGTCAAGGAAGAGCTCTACAACTGGCGCCCCGACGTGCGGCCGAATGTGCTGGGCAAGTTCGACGAGGGCGAGGGCGATACCTCGGGCGGCGAATGGAGCCAGGCCAACCCGAGCAACAACTGGCTGCTGCGCGCCGCCGCCGACCTGAGCCCGGCGATCATCGCCCAGGCCATCGCCAAGCGGCTGAAGAAGCTGGGCATGCCCGCGCACATCGTGGCCCGCATGGACGCCCGCCTGGACGTGCTGGCCGCCAAGGAGCGCGCCCTGGCCAGCGGCGCCAGCGGCGGCGCCGACCGCCAGCCCTGGTTCTGCTCGGGCTGCCCGCACAACACCAGCACCCAGGTGCCGGAGGGTTCGCGCGCGATGGCCGGCATCGGCTGCCATTTCATGGCCACCTGGATGGACCGCGCCACCATCGGCTTCACCCAGATGGGCGGCGAGGGCGTGCCCTGGGTCGGCCAGGCGCCGTTCAGCAAGCGGCCGCACATGTTTGCCAACCTGGGTGACGGCACCTTCTTCCACTCGGGCTCGCTGGCCATCCGCCAGAGCATCGCCTCGGGCGTGAACATCACCTACAAGATCCTCTACAACGATGCGGTGGCGATGACCGGCGGCCAGCCGGTGGACGGCATCCTGACCGTGCCGCAGATGACCCGCGTGGTGGAGGCCGAGGGCGCCCGACAGATCGTGATCGTCACCGACGAGCCCGAGAAGTACGAGGGCGCGATCGCGCTGGCCCCCGGCGTGACGGTGCGCCACCGCGACGAGCTCGACACCGTGCAGCGCGAGCTGCGCGAGGTGCCCGGCTGCACCGTGCTGATCTACGACCAGACCTGTGCCACCGAGAAGCGCCGCCGGCGCAAGCGCGGCAAGCTGGTGGACCCGGCCAAGCGGGTGGTGATCAATGAGCTGGTCTGCGAGGGCTGCGGCGATTGCAGCGTGCAGAGCAATTGCCTCTCGGTCGAGCCGGTGGAGACCGAGTTCGGCCGCAAGCGCAAGATCAACCAGAACAGCTGCAACAAGGATTACAGCTGCACCAAGGGCTTCTGCCCCAGCTTTGTCACGGTCGAGGGCGGCGAACTCAAAAAACCGAAGAAGGCCACCCGGGCCGACCCGTTTGCGCTGCCGGCGATCCCGCAGCCGCTGCTGCCGGCCTCGCTGGGCGCCGACGGCCAGCCGCGGGCCTGGGGCGTGGTGGTGGCCGGCGTGGGCGGCACCGGGGTGATCACCATCGGCCAGCTGCTGGGCATGGCCGCCCACCTCGAGGGCAAGGGCGTGGTCACGCAAGACTCGGCCGGCCTGGCGCAGAAAGGCGGCGCCACCTGGAGCCATATCCAGATCGCGGCCACGCCCGAGCTGATCCACACCACCAAGGTCGACACCGCCAAGGCTGACCTGGTGATCGCCTGCGACGGCATCGTCGCCGCCGGCAAGGCCACGCTGGCGCTGATGCGCGAGGGCGGCACCTATGTGGCGCTGAACTCGCATGCCACGCCCACCGCGGCCTTTGTCGGCAACCCCGACTGGCAGGCCCCCACCGCCGGCTGCGAGGCCGCGCTGGCGGCCACCGTCGGCCGCAGCCAGCTCGGCCTGTTCGACGCCGAGCAGGTGGCGGTGCAGCTGCTGGGCGACGCGATCTACACCAACCCGCTGCTGCTGGGCTATGCCTGGCAGAAGGGCCAGCTGCCGCTGGGCCAGGCCGCGCTGCTGCGCGCCTTCGAGCTCAACGGCACCCAGATCGACAACAACAAGGCGGCCTTCGAGTGGGGCCGGCGCTGCGCCCACGACCTGGCTGCGGTGCAGGCGATGTTCCAGGCCCAGCAGGTGATCCAGTTCGTCAAGAAGCCCGCGCTGGCCGAGATGGTGGCCAAGCGGGTGGCCTTCCTCACCGACTACCAGGACGCAGCCTATGCCGCCCGCTACGCGGCCTTCGTCGACCAGGTCAAGGCGGCCGAGGCGCCGCTCGGCGGCGCCAAGCTCAGCGAGGCGGTGGCCCGTTACCTGTTCAAGCTGATGGCCTACAAGGACGAGTACGAGGTGGCGCGGCTGCACACCGACAAGGCCTTCACCGGCCAGATCGCCGGCATGTTCGAGGGCGAGATGGGCAAGGACTACCAGGTGGTGCACCACCTGGCGCCGCCACTGATCGCCAAGACCAATGCCCAGGGCGAGCTGGTCAAACAGCGCTTCGGGCCCTGGATCCGCAACGGCTTTGCCGTGCTGGCCCGCTTGAAGGGCCTGCGCGGCGGCGCCTTCGACATCTTCGGGCGTACCGAGGAGCGCCGCATGGAGCGCGCACTGATCACCGACTACCAGGCGACGATCACCGAGCTGCTGACCGGGCTGAACGCCGGCAACCTGGCCGCTGCGGTGGAGATCGCCCGCCTGCCCGAAGACATCCGCGGCTACGGCCATGTCAAGGCCCGCCACCTGGCAACGGTGCGGCCCAAGTGGGACCGGCTGATGGCCCAGTGGCGCGCGGGTGGCGCCAAGGCCGCCGCCTGAGGCGCGGGATCGACCAAGGTGGCGCCGCCACCCCAACGAGGAGACCCCGCATGGCCGACCCCCTGGCAGCCCGCGCCAAGCAGCTGCGCAATATAGAGGCCAAGACCGGCCAGACCTTCGCGCAGCTGTGCGCCCTGATCTCCTCCAGCGGCCCGGCCAAGGTGGGCGAGCAGCGCACGATACTGATGCAGGCCCTGGGCCTGAGCTATGGCGACGCCAACACCCTGGCGCTGATGGCCCAGCAGGCCACCCAGGCAGCGCCGCCCGCCGACACCGACCCGCTGGACGCGATCTACGCCGGAGCCAAGTCGGCGCTGCGGCCGCTGCACGCGCGATTGATGGCTGAGATCGGCAAGCTCGGCGCCTTCGAGATCGCGCCGAAGAAGAGCTATGTCAGCCTGCGCCGCAAGAAGCAGTTTGCGATGCTGGGCCCGGCCACCAAAGACCAGCTGGAACTGGGGCTGAACAGCAAGGCCCTGCCGCCCTCTCCGCGGCTGAGGACCCAGCCGCCGGCCAGCATGTGCCCCTACACCGTGCGCCTGGGGCAAGCCGCCGAGATCGATGCCGAGCTGCTGGCCTGGGTGCGCAGCGCTTTCGACGCCGCTGGCTGAGCGCCGCCCCGCCGCGCGCTGGCCCCTGGCCCTGGCCGTGAGGCGCTCAGCCGCCGCTGAACTTCAGCGCCACCGCGCCCACCGCAAAGCGCAGCGCCAGGCTCGGCAGGGTATCGGCCGACGGCTCGATCAGCGGCTCGTCACAGGCCAGCAGGCTGCAAGCCTGCAACTGCACCGTGGCCAGCACGGTCTTCAGCGTGTTGTCGAGCAGCTCGACGCCGATGTCCAGGCGCTCGGCCTGGTCCAGGCGGCCGTCGGCCACCACCTGCTGCACCCAGGCCAGGGCCTTGTCGCGCGAGCGGCCGCCCACGCCCAGCGTCAACTCACCGGCGTCCAGCCTGCCGCCCAACCGGGACGCGGGCCGCCTGGCGTCGGTGGCGGTGTCGATGCGGCGCAACAGCGGCAGACCCACCCGGGTGATGCCGGCGCCATCGAATGCCAGACCGGTGACCCGGAAGTTGCTGGCCAGCATCGCCTTGGCGCGGCCCTTGCTGGCCGTGATGCGGCGGCCGTCGCCCACGCTGTCGTGCAGCGCCTGGGCCCGCCACGACAGGCCCAGCAGCAGCGGCGACCGGGCATCGCTGGCCGACAGCACGGGCAGGCGCAGTTGGGTGATCTCGCCGCCCTCGAAGGCCAGGCTGCGGCGCAAGGCAAAGTTGAAGTCCAGCACCTGGGCCGCGCCACTCTGGGCTGACAGATCGCCACTGGCAAAGCGCTGCACCCAGTCGCGCAAGAGGCCGGGCTGGTCAGGGCTGAACTCTGCCGCCAACTCGCCCAGGGTCACCGCACTGCCGGCGCGGATCACGGTGCCGCCGCCCTGGCCGTCGAAGGGGTCCAGCCGATAGCCGGGCGGCTGCAACGCGCGCAACATGCCAGCGGGCTGGCCGCCGAGTTCGATGATCAGGTTGTTGCCGGGGGTGCGTGGTGTGACGGCCAATTGGCGCTCCTCAAGGGCGATGGAGGGGCCAGCGTAACCAGGGCAGGCGACGGGCCGCAAGCCCACCCCCCACATCCCGCAAGCGGCGCGTCAGATCAGGTCAAGCTGCGCCAGGCAGCGCCGGCAAGGTCATGGCGCCCCACTGCGGTAGACCACGCGCAGCTTGCGCATCAGCAAGGCCCGGTCGGGCAGCGGCGCGCCGCAGGAGATGCGCGCAGCAATGGCCATGTCAAGGGCGCCATCCAGGCCGTTGTGCTCGACCGAGTAGGAGGTGTGGCGCGACTGCCCGCGCCGGTCCTGCCAGGTGGCCTCCACCCGCAGGATCGGGCCACTGGCCGCCGCCACCCAGGTGAAGCGGATGCCGGCCACGCCCGAGGTGTTGAGCTTGCTCAGGCGGCCGACGACGCTGTTGCCACCGGGCGGCAGCGTAGGCGGCAGGCCCAGATCGCTGGCATGCTTGCGCGCCGCCTGCAGGGCCTGCTCGGGGCCGCCATGCTTGCCGGACGAGAAGTAGCGGGATTTGCCGGCGCCACCGCCGTTGATGCGCAACTGGTGGCCTTCAATGACATCGCCGCGCCGGATGGTGACGATGTGGGAATGGGTAGCGATCATGCGGTCGAGCCGTGTCGGGGCTGGTCGGGGCGCAGGCCCATCGGGCACATGGCCCGGTCGATCAGCGGTCGTAGCGGCGGGTCGGTGTCTGATGCACCCTCACGCCCCGCAGCGGGCTCCCTGAAGATAGACGAGGTGGAGGCAGAGTTGCCGAATGCAAGGGCTGCCGAAGCCTTGGCAGCCGGTCAGGCGGCGGCGGCCACCACCGGGGCCCAGGCCGATGCGGTGCTGAGGCGTTCGATCAGCGCCTGCTTCATCGCGTCGGCGCCTTGGTTCGGGCCCTGGCAGGTGCCGGCGGCATGGTGGCCGCCACCGCCGTGCGCCAGCATCAGCTCACCCACAGCCACCGGGCTGCCGCGGTCGAAGATCGACTTGCCCACGGTGTAGACCGTGTTCAGTTTCTCGCGGCCCCACATCACATGCATCGAGATGTCGCACTGCGGGAACATGGCGTAAACCACGAAACGGTTGCCGGCATAGATCACAGTCTCGTCGCGCAGGTCCAGCACCACCAACTTGCCATGCACCTGCGCCACCCGCTGGATCTGCTCGCGGAACAGTGCATGCTGGGCAAAGAACAGCTCGACCCGTTCATGGACGTCGGGCAGGGCCAGGATGTCGGCAATGGGCATGTCGCGGCAGCAGTCGATCAGCTTCATCATCAGCTGGTAGTTGCTGATGCGGAACTCGCGAAAGCGCCCGAGGCCGGTGCGTGCATCCATCAGAAATGACAGCAGCTCCCAGCCCTGGGGGTGCAGCACATCGTCACGGCTGAAGCCGGCCGAGTCGGCCTTGTCCACCGCGTCCATCATCGCGTTGCTGATGCGCGGGAAGCGGGCCTGGCCACCGTAGTGGTCGTAGACCACCCGGGCGGCCGACTTGGCATCGGGCTGCAGAATGTAGCCCGGCGTGGGCTGGCCGCTGTTGCGCAGCGCCTCGCTGGCATGGTGGTCGAAGCACAGGCCGCAGCCCGGCACATAGGGCAGGTTGGTGAGGATGTCACGCTCGGTCACAGCCACCTTGCCGTCCTGCATGTCCTTGGGGTGGTGGAAGACGATCTCACCGAGCAGGCCGATCTCCTTGAGCAGCACGGCACAGACCAGGCCGTCCATGTCGCTGCGGGTGATCAGGCGGTAGGGGGTCGGGATCGGGGGGGCGGTCATCGGTGGGCATCTCCGGGACAAAGTGGGCGAGGGGTGGCTTCGGTGCGCTGGCACCGGCATCGTCGATATCGGCCGGCGCGCGCGCGGCTTGAGTCCTGGCCTGCCGGCCCGCGTCTGCCACCACCTAGCGCAGACCTTGCCAGCCTGGGGGTCTGCCGACACACTGCGGGCTGAAAAGGCATCGATGCCCTCTGAACAGGAACAACTGCAAGCCGCCATCGCCGCGCTGGAATCCCAGCGCGAGCACTTGGGCGATGCCGTCGTCGACGCCCTGCTGGCCCCGGCGCGGGCCCGCTTGTCGGGCCTGACTGCCGCCGCCGAGCCCGCCACAACCCAGGCGCTGCGCCAGGTCAGCATCCTGTTCCTCGACGTGGTCGGCTCCACCGCGATGAGCCTGCAGCTCGACCCCGAGGACGTGCACGCGGTGATGGACGGTGCGCTCGGCCTGGGCGCGTCGACGGTCGAGGTCCATGGCGGCCGGGTGCTGCAGTTTGCCGGCGACAACCTGCTGGCCTGCTTTGGCGCCGATGGCGCGCGCGAGGATGATGCCGAGCGGGCCGTGCGCTGTGGCCTGGCCCTGCTGGGGATTGTCCAGCCAGGCCGCATCGAGCAGCCTGGCCTGCCGCGCCCTGCGGGTTTCCAGGTCCGGGTCGGCATCCACACCGGCAGCGTGCTGTTGGGCGGCGGCGTTGACGCCGAAGGCACGATCCGCGGCGCGGCGGTCAACATCGCGGCGCGCATGGAACAGACCGCACCAGCCGGTGCCCTGCGCATCAGCCACACCACCTATGCCCAGGTGCGCGGCCAGTTCGCGGTGCAAGCGCAGCCGCCAATGATGGTCAAGGGGGTGGCCGAGCCGGTGCTGAGCTACCTGGTGCAGGGCATCAATCCACTGCCACTGCGCAGCACCACGCGCGGCATCGATGGCATGGCCACCCGCACGATCGACCGCATCGCCGAGTTCCAGGCCCTTCAGCAGGCCTACGGTCAGTTGTTCGAACGACGCCGCTTCGCCGCAATCACGGTCGTGGCTGAGGCCGGGGTCGGCAAGAGCCGGCTGCTCAAGGACTTTGACGCCTGGGCCCGGCGCCAGCCCGGATGCTGCACGGTGTTTCGCGGCCGCGCCACGCTACAAAGCCTGGGCCGACCGTTCGGCCTGCTGCGCGACATGCTGGCCCGGCACTGCGGGATCACCGACGACGACAGCCTCGACCTGGCCCGTGCCAAGCTGGCGCAGGCCATGCTGGCGCACTGGCCGCCTGCCGACGGGTCGGACCTGGCCGAGAGCCATGTGCACTTGCTGGGCCACCTGATCGGCATCGACTGGCGCAGCAGCCGCCATGTCAGCGGCATCCTGGGCGACCCCCGGCAGATCCGCAGCCGCGCGCTGCATGCCGCGGCGCAGTGGTTCAGGCATGCCGCGTCGGCAGCGCCGTCGGCCGTGATGCTGCAACTCGACGACCTGCACTGGGCCGACAGCGAGACCCTGGGTTTTCTGGACCACCTGGCAGATGTCAATCGGGATGTGGCCCTGCTGGTGCTGGGGTTCACCCGGCCCACCTTGTTCGAGCGCCCGCTGGTGCTGCCATTCACCCAGGGCGCGCAGCGTCGGATCGAGATGGCCGCGCTCGGCGCCGCCGACGGGCTGGCACTGGCCGACGAGCTGCTCAAGCGGCTGCACGGCGGCGCTGAGACCATCCGTGAACTGATCGCCGGCCGTGCCGAAGGCAACCCCTTCTACATGGAGGAGTTGGTCAAGATGCTGATCGACCTGGGGGCGATTGAACCCGGCCCCCAGCGCTGGGCCTTGCACCCCGAACGTTGGGTGGCAACAAAGTTGCCGCCCACCTTGATCGGCGTGGTGCAGGCCAGGCTGGACAGCCTGCCTGCGGCTGAACGCCACACGCTGCAGCGCGCCAGCGTCATCGGCCAGGTCTTCTGGGACCACGAATTGAGCGCCCTGGACCCACGCGCCGATCAGACCCTGCCCGCGCTGGTGCGGCGTGAACTGGTGCTGCCCAGGCCGGATGCCGGCAACGGCAGCCTGCGCCAGTACGCCTTCAAGCATCAAATCCTGCACCAGGTGACCTATGACACGGTGCTCAAACGTGATCGACGGGTGGCCCACGCGGCGGTTGCGCGCTGGCTGGCGGCCCAGCCCGGCGTGCACCAGCATGAGCTGATCGCCGAACACTTCGAGCGGGCAGCCGAGCCGGCGCAGGCCATCGGCCACTGGCAGCGGGCTGCCGAAAGCGCGGCAGACCGCTATGCCAATGCCGCAGCGTTGGCCCATGCCCAGCGCGCCCTGGATCTGCTGCCCGCCGACGATGCCCAGCGCCGCTGGGCGCTGACCCTGTTGTGCGCCAAGGTACTGCGCACCGTGGCCGAGCGTGAGCGCCTGTCACGATGCCTGGCCGACCTGGCCTTGCTGGCCGAGCAACTGGGCGACGGGCGGCACCGCTCAGAGGCCGCCGAGCGCAGGGCACGCTTTCTCTACGATGGCGGCGACCCCAAGCAGGCGGTACTGGTGGGGCTTCAAGCGCTGGCCTGGGCGCCCGCCGACGCACCCGAATGCGCCGCCCGCGCGCATTTGCTGCTGGCCAGTGCGCTGGCGGTACAGGGCCACCCCGACCAGGCGCTGCAGCAGGCCCAGGCCGGGCTGGCGCAGGCGCGCAGATCGGGCCATCCGGCGGTGGAGGCGATGCTGCTCAACCACCTCGGCATGGATGCCAACAACCGGGGCGATCCGGGTGCGGCGATCCGCCTGTTCGAGCAGGCCCTGCGGCACCACCGCCTGGCCAATGACCGCAGCAACGAGGCCGCCACCCTCACCAACCTGGGCTATGCGGCCTTGGTGCTGGGCCTGTATCCAGCGGCACAGGCCCAGTTTGAAGCGGCCATCGGGCTGTGCCGCCAGATCGGCCAGCGCCAGATCGAGGGGGTGTTGCACATCAACCTGGCGCTGCTGCGGCAATGCGTGGACGATGCCCCCGGCGCGCTGGCCAGCGCCCGCCAGGCGCTGCAACTGCTGCAGCAGGCAGGTGACCGGGTCGGCCAGGCCGCAGCCCTGCGGGCCCAGGGGCATGCCGCGCTGGCCCTGAACGACCTGGCCGAAGCCGCTGCGGCGTTGACGGCCTCGCGTGAACTGTTTGACGCCCTGGGGCTGGCCCACCTGGCCATTGAATCGATGGCCGGCCAGGCGCTGCAGGCGCTGGCTTGCCAGGACCTGGCCAGCGCCCGCACGCACCTCGATGAGATCTTCCGCCGGCAGGCCGAGGGCGCGGCGCTGGCCGGCACCGATGAGCCGCTGCGCATCGGCCTGATCTGCCACCAGGTGCTGGCGGCACTGGGCGATGCGCGCGCTTCTGACGTGCTGGCGCACACCCAGGCAGAACTGACGGCCCGCGCCGGCCTGATCTCCGACCCCGCCCTGCGCCGCAGCTTTGTCGAGCAGGTGCCGTGGCACCGCGAGCTGCAAAGGCTGTGGCGCCAGCGCGGGCCGGATTGATCCGGCGCGGCGGCCCATCCTTCAGCCGTTGGCGACCTGGGGATCGATGACGCCCAGCTGACCCGATTCCTGACACTGGATGATCACGGAAAACTTGAAGTTGGTGCTGTGCACATTGGCATCATGAACCCGCAACAGCAGGCGCTTGAAGGCATCGCCGGTGACGCAACGCGTCGGGAAGTCTGCAATGCCAACGTCGCCGTGTTCGCCGTAGAAGCTGACGCCCACCGGGAGGTAGATCGCGCCATCGTCCTTGCCATTCACCACCTCAAAGACAAAGTCCACTTTGGTGTGCGGCACCACCTTGAGCGGTGCGTCAGAGTGCGCCTGCGTCACATAGCCATCGGCATCGCTGATGAGATCGACACTGGCAGTGGAGAAGTAGATTTTTATCTCATCGGCCGATGGATGCCTTGGGACCTTGGATGTCGGCACAAAATCTTTGACTGTGATGCGGACGCCTGCAGTCGGGTAAGCATTGTTCATGGTGGGCTCCTCGTGAACCTGCCGTTTTAGGCCCCAAACCGGCAGCCGTCAACGCGCTTCATCGCCAACTGTCATGAGGCGCCGCAGCGGCGGCACCCCTACCTGGCCCACCTGGCCCGCCAGGTGAGCGTCAGGCCCGCGGAGCCACCACGCCCAGCGCG
>JANNZD010000247.1:0-6421 GCA_031410435.1 Betaproteobacteria bacterium | reverse complement strand
GCCTGCTCCAGCACATTGCGCAGCTCACGGATATTGCCCGGCCAGTCGTGCGCGGCCAGGCGGTCCAGCGCCTCGGCCGACAGGCCGCGGTGCGGCAGCGCGCTGCGCCGGGCGATGTCGTCGAGCAGCGCGTCGGCCAGCGGCTCCAGGTCGGCCAGCCGGTCGCGCAGCGGCGGCAGGCGGATGGGCAGCACGTTCAGGCGGTAGTAGAGGTCGGCGCGAAAGCGGCCCTCGGCCACCATCGCGCCCAAGTCGCGGCTGGTGGCGGCGATCACCCGCACATCCACCTTCTGCACCTGGTTGCTGCCCAGCGGCTCCACCTCCTGCTCCTGCAGCGCGCGCAGCAGCTTGGCCTGCAATTGCAGCGGCATGTCGCCGATCTCGTCGAGAAACAGCGTGCCACCGTCGGCCAGCTTGAACTTGCCGTCGCGGCCCTTGCGGTCGGCGCCGGTGTAAGCGCCGGGCGCCACGCCGAAGAACTCGGCCTCGAGCAGGCTGTCGGGCACGGCGGCGATGTTCAGGCCGACGAAGTGCCTGGCGGCCCGGGCCGACGCGGCATGGATGCCCTGGGCCAGCAGTTCCTTGCCGGTGCCGGTCTCGCCCAGCAGCAGCACGCTCGACCCGGTGCCCGCCACCCGCCGGGCCTGGCGCTTGACCTCCAGTGCGGCCGGGCTGGCGCCGATGTAGGACGCGATGGTGTATTTGGGCCGGCGGTTGCGGGTCTGCTCGGCGGCCAGTTCGCGCTGGGCCTGGGCCAGGTCGGTCTGCAGGCGGCTGAACTTGGCCATCAGCGGCTGCATGGTGCTTTCGGGGTGGTCCATCAGCACCATGCCCAGCGCGCCGATCACCCGGCCCTGGGCATCGCGCAGCGGCACCCGGCTGACCAGAAAGGTGCCGGCCTGGTTGGTCAGCAGGTCCACCAGGATGGGCTGGCCGGTCTCGATCACCTGGGCCAGCAGGGTGTTGGGCACCAGCTCCTCGATGCGCCGGCCGACGAACTCATGCGCGCCGGCAAAGCCCAGCGCCGGCAGAAAGCGCTTGTAGCCCTCGCTGATCCACACCACCCGGTGCTCGCGGTCGACCACCATCATGCCCTGCACGGTCTGGGCATACAGGTCGAACATCGACTGCGCGGCCAGCTTGAGCAGGCTGTCGGCATCGCTGGGCAGCAGGGGTGCCGACGGCGGCGGCAGGGGCATGGCTAGGGGCAGTTACCGGGGCGGGGTCGGCGCACTGTAAGCCAGCGCGCCGCTCCTGCGGCCGCTTTGCCGCCACGGTGGCCCAGCCCACAGAGCCGCCCGACCGAATGAGCGATGATGGCCGCAGACCCACCCGGAGCCCGACCATGCGCCTGCAACCGCCCGCCCGCCCGCTTGCCCTCGCCACCTGGATTGCCGCCGTGCTGGTGTGCGCCGGCTGTGCTGGCACGTCACCCGGCGGGCCGGGCGCTGGCCCAGCCCCCACCGACCACGGCACGCCGGCGCAGCGGGCGCTGCGCCAAGCCCTGTCGGATGCGCTGGAGCCCGCCGGCCTGTCCGTGCTGCTGATGCCCGACGGCCAGCTGCAGTTGAATGTGCCCAGCGATTTTTCCTTCGGCCCTGACCGCGCCGATATCCGCCCCGAAGGCCGGCCGGTGCTGGACAAGGTGGCCGTCAGCCTGCAGGCGCCCGAATTCGTGGCCATGCCGGTGCGGGTGGTGGGCCACACCGACAGCCAGGGCAGCGATGCGGTCAATGAGGCCCTGTCGCTGGCGCGGGCCATCAGTGTGCGGCGCCACCTGGAGGGCAAAGGCATCGCCGCCAGCCGCCTGCAGGCGGTGGGCATGGGCGCGCGCGAACCGGTGGCGCCCAATGACAAGGCCTATGGCCGCACGCTGAACCGGCGCATCGAGATTTACCTGCAGCCCGCGGGGGCCGCGCACTGAACCGCCGCCCGGGCGGCGCCACGCCGCTCAGGCCACCGGCAGACCCGCCGGTGTAGCGCTGTACGCCGCCGCCGCAGGGGCGCCCCCATCGGCCGCCGGTTGGGCCGGCAGGTCGCCCACCAGCAGCGCGCGCACGTCCTGGGTGGCCTGGGCCACCCGCTCGGCCAGGTGGCGCAGGCCCTCTTCGCTGCCGCTGCCGCTGCCGCTGGGCAGGGCCTGGCCGGGGCCGGGCTGCCGGGCCGCCACCACCGCGGCGTTCAAGGCCATCAGCCGGGCCTCGGCGGCCAGGCGGTCCACCGTGCCGGCCAGGTCCACCAGCCGGCGCCGGCGTGGCCAGTCGGCCCATTGCCGGCCCGCCGCCAGGGCCGCAGCCTGGCGGGGCGGGGCGGGGCAGCGCAGGCGCCAGGCCAGGCAGCCCGCCGCGCCCAGCAGCAGCGCGGCCTGCAAGGCCAGCAGCAACGGCAGCCCGGCGGCGGCGGCGCGGGCCTGGCGGCTTGCCAGGTCGCTGCGCTGGTCAACATAGGCCGACCAGGCGGCCAGGTCGGCACTCAGGCGCTGGTAGGCCACCAGGGACGGGCCGGTCAACAGGGCGCGCGCGGCGGCGGCCCGGGCCGCGTCCTGGGTGCCCTGGCGGGACAGGGCCAGCAGTTTGTCCAACTCGGCCAGAAACACCCCCAGGCTGGCCCGGGCGGCGTCGAAATGGGCACGTTCGTTGGCGTCGCCCAAGCCGCGTTCGGCCAAGGCCAGACCCATCTCGATGGCCTGGCGCCGCAGCTGCATCTGCCCGTCCAGCGCTGCCGCCTCGCGGCTGCCGCCCAGCATCAGGTGCAGCGCCAGCAGGCCGCGCAAATCGTCCACCTGGGCTGCCAGGTGGTGCAGCTGGCGTGCCGACGGCAGTGCAGACTGCTCCAGCCAGGCCAGTTGCCGCTGCTGCCCCACGGCCTGCTGCCAGGCCAGCGCGCTGCCCAGCCCCACCAGCAGAAGCAGCGCGGCCAAGGCACCCGCCAGGCGCCGGCCCCCGGGTCGTGATTGCAGCAGCGTCATAGTCCATCCTGCGGCCCGGCCCGGGCGGCGCCGGTGCAGCCGGCCCTGGGCGGCCCGCCGCCTGCCGGGCCCCGCAGCCATCTTCGGGCGGCTGGGCCCAGGCCGATCGGCCGATCAGGGCCGGCACGCCGGCGCTGATCCGGCCTGCTGCCGGGTCAGGGGCCGGCCCGGCCGCGTCGGCGCGGCGCGGGCGGGGCCGCGCCCGGGTCGAGCAGTCGCTCGGCATCGGCCACGATGCGGGCCAGGCGGTCGGCCAGGGTCTCGGTGCTGAACTGCTCGCGAAATCGCTCGACCATCAAGGCCAGCGCAAAGGGGCTGGGCACGGCCAGCTGCACCCGCTGCAGGCGCAGGCCGCGCAGCCGGGCCAGGCAGGCCTGCAGCGGCTGCAGGTCCAGCTCCTGGGCCAGCACCTCGGCATCGGCCTGGCCGAGCAGGCGGTTGGCCGGGTCGTACTGGCGGAACACGTCATAGAACAGGCTGCTGGACGCCTGCAGCTGGCGCGCACTCTTGGGCGCGCCGGGGTAGCCGGTGAACACCAGGCCGGCCACCCGGGCGATCTCGCGAAAGCGCTTGCGCGCCAGCTGGCTGCTGTTCAGGCTGTCCAGCATGTCCTGCAGCAGGTGCGGACCGGCGTCGAACAGGCTGCTGTCCAGCCCGGCGCCGGCGCCCTCCCCTTGCGCGGCCAGCAGTTCGAAACCGTAGTCGTTGATGCTGATGCTGTAGGTGTTGGGCGCCTGGCGCGACAGGCGCCAGGCCAGCAGGCTGGCCAGGCCCAGGTGCACATGGCGGCCGGCAAAGGGGTAGAGAAACAGGTGCCGGCCCTCGGGCGAATCCAGCTGCTCCAGCAGCAGGCCACCCGCCACCGGCAGGGCCGACAGCCGGCGCTGGGCGTCCAGCATCGGGCCGGCGGCCACCAACTCAGGCTCGTCGGTGGCCGCCGGGGGCAGGCCCGGGCCCAGGCCCTCCAGCACCGCCCGGGTGGCGTCGGCCAGCTCGGACGACAGCGGCATCCTGCCGCCGGCCCAGGCCGGCACGATGCCGCGCTTGCCCGCCGCCTTGCGCACCAGTGCGGCCATGTCCTGGGTGCAGACATATTCCAGCACCCGGCCGCCAAACACAAAGCAGTCACCGGGCTTGAGCCGGGCGATGAAGCTCTCTTCCACCTGGCCCAGGCTGCCGCCGCCACTGCCGGCACGCGACCACCATTTCACCGCCATCGACGCTTCGGCCACGATGGTGCCCACCTGCAGCCGGTGGCGTCGGGCGATGCCGCGGTCGGGCACCCGCCAGACCCCGTCAACCTGGGCCACCCGGTGGTATTCGGGGTAGGCACCGAGCGATTCGCCGCCGCGCACCACGAAATCCAGCGCCCACTGGAAGGCCTCGCGCGACAGGCTGCGGTAGCTCCAGGCCCGGCGCACCTCGTCGAACAGCGCATCGGCCTGGAAGCCGCCGCCCAGCGCTACCGTCACCAGGTGCTGCACCAGCACGTCCAGCGGCTGCTGCGGGGCCTGGCGCGGCTCCACCTGGCCGGCAGCCACCGCACGCCGCGCGGCCACCGCCTCGATCAGCTCCAGCGTGTGGGTGGGCACCAGGGTGATGCGGCTGGGCCGGCCGGGCGCATGGCCCGAGCGGCCGGCGCGCTGCAGCAGCCGCGCCACGCCCTTGGCCGAGCCGATCTGCAACACCCGCGAGACCGGCAGAAAGTCCACCCCCAGGTCCAAAGACGAGGTGGCCACCACGGCCTTGAGCGTGCCGGCCTTCAGGCCCGCCTCGACCCAGGCGCGCACCGCGGGGTCGAGCGAGCCATGGTGCAGCGCGATCTGGCCGGCCCAGTCAGGCCGCGCCGCCAGCAGCAGCTGGTACCAGGCCTCGGCCTGCGAGCGCACATTGGTGAACACCAGGGTGCTGCCGCCGCCGGCCGCGTCGGTGCGCGCGATCTCGTCGGCCACCGGCTGCTGCATCTGCGCGCCCAGGTGGCCGCCCCAGGAGAAGCGCCCCGGCTGGGCCGGCAACAGGGTGTCGATCACCAGGGCCTTGTCGATGCGGCCCTGCACCAGCTGCGGCGGCCCGTCGCCCGGGGGCAGCGGGCCCTGCAGCATGGCCATCGCCTCGGCCAGGTTGCCCAGTGTGGCCGACAGGCCCCAGACCAGCAGGCGCGGGTTCCACTGCGCCAGCCGGGCCAGCAAGAGCTGCACCTGCACGCCGCGTTTGTTGCCCACCAGCTCATGCCATTCGTCCACCACCACGCTGTGCACGCCGGCCAGGCGCGCTTGTGCGTCCTCCCGGGTCAGCAGCAGGGTCAGCGATTCGGGCGTGCTCACCAGTACCGTGGGCAGGCGCTTGTCCTGGCGGGCGCGCTCGGCGCTGGGGGTGTCGCCGCTGCGCTGGCCCAAGGTCCAGGCCGGGGCCAGATCGGCCAGCGGGGCCAGCCAGGCGCGGGTGGTGTCGGCCGCCAGTGCGCGCATCGGCGTGATCCACAACACCCCCAGCGGCGGTGCGCCAGTGCCGCGCAGCGGCAGGCCCAGGCCCTGGGCCCGCTGCAGCGCCCCCAGGGCCACTGCATAGGTTTTGCCCGAGCCGGTGGTGGCATGCAGCAGGCCGCCGCAGCCAGCGCCCATCGCGGCCCAGACCTGGCGCTGGAATTCAAAGGGCGTCCAGCCGCGGCCGGCCATCCAGGCGGCTGCGGCTGCGGCTGCGGCAGGGGCTGGGGTGGGCATGCGGCAATTGTGCGGGCCGGCCCGGCCCTGTCGCCCAGGGCACAGGCCAGGGCCTTTATTCCTAGGCTGATCACCCTTGGTTGACGCAGCCGGGCGCACCACAATCCGGCATCCCGCCTCCCCGCGCCCCGACGCCGTTGCCCAACATGGCCACCCGACACCCCCACACCGGCGCCCCGCACCGGCTGCACTCGCTGATGGAGATCCGCGCGCTGTTCGAGATCGCGATGCTGCCCTTCACCTGGCCGCTGCTGTCCAACGCCGCCCGGGGTGACGGCCACCCGGTGCTGCTGCTGCCCGGCTTCATGGGCGACGAGATCACCCTGGTGGGCCTGAAGACCTACCTGCAGGGCCGCGGCTATGACGTGCAGACCTGGGGCCTGGGCCGCAATGTGGGCTTTCAGCGCCGCCATGCGCAGGCGCTGGAGCAGAAGATCCGCCACCTGCACCACAGCACCGGCCGCAAGGTCAGCCTGGTCGGCTGGAGCCTGGGCGGGGTGTTCGCGGTCTATGGCGCGCACCAGGCGGCCGACTGCGTGCGCCAGGTCATCACCCTGGGCAGCCCGGTGAATGTGGACGCGGCCGGCAGCCAGTCGCCGGCCCTGGTCAAGGCGCTGTACCGCCTGGTGGCCCACCCGATGGGGCCGGCCGCGCATGTGATGCAGCCGCGCGCCAAGAAAATGCGCGAGCACCACCTGCCGCCGGTGCCGATGAGCTGCCTTTATTCGATCAG
>JANNZD010000246.1:0-5076 GCA_031410435.1 Betaproteobacteria bacterium | reverse complement strand
GCCCAAGGCCCAGACCATCGGCTACTCGGTCGGCGGCAAGAGCGGCACCGCCCACAAGCAGGAAGGGCGCGGCTATTCCAGCAACAAATACCGGTCCTGGTTCGTTGGCATGGCGCCGATCGACAAGCCGCGCATCATCGTCGCGGTGATGGTGGACGAGCCCAGCAATGGCGTCTATTACGGCGGCGATGTGGCCGGCCCGGTGTTCAGCCAGGTGGTGCAGCAGACCCTGCGCATGATGAACGTGGCGCCCGACCTGGACGTCAAGCCCAGCGTGGTGGCCAAGGCCCTGCCCGCCGTGCCGGAGAGCTTCTAGATGGCGCAGCGCCTTGCCTCTGCGGCAGACGCCCTGGGCTGGCTGGCCGACCGGGTGCAGCCCGCTGGCAGCGACCGGCTGCGCACCGACAGCCGGCGGGTCACGCCGGGCGATGCCTTCATCGCCTGGCCCGGCGAGGCCCACGATGGCCGGCGCTATGTGCTGGCCGCGCTGGCGGCCGGCGCGGTGGCCTGCCTGGTCGAGGCCGAGGGGGTCGAGGCCTTCGGCTTCGACCCGGCAGATGGCCGCATTGCGGCCCTGGCGGGGCTCAAGACTGCCACCGGCCCGCTGGCGGCGGCCTGGTTCGGCCAGCCGGCCCAGGCCCTGCAGGTGATCGCCGTGACCGGCACCAACGGCAAGAGCAGCACCGCCTGGTGGACCGCCCAGGCCCTGACCCTGCTGGGCCGCCCCTGCGCGCTGGTGGGCACCCTGGGCATCGGCGTGCCGCCGGTCGGCGACCGGCCGGGCGATATCCGGCACACCGGCTTCACCACGCCCGACCCGGTGACCTTGCAGCGCGCCTTTCGCGACATGGCGGACCGCGGCTTCGAGGCCTGTGCGATCGAGGCCTCGTCCATCGGCCTGGCCGAGCACCGCATGGCCGGCACACCGGTGACGGTGGCGCAGTTCACCAATTTCACCCGCGACCATCTCGACTACCACCGCGACATGGCCAGCTACTGGGCCGCCAAGGTGGCCCTGTTCGACTGGCCCGACCTGCAAGCTGCGGTGATCAATCTCGACGACGAAGCCGGCGCGCGCCTGGCCGACGAGCGCGGCGACGCCGGCATCGACCTGTGGACCACGGCGGTGCTGCGCCCGGCGCGCCTGCGCGCGGTCGACCTGCACTATGCCGGCGGTGCGCTGGCCTTCAGCGTGCAGGAGGGCGGCCAGCGCGTGCCGGTGCAGACCGCGCTGATCGGCGACTACAACGCCAACAACCTGCTGGGCGTGATCGGCGCCTTGCGCGCGCTGGGCGTGCCGCTGACGCGCACCGCCGACGTGGTGGCCAGGCTCACGCCGGTGCCCGGCCGCATGGACCGGGTGCCGGCGTCGGCCGGCCAGCCCGAGCTGGTGGTGGACTATGCCCACACGCCGGACGCGCTGGACAAGGCGCTGGGCGCGCTGCGCCCGCTGGCCGCGGCGCGCGGCGGGCGCTTGTGGTGCGTGTTCGGTTGCGGTGGCAACCGTGACGCCAGCAAGCGGCCGCAGATGGGCGCGGTGGCCCAGCAAGGCGCCGACGAGGTGGTGCTGACCAGCGACAACCCGCGCAATGAATCACCCGCAGCCATCCTGGGCCAGATACGGGCCGGCATGGACCCCGAACAGCCGGTGGTGATGATCGAAGACCGCCGCGCGGCCATCGGCCATGCGGTGCTCGAAGCCGCGCCCGAGGACGTGATCCTGCTGGCCGGCAAGGGCCACGAGGACTACCAGGAGGTGCAAGGCATCAAGCGCCCCTTCCTCGACAGCGCGGTGGCTTCGCAGTGGCTGGCGCAGCGAGTTGCCGCATGAGCACCCAGGCTGCGGCACTGCCGGCGCCCCTGATGAGCCTGGCCCAGGCCGGGGCGCTGCTGCCCGGTGCGCTGTGCCTGGGCGACCCGGCCACTGCCTTGCTGCGGGTGCACAGCGACACCCGCAACCTTCAGCCGGGCGACCTGTTCGTGGCGCTGCGCGGCGAGCGCTTCGATGCGCATGACTTCCTGCCGCAGGCGCGCGCCGCCGGTGCCGCCGCGGTGCTGGCCGAGCGCGGCCTGGCCGATTGCGGCCTGCCCGGCCTGCAGGTGGCCGACAGCGGCGCCGCGCTGCTGGCCCTGGCCGGGGGCTGGCGTGCCGGCCTGCAACTGCCGTTGATCGCGGTGACCGGCAGCAATGGCAAGACCACCGTCACCCAGATGGTGGCCGCCATCCTGCGCGCCTGGCAGGGCGATGCGGCCCTGGCCACCGCTGGCAATTTCAACAACCACATCGGCCTGCCGCTGCAGTTGCTGCGCCTGCGCGCCAGCCACCGGGTGGCGGTGCTGGAGCTCGGCATGAACCACCCGGGCGAGATCGCCGGGCTGGCCGCGCTGGCGCGGCCCGGCGTGGCCCTGGTCAACAACGCCCAGCGCGAGCACCAGGAGTTCATGGCCAGCGTCGACGCGGTGGCGGCCGAGAACGGCGCGGTGTTCGCGGCCTTGCCCGCCGACGGCGTGGCGGTCTACCCGGCGGACGCTGCGCATGCGCCGCTGTGGCAGGCCCTGGCCGGCGCGCGCCGCCAATGGCGCTTTGCGCTGCGGCCGGCCGCCGGTGTGCAGGCCGAGGTGCAGGGCGATGGCGACTGGCATAGCGACGCCGCAGGCGGCCACTGGCAGCTGCAGTTGCAGACCCCGGCCGGGCCGGCCCGCCTGCGCCTGGCCGCACCGGGCCAGCACAATCTGCGCAATGCGCTGGCCGCCGCCGCCGCGGCCCTGGCTGCCGGCGCACCCCTGGCAGCGGTGGTCGAGGGCCTGCAGGGCTTCAGGCCGGTCAGCGGGCGCAACCAGATCAGCCTGCTGCGCTGGCCCGGGCGCCCGGCGGCCGAGCCGGTCAGCCTGGTCGATGACAGCTACAACGCCAACCCGGATTCGGTGCGCGCGGCGATCAGCCTGCTGGCCGGCCTGGCCGGCCCGCGCTGGTTGGTGCTGGGCGACATGGGCGAGGTGGGCGACCAGGGCCCGGCCTTCCATGCCGAGGTCGGCGCATTCGCCCGCAGCAGCGGCATCGAACAGGTCTGGGCGGTGGGCAGCGCCTGTGTCGCCGCCGCCAGCGCCTACGGCGGCGGCGCGCGCCACTTCGCCACGGTTGAAGGCCTGCTGGCCGCCCTGGGCCAGGCGCCGGACTTTGAGTCGGTGCTGGTCAAGGGCTCGCGCTTCATGCGCATGGAGCGGGTGGTGGTGGCCTTGCAGGCCATGGCGGGCGCGCTGCCAGTGGGGGATGCGCATGCTGCTTAGCCTGTCGCAATGGCTGCTGGCGCAGAACCCCGAGTGGGGCTTTCTGCGTGTGTTCCAGTACCTGACCTTTCGGGCGGTGATGTCGGCCATGACCGCCTTGCTGATCGGCCTGTCGATGGGCCCCTGGGTGATCCGCAAGCTCACCGAGCTGAAGATCGGCCAGCCGATCCGCGAATACGGCCTGCAAAGCCACCTGGCCAAGCGCGGCACGCCCACCATGGGCGGGGTGCTGATCCTGCTGGGCATAGGCGTGGCCACGCTGCTGTGGTTTGACTGGACCAACCGCTTCGTCTGGGTGGTGATGCTGGTGACCTTCGGCTTCGGCGCGGTGGGCTGGGTCGATGACTGGCGCAAGGTGGTGCAGAAGGACCCCGAGGGCATGCGCTCGCGCGAGAAATTCTTCTGGCAATCGCTGATCGGGCTGGTGGCCGCGCTCTACCTGGCCTTCAGCGTGTCCGAGACCACCAATCTGCGGGTGCTGGAACTCTTCGTGCGCTGGGTGCAGAGCGGCTTCTCCAATGACCTGCCGCCCAAGGCCGACCTGATGCTGCCCTTCTTCAAGACGGTGAGCTATCCGCTGGGCGTGTTCGGTTTCATCACGCTGACCTACTTCGTGATCGTCGGCGCCAGCAATGCGGTGAACTTCACCGACGGGCTGGACGGCCTGGCCATCATGCCGGTGGTGCTGGTGGGCTCGGCCCTGGGCATCTTTGCCTATGTGGTGGGCAATGCGGTCTACAGCAAGTACCTGCTGTTCCCGCACATCCCGGGTGCCGGCGAGCTGCTGATCTTCTGCGGCGCGCTGGCCGGCGCCGGCCTGGCCTTTCTGTGGTTCAACGCCCACCCGGCGCAGGTCTTCATGGGCGACGTGGGCGCGCTGTCGCTGGGCGGCGGCCTGGGCACGGTGGCGGTGATCACCCGGCAGGAGATCGTGCTCGGCATCATGGGCGCGGTGTTCGTGGCCGAGGTGCTGTCGGTGATGCTGCAGGTGTCGTGGTTCAAGTACACCAAGAAGAAGTTCGGCGTGGGCCGCCGCATCTTCAAGATGTCGCCGCTGCACCACCACTTCGAGAAGAGCGGCTGGAACGAGACCCAGGTGGTGATCCGCTTCTGGATCATCACCATGCTGATGTGCCTGATCGGCCTGTCCAGCCTGAAGCTGCGTTGAACCCGTGACCATGAAGCCCCTCCTCGATCTGCGCGTACTGGTGCTGGGCCTGGGTGAATCCGGCCTGGCGATGGCGCGCTGGTGCGCGCGTCAGGGTGCGCAGGTCACGGTGTGGGATTCGCGCCAGAACCCGCCCCAGGCCGCCGCCTTGCATGCGGCCCTGCCCGCAGTGGCGCTGCGCAGCGGCGCCCTGGTCGCCGCCGACCTGGACGGCGTGCAGCTGCTGCTCAAGAGCCCCGGCTTGGCGCCCGGCGATGCCCGCATCGCGCCGGTGCTGGACGCCGCCCGGGCCAGCGGCCTGGCGGTGGCTGGCGAGCTCGACCTGTTTATCTGCGCGCTGGCCGATCTCCAGCGTGACCGGGGCTATGCGCCGCGGGTGCTGGCCATCACCGGTACCAACGGCAAGACCACCACCACCGCGATGTGCGCGCTGCTGGTGGCGCGCTGCGGCCTGCGGGTGGGACTGGCCGGCAACATCGGCCCGACCCTGCTCGACACCCTGGCCGCCGCGCTGGACGCCGAGCCCGACCGGCCGAGCCAGGCCGAGGCGGCGCCCGCCTTGCGGGAAACCCCGGCTGCCGCTGCGGCGGGGCGCGGCGATGACGGCGATGACACGCCCC
>JANNZD010000245.1:0-7322 GCA_031410435.1 Betaproteobacteria bacterium | reverse complement strand
TTGAGCAGCACGTCCTTCCAGTGAAACTCGTCGCCGGCCAGGCTGGAAATGATGATCAGGATCGGCAATGCCACCGCCATGCCCAGATGGGGCAAGGTGTAGCCGAAAATACCGACCGTGGCGGTGATGGTGATCAGGGGCTTCCAGGCCCACTTGCCCAGCGGTTCGCCGTCGTCGGTCTCGACGACCAGGGCCTTGAACAGCACCATGCCCCCCATGATGGCCATCAGCACGCCCAGGCCGAAGGGGAAAAATCCAGGCCCCGGGCGGGCCGACGAGCCGAAGTTGTAGCTCAATGCACCCCAGGCAAAGCCAATGCCTATGGTGATGAACATCAACCCCGACCAGAAGTCTTTCTGGCTCTTGATCTTCACAACGCAGTCTCCTCGAACGCCAAATGCGGTTGAGAAGATTCTAGGGACCGGGCCCGCCGCGGCCGGTGTGGTTTCCACTTAAGGCGGCAAACACTGCCTGGGCCGCCAAGGGGCGCTGCGCCGCGCGTCAGGACGCCTGCCAGGCAGGCGTGCCGCGCAAGACCTCGTCGACCGTGGTGACGCCTTCGCAGACCTTCATCAGACCGGCCAGGCGCAAGGGCCGCATGCCGGCATCCACCGCATGGCGGCGCAACGCGGCCATGTCGTGCGCCGGGTGCACCGCACGACGCCCATCATCGTCGAGCACCAGCAACTCGTACAGGCCGACCCGGCCGCGAAAGCCGGTGTTGCGGCATACCGGGCAGCCCACTGGCCGATAGGCCCGCAATCCCCCCGCCAGCCGCCAGGGGTGGGCCAGCGCGGCCAGGCTCTCTCGGGTGATGGTCTCGTCGCGAACCTTGCAGGCGGCGCACAGGGTACGGGCCAGGCGCTGTGCCAGCACGCCGATCACCGTGGCCGAGATCAGGTAGGGCGGAACGCCCAGGTCAATCAAGCGGGTGACGGCAGACGCCGCGTCATTGGTGTGCAGGGTGGAAAACACCAGATGGCCGGTGAGCGCGGCCTGGATCGCCATCTCGGCGGTGGCCAGGTCACGGATCTCGCCCACCATGATGATGTCCGGGTCCTGCCGCATCAACGAGCGCAGGCCCTCGGCAAAGCCCATGTCCAGCGCGGCCTGCACCTGGGTCTGGTTGAAGGCCGGCTCGATCATCTCGATCGGATCCTCGATGGTGCAGACATTCACCTCATCGGTGGCCAGGGCCTTGAGCGTGGCATACAGGGTGGTGGTCTTGCCACTGCCGGTGGGGCCGGTGACCAGCACGATGCCGTGGGCCTGGCCGATCAAGCCCTGCCAGCGCTTGCCATCGTCGTCGCCAAAGCCCAGCCCGGCAATGCTCTTGACACTGGCCTCGGGGTCGAACACCCGCATCACCATCTTCTCGCCAAAGGCGGTGGGCAGGGTAGACAGACGCATCTCGACTTCGCCGCCGAGGCCCTCGGCAGAGTCGGGGCGCTTGGTCTTGATGCGGCCGTCCTGCGGCCGGCGCCGCTCCACCACGTCCATGCGGCCAAGCAGCTTGATGCGGGCGGTCATCGCGTTCATCACCGTCAGCGGCACCTGGTAGACGGTGTGCAGCACGCCGTCGATGCGGAAGCGGATGGCGCCGATGTCGCGCCGCGGCTCGAGGTGGATGTCGCTGGCGCGCTGGTCGAAGGCGTATTGCCAGAGCCAGTCGACCACCTGCACCACGCCCTGGTCATTGGCATCGAGCTGCTTGGCGGTCTTGCCCAGCTCCACCAGCTGCTCGAAGCTGGCGCTGGCGCTGGTCTCGCCGGTCTTCTGGGCCTGGCGCACCGAGCGTGCCAGCGCGAAGAATTCGGTGGTGAAGCGGGCGATGTCCTCGGGGTTGGCCAGGACCAGGCGCACCCGGCGCCGGGTATGCGACTCGATCTCGGCCAGCCAGCCGGTTTCGAAGGGCTCGCTGGTGGCCACCGTGACCAGATCGGCTGTGACGGTGACCGGCAACACCTTGCGCAGCTCGGCGTATTGCAGGCTCATCACCTCGGCCACCCGGCCCACGTCCACCTTGAGCGGGTCGATGCGCAGGTAGGGCAGCTTCATGCGCTGCGCCAGCCATTCGGTCAGGGCCTCGGTGTCGAGCGGGCGGCCCTCGCGCTGCAGGCCCGCACCGCCCAGCCGCACCAGGGCATGCAGGCTGGACGCGCCAGCGCCAAAGCGCTTCTGCACACGCTGGGCGTCGTCCTCGCTGATCATGCCGTCAGCGCGCAGCCAGCCCAGCAACTGATGCCAGTCCAGCCGGCCTCGCGGCTTGCTGGCCGCTGAGCTGACAGCGGCGTCGGCGCGGGGCCGGGGGGAGGACGGTGGATTCATGGGGGTAGTCGCGGGGGGCAAGGGCCTTGAGCCCCGGGCATGTTAGCCCTCAGGCGCCGACGCCATCGACCGGGCTGGCCCCCGGCGGCCTGCCATTTACCAGCCGGCGGGCGGCGCCGGTCAGGCGCGCTGCCAGACATCGCCCGCAGCAAGCCCCTCGGGTTGGGCCAGTCGGGCGCGCGCCTGCGCGTCATCTGTCAGGCTGGCGCGCCACCAGTCGGTGCTGAGGCGGGCCACCAGCGCATGGTGCCGGGCCTGCAACTCGCGCGAGATCGCGGCGCGCGCGCGGATTTCCAGCGCGGGGCCGGTCTGGCCGGCAAAGCTCATATGGTCGGCGTCCTGCAGCAGCAGCAGGGCCTTGTTGCCCGCCGGCAATGCCTGGTAGACCGCCAGGCGGCGTTCGGGCGTGGCCCCAGTGCCCAGCACATCCTCATCCCGGGTGCCGGTGATACACAGGGTCGGGCGGGTGATGTTGGCAAATCCTTGCTCGGCGAAACGCGCAGGCGCTGCGGGCGACAAAGCGATGAAGGCCGCCAGCCGGGGTTCCTGCAGGCCTGCGAAGCCAGGGAAGGCCTGCCCGGCCATACCCAGCGTGGTGTGCGCCCCGAAAGAATGGCCGCTCAAGCCCACCTGCCGGGGCCGCACCTCGGACCAGCCCGCCGCGCCTCTGGCCTGGCGCCGGACCACTTCGTCCAGCACGAACACCACGTCCTGCATGCGCTGCAGCCATTGCTGGGCATTGGCCACCGCCCGCAGGCCGGCGACCTGGGCAAAGCCGCCCGGCAGCTGGCGCACGGCGTCCAGGTCACTGCCGGCATGTTGAACATGCAGCACCACGAAACCGGCGTCGGCCCAGGCCATGCCCCAGACCTCGCCCCCGGCCCGGCTGCCGCCCAGACCGTGCGAGAAGACCAGCAGCGGCCAGCCGCCCTGGGGCTGCGCCTGGCCATCGGCGGGCCAGCGTATGCGCATCGGCAACTCGCGCTGGCGCTGGGCATCGCGCCAGATCTCATCAACGACGACGCCCGTGGCGCCAACCGCCCCGGCCAGCGCGGCGCTGGCGACCCCAGCGGATTTCAAGACATCGCGACGCTTCATGGGGTCTCCCAGCGCATGTGACAAGGGCACCCGCCCGCGCTTTTCTCTATCGGCAGTGACAGCGAACCGTCGACGCTCAGCGGCGGACGTGAAAAGGGCGCCAAGTCACTGATCTACTTGGCGCCCTGATCTTGTTCGACGCTCGTCGAACAGTAACTTGGTGGAGCCGGGGGGAATCGAACCCCCGTCCGCAAGCCATCACCGGCCAGTTCTACATGCTTAGCTGTCTGATTTGGATCTCATGGCCCAGGTCGCGCAGCAGCACGCTACTTGGTCCACCAGTCACTTGGTTCTCGTCCCCGGCTGAATGACGCAGCCAGGCACCAGCCCATGTGAATGACTTCGCAGCCCTTTGTGTTGCCACATCAGACCCGGCCCATGGGCCAACCGTTGCGAAGCTCACCGGTTTTTAAGCGGCGAGGGCGTACGAGGTATCGTTCGCAGTTACTTTGTTTCCAGTGGTTTTACGAGCGAACTGGTGCTCGGCATGCCCTGAACCGACTCCGTACCCACGTCGAAACCAGGTCGGCCCCTGGAGCCCAGCAGTTTAGGCCAGTTCCAGCCACTGCAAGAGCTGGTCGGGTGAAGAAAGAATGCCGTCGGCACGCCAATCAGCAACGGCCTCGCCCTGGCCAAGGTAGCCCCAGGCGGCGGCCAGCGTGGCCATGCCGGCAGCGCGGCCGGCCTCGACATCGCGCAAGTCATCACCGACGTAGACGCAAGCTGCGGGTGGCAGCGACAGGCGGCGGGCTGCCTCCAGCAAGGGTTCGGGATGCGGTTTGGCGTGGGCCGTGGTGTCACCCGCAATGAAAACCGCCGCGCGTTCAGCCAAGCCCAGACCCTGGATCACGGGTTGGGCAAACCGCGTGGCCTTGTTGGTGACGATGCCCCACGACACACCGGCCGCGTCCAACTGGTCCAGCACGGGCAGCATGTCTGCAAAGACTGCTGTGTCCTGCAGCAGCCGCTGCGCATAACGCGCCAGAAACGCGTCTCGCAGATCAGCGAAACGGCTGTCCTCCGGTGTCACACCAAACGCCACGCCCACCATGCCACGCGCCCCGGAGCCCACCATCGGCCGCAACGCGGCATAGGGCATGGCGGGCAGGCCGTGGGTGGCACGCAAATCATTGGCCGCACCGGCCAGGTCGGGTGCGCTGTCGATCAGGGTGCCGTCCAGATCAAACCAGACGGCGGTGACGCGGCCGCTCATACGCCGGCCCTGCAGGCCAGCAGGTAGTTGACCGAGGTATCGGCTGAGAGCGTGTAGCGGCGGGTCAGCGGGTTGTATTCCATGCCCTTGAACCCCTGCGCTGACAGGCTGGCCTCGCGGCACCAGCGGGACAACTCACTGGGCCGGATAAAGCGTGCGTACTCATGGGTGCCCTTGGGCAGCAGCTTGAGCACATGCTCCGCGCCGACGATGGCCATCAAAAAGGCCTTGGCGTTGCGGTTGAGGGTGGAGAAGAACACCCAACCACCAGGCTTGACCAAGGTGGCACAGGCCCGTACCACCGATGCCGGGTCAGGCACATGCTCCAACATCTCCATGCAGGTGACCACATCAAAGCGGTGGGGCGTCTCAACCGCCAGGGCCTCGGCCGCTACTTCACGGTAGCGCAGGTGTTCAACACCTGTTTCCATCGCATGCAGTTGCGCTACCCGCAGGGGCTTGATGGACAAGTCAATGCCCAGCACGTCGGCACCCCGCTGCGCCATCGATTCGGCCAGGATGCCACCACCACACCCGATGTCGAGTACCTGCTTGCCGGCCAGCCGGGCTTGGCTGTCGATCCAGTCCAGCCGCAGCGGGTTGATCTGGTGCAGCGGCCTGAACTCTCCGTCCATGTCCCACCAAAGGTGGGCCAGATCGCCAAATTTGCTCAGTTCTTGGGGGTCAGCATTGAGGGTCATGATGGCATCGTACTGGACAGCTTTGGTGGGTTTGGCCGGCCCAACCAGTGCCGTGACGTGCATGGTCTGCACAAACCACGACTGGAACACCGGCCACAACGAAAAAACCCCGCCAAGGCGGGGTTTCAAAAACACCTTGCATTGCTGCAAGGCTGTCCAGCAAGCCCGAAGGCTGCGGTTTATTTCTTGGCGCGGGTACCGACCACTTCGATTTCGACGCGGCGATTCTTGGCGCGGCCTTCGGCAGTCTTGTTGTCAGCAACAGGTTGCTTCTCGCCCTTGCCTTCGGTGTAGACCCGGTTCTTCTCGATGCCTTTGCCCACCAGGTAAGCCTTGACAGCTTCTGAGCGGGTGACCGACAGCTTTTGGTTGTAGGCATCTGTACCAGCGGCGTCAGTGTGACCCACGGCAATGATGACTTCCAGTGCAACAGCGGAGGTCTTGGCAACCAAGTCATCCAGCTTGGCCTTGGCTTCAGGCTTGAGCACCGACTTGTCAAAGTCAAAAAACGCATCAGCAGCGAAGGTAACCTTCTCGCTGACAGGCGCAGCCGGCGCAACAACGGCGGCAACCGGAGCAGGCTTGGGCGCTGCAGCGGGTGCAGGCGCTGCAGCCGGTGCAGGCGCCGGCGCAACAGGTGCCGGTGCTGGCGCAGGTGCCGGAGCAGCCGCTTTGATGGCACCGTCGCAGGCCGCATTGGCCGTTGCCGGTGTCCAGTTGGCGTCACGCCAGCAAAGTTCGTTGGTACCGTTTTTCCAAACGGTGCCATCCGCAGCGCGCCAATTGTCAGCGCCGTTGGACTGTGCGAAAGCCGCGATGGGCGCGGCAAGAGCGGCCGACGCGAAGAGCACCGCCACCTTGTTCAGTTTCTTCATGATTCTCCTCTCGAGGAAAGCCGCAGATAGTCTGCGTAATGTCCAAATCGGAAGCAAAAAAAGCCGGCAAACACCCGGTTTGGCAAGCGTTAACCACCGATGCACCATTGTGCCATAGGCCCCTGGGCAAGCCGGATTTTCAACCGCCAGACACGCTTGACGCACCGTGTTGTTGCATGGCCGCGACAAACGCTGCCGCTTAGAATCTTGGGTTGAAGCGCAGAACGGTCTGTCGCAGTTCCTTTTCCGACGGCGCCGCCCCGCCGCATCTGCATGACGCCTTTCGCCAAGGAAACACTGCCCATCAGCCTCGAAGAGGAGATGCGCAGGTCCTATCTGGATTACGCGATGAGCGTGATCGTCGGGCGGGCCCTGCCGGATGCGCGGGACGGCCTGAAGCCGGTGCATAGGCGTGTGCTGTTTGCCATGCACGAGCTCAACAATGACTGGAACCGCGCTTACAAGAAGAGCGCACGCATCGTCGGCGATGTGATCGGCAAGTACCACCCCCACGGTGACACAGCGGTGTACGACACCATCGTGCGCATGGCGCAAGATTTCTCGTTGCGCCATATGTTGGTTGACGGCCAGGGCAACTTTGGCTCGGTGGACGGTGACAACGCTGCAGCCATGCGCTACACAGAAATCCGCCTGTCCAAGATCGCCCACGAGATGCTGGACGATCTGGACAAAGAGACTGTTGACTTTGCGCCCAACTACGACGGCTCAGAGAAAGAGCCCACCGTGTTGCCGGCGCGCATGCCCAACCTGCTGGTCAATGGATCGTCCGGCATTGCGGTGGGCATGGCCACCAACATCCCGCCGCACAACCTGAACGAGATTGTTGACGCCTGTTTGCACCTGCTCAAGTCGCCGGAAGCCACGGTGGACGAGCTGATGGAGATTGTGCCGGCACCGGACTTCCCCACCGCCGGCATCATCTACGGCATCAACGGCGTGCGTGAGGGTTACCGCACCGGCCGCGGCAAGGTGGTGATGCGGGCCAAGGTGCACTTTGAGGACATTGACCGTGGCACCCGGCAAACCATCATCGTGGATGAGCTGCCCTACCAAGTCAACAAGAAGACGCTGCTGGAGCGCATTGCC
>JANNZD010000244.1:0-18668 GCA_031410435.1 Betaproteobacteria bacterium | reverse complement strand
GGTCTCCATGCGCGCACTGCCGGTCACCAGCAGCGCCTGCTCGGGCGCGCGGCCGTCCACCACGCCCATCAGCCACTTTGGCCAAGCTTTCCAGCCCGGCATCTTGTGGATCTCGTCCATCACCAGCAGCCGGCTGCGCGGCAGCCAGCTCTGGCGCTGCAACACCGCCCGGTCGGCGGCCAGGTCCCAGTTCAGATACTGCGCGGGCTCCAGCCCCGCCGTCAACTGGCGCGCCAGCATGGTCTTGCCAACCTGGCGCGGGCCGGTAACGACCACCAGCTTGCGCACCAGATCGGCCTGTATCCGATCATTCAGGTAGCGGCGAATCCGACTACATTGCCATCAAATGGCAAATAGTCGCGACTATTTACCAGCCCCAGGATTGATGGACGGGCGGCGAGTTCAACGTTTGGGCGCCACCAGCGCAAACATCGCGCCCTGCGGGTCGCTGGCCTGCACGATCCAGCTGCCGCCGGGCACCTCCATCGGGCCGTTCATCAGCTTGCCGCCGGCGGCCTGGATGCGTGCCACCGCCGCATCGATGGCGTCCACGTTGATGTAGTAGAGCCAGGCCGACACCGGCATCTCGGGCGGCCGGGCCATCATGCCGCCGATGGGGGCATCGCCCGCGCTGAACATCTGGTAGACGCCCATCGGCCCCATGTCCATGGCCTCGGCCTTGGTCCAGCCGAAGAGCTGGCTGTAGAAGGCCCAGGTCGGCTCCAGCGCGCCCGACATCAGCTCATGCCAGCCCACGGTGCCCGGCGTGCCGGCGGCGGGCGGGGGCATCGATGCCGGGTTGTTGTCCTTGTACAGGCAGAAGGCCGCACCGGCCGGGTCGGCCACCACCGCAAAGCGGCCCACGCCGGGGATATCTGCGGCGGGCCGCAGCAGTTGGCCGCCGGCTTGCTGGACGGCGGCGGCCTTGGCATCCACATCGTCCACCGCCAGGTAACCTGACCAGTTGGGCGGCACACCGGCCGCGCAGGCCTCTGGCGGCAGGGCCATCAGCCCGCCCACCGGGTGCGGGCCGGCCGACAGCAGGGTGTAGTCCATGCCCGGCATGCCGGAATCGGCCACCTGCCAGCCCACCACCTGGGCATAGAAGGCGCGGGCCGCTGCCGGGTCGGTGGTCATCAGTTCGTACCAGACAAAGGCGCAAGGGGGCTGGGTCATGGCTGAAGTCTCCAGGTAATGGGGCTGCCAGCATAGGCAAGACAGCTTGCCCGGGCAAGACCGATGCAGCGATTGCGAGCCGGCCCTGTCGGGCAAGGCACACTGGGGCGCGTGATTCCAGCAACGGAGCAGCCCATGGCCCCCAAACCCGATTCCCCCCCCGCCCTGGCCGCCTGGCACCAGGTGGTGCAATCGCGCGACCCGTCCACGCTGTCGGCCTTGCTAGACGAAGACGTGGTGTTTCACTCCCCGGTGGTGCACACAGCGCAGCGCGGCAAGCGCATCACCCTGAAGTACCTGATGGGCGCGATGCAGGTGCTCAACAACGACCAGTTCCGCTATCAGCGTGAGATCGTCGGCCCACACGATGCATTGCTGGAATTCAGCACCGAGATCGACGGCATCCAGATCAACGGCATCGACCTGATCCGCTGGAATGCGGCCGGTCGGATCGTCGATTTCAAGGTGATGGTGCGCCCGCTCAAGGCGGTGAACCTGCTGCACCAGCGCATGGGCGAGATGCTGGAACGGCTCCAGCCCCCCCAGCCCGGGCCGGCGCAGCCTTGAGCCTGCACCGCTGTGGCCAAGCCTGCGCGCCGGGCTGCTTGACTGCCCTGGCCCTGCTGCTGGGCGGCCTGCCCAGCGCCAGCCGCACACAGGCACAGCCGGCCACCGTGGCCGGCTGCGCGCTGCAGTGGCGGGTGGAAGAAACGCAGCAGGGCCCGCTGCCCCACCTGCGTTTGACGCTGCGCTTCGATGCCCAGGGCCGGCGCAGCACCCACCTGCGCCTGCCGGGGGGCTGGCCGGCACTCGATGAGATCGACACCACCGGCGCAGCGCCCGCCGCCCAGCCCCGTCTGCAGCCAGTGGCCGATGACCCGCGCCTGCGCCGGGTACTGCACGGTCCGAGCGAGGCGGTGCAATTACAGTGGCAGTTGCAGTTGCCGGGTCCGGCCAGCAGCCGCGTGCCCGGCCTGATGGGCGGCGCCGGCTGGTTCGCCTTCACCGGCGCCGCGCTGCTGCCATTGCCCGATGAAGTCGACGAGCGCGCCGCGCCGCTGGCCTGCATCACCCTGGCCAGCACCCGCCCCGACCCGCAACAATGGCTCAGCAGCCACGGGCTGGGCCAAGGCGCGATGGTGACCTGGCGCTTGCCGGCTGGTACTGGCGCGCTGCGCAGCCAGGTGCAGCAGGCCGTTTATGCGGGCGGGCATTGGCAAACCTCGAGCCAACAGGTCGAAGGCCAGACCCTGACGGTGGCGCAACCGGCCGCTGCCGAGGGCCAGGCCCCTGCCGTCGCCCTGCCCCTGCTGGCCCAGGCCGGGGCGCGGGCCTTGGCAGCGCATCGCCGCCACTGGGCCGAGACCCTGCCCGCTCCACCCCTGATGCTGTGGTTGCTGCCGGGTCCGCCCGAGGCGGCGCCCAGCGCCCGGGCCAGCGGCAGCGCCTGGCACCAGGCCATGGTGGTGCAGGCCCCGGACGCGACGGCCTTGCCGGCGCCGGTGCTGGACGGCGCCATCGCCCAGGCCCTGAACCGCCTTTGGCTGCTGGACCGCTTCGGCCCGCTGGTGCAGGCCGGCCGCGATGACGAGCCGCTGCGCCGCTGGTTCAGCGAGGGCGTGGCCGACTTCCTGGCCCACCAGGCACTGCTGCGCGACGGGCGTTGGCAGGCGGCCGACCTGGCCGCCGAGCTCAACCGCCAGATCGACCGCTGGGCCCTGCCGGGTCCCGTGGCGCTGGGCCCCGGCACTCAGGCGCTGGACGCCGCCGCCGCCCGTGGCGAGTGGCTGGCGCTGCATTGGCACCAGCAGTTGCGCGCCCAAGGCCAAGCGGGGCTGGACGCGCTGATGCACCGCTTGTGGCTGCCGGCCGCCCAGGCCCGGCGCGAGGGCCCGATCAGCGCCCCGCTGGCTACCCACAGGCTGGTGGCGGCGCTGCGCGCGCGCCTGGGCGACGCACCGCTGCGCGATGTCCAGCGCGTGCTGGACCGGTCCGAACCGGTGCCAGTCTACCCCGACACCCTGGCGCCCTGCTTCAGCAGCCACCCGGCCGACGCCTCCAGCGGCCTGCTGCGGGTGCAGGCCCTGGACGACGCGCTGCTGCTGCCAGCCTGTCAGGGCTGGCTGGGCCTGGGCCCGCAAGCACCGCGCGCCAGCGCCCCCCTGGCCGGCAGCGCTGCCGCGAACGGGCCGGCCGCTGCCCCGCGCAACGGGCCGGCCGGGCGCAGCAGCAAGATCGGGATCAAAAAATCCGCCAAGTCGAAGGGGCTCGCCAAGCCGCGCCAGGGCAGCAGCCCGGCAAGCGCCCGGCCACGCAAACGCTGAAGCGGCGCGCGCCAATCCGCCCACCACCCACCGCCACCCTCCACTGCCAACACCCCCCGACAGGAGCCCGCCATGTCCACCACCGCCTTGATCGTGATCGACGTGCAGCGCGCGCTGTTCCAGCCCGCACCGCAACCCTTCGAGGCCGATGCGGTGCTGGCACGCATCAACCAGCTCAGCGCAGCCGCGCGGGCCGCCGGCGTGCCGGTGGTGTGGGTGCAGCATGAACGCGAACAGCACGCGCTGGCCTATGGCAGCCCGGGCTGGGCCCTGGCCGACACGCTGCACACCGAGGCCAGCGATGCGCAATTTCGCAAGACCACCCCGGACGCCTTTCTGCGCACCGGCCTGGGCGACTGGCTGACGGCCCGTGGCGTACAACACCTGGTGGTCTGCGGCTATGCCAGCGAATACTGCATAGACACCAGCACCCGCCGCGCTGCCGGCCTGGGCTACGCGGTGACCTTGGCTGCCGATGCCCACACCACCCACGACAAGCCGCATGCCACTGGCGCGCAGATCCGCGCCCACCACAACGTCACGCTACCTGACCTGGGCAGTTTTGGCGTGCCCATCCGGGCGCTGCCCAGCGCCGCGATCTCATTCGAGGCCGACCCGGTCGGGGGCGCCGCGGCGCATCGGGTGGCGAATCTGGCCACACTGGCCGCGCTCTACGGCCAGCCGGGCGAGACCTCGCTGCGCAAGGAGGCATCGACGCTGACGCCTGCCTACCGGGCCTTGCTGGCCGCATCGCCGCTGGTGGTGCTGGCCAGCAGCGGACCGGGCGGGCTGGATGCGTCCCCGCGCGGGGACCCCGGCAGCGCCGTGGTGGTGCAGGACGAGCGCACCCTGTTGCTGCCCGACCGGCGCGGCAACCAGCGCCTGGACAGCCTGCGCAACCTGGTGGACGACCCGCGCGTGGCCCTGCTGTGCCTGATCCCCGGCCGCCACGAGACCCTGCGCATCAACGGCCGCGCCAGCATCAGCACCGACCCAGCGCTGTGCCAGCGCCTGGCCATGGACGGCAAACTGCCGATCACCGTGCTGGTGATCCAGATCGAGGTGGTGTACTTCCAATGTGCCCGCGCCCTGCTGCGCTCCCAGCTGTGGAACCCTGCCGCCTGGCCCGACCTGGCCAGCCAGCCCAGCGCCGGCCAACTGCTGGCCAGCGGCAGTGGCCATGGCTTCACCCACCCCTTTGACGGCGCCGCCTACGACGCCGCACTGCCCCTGCGCCAGCGCGACAGCCTGTACTGAGGCAACCCCCCTACCCGCCCGACAATGCGGGTATGCGCCCTGCCCCTGCCAGCCCCGCCAGCCTGCCCACCGAGCCCGAGCGCTTCCTGCAAAGGCTGCAGCAAAGCCTGGCCGACGCCAGCTTTGTGCGGCTCACGCTCGGCCGGCCCACCGGCGCCGACGCCACGCTGGACAAACTGCTGGCGCGCCGCTTGCTGCTGCGCGGGGTCGAGCACCTGTCCTTGGTGTGGCGCCACCGCACCAAGGACATCACCAAGAACCTGCCGCTGGACCAGGCCCAGGCGCTGCTGGCCACGCTGATCGGTGGCAGCTTCGGCCACGCCCACCTGGTGACGCGCGGCCATGACATCCAGCTGACCCAGGGCAAGCAAGGCCAATGGGGCCTGCGCATCGGCAAGCTGGCCGCCGTAGCAAGCGCCGCCGAGGCCGATGCCGCTGGGGCCGAACACGACCGCGCCAAACAACATGCGCTGTCACTGGCCCTGCCCTTTCTGGCCGAGCTGGGCGTCACCGATGGCCAGGGCCGGCTGGTGCCGGCGATGGCGCGCAAGTGGCGCCAGATCAACAAGTTCGTCGAGGTGCTGGGCCATGCGATCACGCAATCCCCGCTGGCCATGCGCGACCCGGCCCAGCCGGTGCGGGTGCTGGATTTCGGCGCCGGCAAGGGCTACCTCACCTTCGCGGTGCAGCACCTGCTGCAGGCCGCCGGGCGGGTGCCCGAGATCACCGGCGTGGAGCAGCGCGAGGACCTGACCACCCTGTGCAACAGCGCGGTGGCCCGGCTCGGCCTGGCCGGCCTGCACTTTGCCACCGGCGACGTGCGCAGCCATGGCGCCGGCGCCATCGACATCATGATCGCGCTGCATGCCTGCGATACCGCCACCGACATGGCGATGCACCGCGGCGTGCGCAGCGGCGCGGCCATCATCCTGTGCTCACCCTGCTGCCACAATCAGCTGCGCCCGCAGATGAGCGCGCCGCCGCTGCTGGCACCGATGCTGCGCCACGGCATCCACATGAGCGAGCAAGCCGAGATGCTGACCGACACCTTGCGCGCCCTGCTGCTGCAAGCCGAGGGCTATGAGGCCCAGGTCTTCGAGTTCATCTCGCCCGAGCACACCGGCAAGAACAAGATGGTGCTGGCGGTGCAGCGCGCCACGCCGCTGCCCGCCGCCCAGCGCCAGGCACTGCGGGCCCAGGTGGCGGCGCTCAAGGCCCATTACGGCGTGCGCGAGCACTGCCTGGAAAGCTTGCTGGACGCAGACAGAGCCGCGCCGGCCGCACCCGCCTGATGTCGCGCGAGCGACGGCAGCCGACCGAGCCCGACACCGACACTGCAGCTGGAATTGGTATCAAGCCGCGCAGCCCCCAGGAGACCCATGGACTTCGACTTCTCTCCCGAAGAGCAGCAGCTCAAGGACCAGGCCCGCCGCTTCCTGGCCGACCACTGCCCCGGCAGCGCAGTGCGTGCGGTGCTGGACGGCCCGCAAAGCTTCGATGCCGGCTTGTGGCGCGGCCTGGGCGAGCAGGGCTACCTGGGTGCCGCCCTGCCCGAGCACCTGGGCGGCAGCAATGCAGGCTACGGCGCGCTGTGCGTGGTGGCCGAGGAACTGGGCCGCGCGCTGGCGCCGGTGCCCTTCTCGTCGTCGATCGGCCTGGCCGCCGAACTGCTGCTGCGCGCCGGCACGCCTGACCAGCAACAGCGCTGGCTGCCCCGGCTGGCCGCCGGCACGGCCATCGGCACCCTGGCCCTGGCCGAACAGCCCGGCCGGGTGACGCCCGCCCACCTGGCCTGCTGCGCGACCGCCGGCCGGGTCAGCGGCAGCAAATGCCCGGTGGCCGATGGCGACATTGCCGATGTCGCCATCGTGGCCACCCGTGACGCGGGCGCGGCCACGCTGTCGCTGCAGCTGGTAGACCTGGCCGGCCCCGGCGTGCAGCGCACGGTGCTGCCTGGCATCGACCCGACCCGCAGCCAGGCTCGCATCGACTTCGACCGTGCCGAGGCCGAGCCCCTGGGTGCACCCGGCCAGGGCTGGGCGCTGGTGCGCGAGGCCCAGGACCGCGCCGCAGTGCTGATGGCTTTCGAGCAGGTGGGCGGCGCCGACCGCGCGCTGCAGGCCGCCTGCGACTATGCGCAGCAGCGCTTCGCCTTCGGCCGGCCGATCGGCGGGCTGCAGGCCATCAAGCACATGCTGGCCGACATGTATGTGTCGGCCACGCTGGCGCGGTCCAATGCCTATTACGGCGCCTGGGCCCTGGGCAGCGGCGCGCCCGAGTTGTCCGAGGCCGCCGCCACCGCGCGGGTCAGCGCCACCCAGGCCTACCAGCACTGCGCGCGCAACAACATCCAGGTGCATGGCGGCATGGGCTTTACCTGGGCCTTCGACTGCCACCTGCACTACCGCCGCGCCAACGCGCTGGCGCTGGCCCTGGGCAGCCTGAGCGAATGGGAAGACCGGCTGGTCGGCCACCTGGTGGCACGCCGCGCCGCCTGATCCCGCCAGCCACCAGCCGCAGGCTCAGCCGATGCACAAGGACACGCGATGAACTTCGACGACACCCCGCAGGAAGCGGCCTTCCGCGCCGAGGCCCGCGCCTGGATCCAGGCCAACGCCCCCCGCCACCTGCATGACCAATTGGCCCTGGCCGGCTACGGCCAGCCCGCGCTGCAGGACGGCGACGTGCTGGCCGCCAGCCAGGCCTGGCAGCTGAAGAAGCAGCAGGCCGGCTGGGCCTGCCTGCACTGGCCGGTGGCCTATGGCGGGCGCGGTGCCAGCCCGATCGAGCGGGTGATCTGGCAGCAGGAGGAAGGCGTCTACGGCAAGTTGGCCGGTGTCTTAATCATCGGCCAGGGCATGATCGCGCCGACGCTGATGGCCTATGCGGCCGAGCCGCACAAGCAGCGCTACTTGCCACCGCTGGCCTCGGGTGCGCAGGTCTGGTGCCAGCTGTTCTCCGAGCCGGCGGCCGGCTCGGACCTGGCGGGCCTGCGCACCCAGGCCCTGCCCGACGGCGATGACTGGGTGGTCAACGGCCAGAAGATCTGGACCAGTGGCGCGCACTACAGCGACTTCGGCATGATCCTGGTGCGCACCGACCCCACGGCAGCCAAGCACGACGGCCTGACGATGTTCTTCTTCGACATGAAGAGCCCCGGCGTGGAGGTGCGGCCGATCAAGCAGGTCAACGGCCAGTCGGGCTTCAACGAGGTGTTCTTCACCGACCTGCGCATCCCCGACCACCAGCGCCTGGGCGCGGTGGGCCAGGGCTGGCGGGTATCGCTGACCACGCTGATGAACGAGCGCCTGTCGATCGGCGCGGGCATGCCCACCGGCTTCCCCGAGTTGCTGGATTTCTGCTGCGACTTCGACACCGGCGAACCTGGCAAGCCCAGCCTGGCCGTGGACGACCCGGCGGTGCGCAGCAAACTGGCGCAATGGGCGGTGCGCACCAGCGGGCTGAAGTACACCGCCTGGCGCAGCATCTCCGCACTCAGCCGCGGCCAGGTGCCGGGGCCCGAGAACTCGATCGGCAAGCTGGTGGCCGGCCAGATGCTGCAAGAAATCGCCACCTTCGCGATGGACCTGCAAGGCCCGTCGGGCGTGCTGGTGGATGCGGCGCAGCCGAGTGCAGCGGCGCGCTTCCAGGCCATGCTGCTGAGATCCCCTGCCACCCGCATCGAAGGCGGCACCGACGAGATCCTGCGCAACATCATCGCCGAACGGGTGCTGGGCTTGCCTGCCGACCTGCGCGCCGACCGCGGCATGCCCTTTAACCAGATCCCGACGCGGGCGCGCTGAGCCGGCGCACAGCGCCCTGCGCTGCGCAGGGCGATGAACCCATGGATAGGCGATACCGGGCCAGCGCTCTAAACTGGCTGGGTCCATGCCAAGTCTTCGCCCGCATCGCCTGATCACCCTGCTCGTGCTGGTGCTGTGCCAGTTGTTTGCCCAACTGGCTCTGGCGCGTTATGTCTGCCCCGCCCAGGCCCAGGTCGACGCGGCGGCGGCCCTGCAGGCTGCCGGCATGGGCTGCGCGGGCCTGGACGCCGACCAGCCAGCGCTGTGCCACCAGCAGGCGATGGGTGGGGCCCAGCATCTCGACGCCACAGCGGCGCCGGCGATGCCCCTGGCGATGCTGATCCAGACCGTGGCCTGGCCCTTGCTGCCGGCTGCCGGGCTGGCCCGGCCCATGCCGCCGGTGGCCAGCGCGCCGGCCTGGCCCCCGCCCGACCCGGTGTTCCTGGCCACGCGTCGACTGAGGGTCTGATCGACTCCCCTGCTTGAAGGGTGCCGACGCGGCCTGGCCGCGCCGGCCTTGTACCTCTCATTCGCGGAGTCATCATGTCAAGACACTTGCTGTGCACCGCCGCGCTGGCGGCGGCCCTGCTGCCTGCAGCCGCCGGCGCGGCGCCTTTGTCGCTGGACCAGGCCCTCGACCTGGCCGTGCAACGCTCAGGGGCCGCAGCGGCAGCGCGCGCCGGGATGGCCGCCGCGGCCGAGGCCGCACGCGCGGCCGACCAATTGCCCGACCCCCTGCTGCGGCTCGGCCTGGAGAACCTGCCGGTGGCGGGGGCCGACCGCTTCAGCACCGCACGCGATGGGCAGACCATGAAACGCATCGGCATCAGCCAGGAGTGGCTGTCGCGTGACAAGCGCGCCCTGCGCCAGGCCGCCGCCGAAGCAGCGCTGCGCCGGGAGGGCATTCAGCGCGCGCTGGCCGTCGCCGACACACGCCTGCAGACCGCGCTGGCCTTCGTCGACGCCTGGTATGCCGACGCGACGCTGCAGTGGACGCTGCAGGCCGAGCGGCAGGCCCGGGAGGCCCTGCAGACCCAACGCGCCCGGCTGGCGGCAGCCGCCGGTGGCAGCACCGAGGTGCTGGCCGGGAATGTCGCGCTGGGCCAGGCCGAGGACGACACTGCCGAGTTGCGGCAGCAACTGGCTGCCGCCAGGCTGGCCTTGCAGCGCTGGGTCGGGCTGCCTGCCGACGAACTGGCGGCCGCAGCCGGCTGGCCGCTGCCGACCGAGGCGGACTTTGTCGCGGCGGCGCCGACCGTGCGGGTGGCCGAGCAGGAGATCGCCCTGGCGCGCCGGGCCGCTGCACTGGCCGCCGCCGAACGCCAGCCCAACTGGACCTGGGAGCTGTCGCTGGGCCAGCGCCCGGCCTATCCGGACATGGTCTCGGTGGCTGTGAGCATCCCCCTGCGGGTGGCGCCCGCCGAGCGGCAGGACCGCGAGACTGCCGCCCGCTGGGCCCTCGTCGACAAGGCCGAAGCCGAACTGGCCGAGGCCAGCCGCGCTGCCTTGGGCGAATACCGCAGCCTGGCCAGCGACCTGCGCGGCCTGCGGCAGCGCATCGAGCGCTACCAGGCGGGTGTGCTCGATCCCTCGCGCCAGCGCAGCGCCACTGCGCTGGCGGCCTACCGGTCCAACCAGGCCCCGCTGGCCAGCGTCTACGAGGCAGACCGCGCCGAGCTCGATGCCCAGCGCCGCCTGCTGGCCCTGCAGCGCGAAATGGCCCGCACCCAGGCCCGGCTGGCCTACAGGCCCCTCACCGAAGCAGCCGCACCATGAACCGCAAGACCCGCAACTTCAGCCTTGCGGCAGCCGCCGTGGTGATCGCCCTGGCCGGCTTCCAGCTGGGGCGCCACAGTGCCGCCCCGGCGGTCGACGCGACAGCCGGCAGCGCCGCTGCCTCGGCCGACCGCAAGGTGCTCTACTGGCATGACCCGATGGTGCCGGGCCAGCGCTTCGACAAGCCGGGCAAGTCGCCCTTCATGGAAATGCAGCTGGTGCCGGTCTATGCCGACGCGGCCGGTGCGGCCGGCGCGGCCGACGTGGGCGGCGTGCGCATCAGCCCGGGCGTGCAGCAGAACCTGGGCATGCGCATGGCCACGGTCAGGCGGGCGGCGCTGCCCATGTCGTTCGACGCGGTCGGCACGGTCCAGCTCGACGAGCGGCTGGGCGTGGCCGTGCAGTCGCGCGTGGCTGGCTTCGTCGAGCAACTGGACGTGCGGGCGCCGATGCAGACCGTGCGCCAGGGCCAGGTGCTGGCAAGCCTGTTCGCCCCCGACTGGCTGGGGCCCCAGGCCGAATGGCTGGCTCTGCGGCAGGCCCAGGCCTCGCCCGCGCTGGTCGCCGCCGCACGCGAGCGCCTGCGCGCGCTGTCCATCCCGGACGCGCTGGTCCGCCAGAGCGAGGACAGCGGCATGGCCCAGGCCCGTTTCACGTTGACGGCGCCGGCCAGCGGGGTGATCGCCGAGCTCGGCGTGCGCGAGGGCATGGCCGTCACGCCGGGCATGACCTTGTTCCGCATCGCCGGCCTGGCCAGGGTCTGGGCGGTGGCCGAATTGCCCGAGGGGCAGGCCCTGCGTCTGGTGCGCGGACAGCCGGTGCAGGCGGTGCTGCAGGCCGATCCGGCGCAGGCCTTCAAGGGCGTGCTGGCCGAGATCCTGCCCCAGGTCAACGCCGGCAGCCGCACCGTGCAGGCCCGCTTCGAGGTCGACAACCGGGCCGGACGGCTGATCCCGGGGGCGCTGCTGCGCCTGCAGGTGGCCGGCCCCAGCGTCGCGCGCCTGCTGCTGCCGTCCGAGGCGGTGATCCGCACCGGCCGGCACAGCCTGGCCCTGGTGCGCCGGCCGGACGGCAGCTTCGAGCGCCGCGAGCTGGTCGTCGGCGTGGAGATCGGTGACGAGACCGAGGTGACGCAGGGCCTGGCCGAAGGCGAGCAGGTGGTGGCCAGCGGGCAGTTCCTGATCGATTCGGAGGCCAGGCTGCGCACGGTGACCGACAGCCTGGCCGCGCCAGCCGCCATGCCGGCATCGCCGGCATTGCCGGCATCGGCGCCATCGCCTGCATCGCCTGCATCGGCTGCATCGGCAGCATCGGCCGCGGCGGCCCGGCCGGTCGTGCATGTCGGCCAGGGTCGGGTTGACAGCGTCGATGCCGAGGCCATCACTATCCAGCACGGCCCGGTGGCCTCGTTGCAGTGGCCGGCGATGACCATGGGCTTCAGCCGGCCGGCGTCGCAGGCCTTCGCCGATGTCAAGCCCGGCGATGCAGTGCGCTTCGAGTTCCGCCAGGGCGGCGCCGCAGGCTGGACCCTGGTGTCGGTGCAACGGCAAGGGGGGCGGCCGTGATCGCGGCGCTGATCCGCTGGTCGATCGCCAACCGCCTGCTGGTGCTGATGGTCTCGGCCGGGGTCGCACTGGCGGCGCTGTGGTCGGTGCGGCACAGCGCCGTGGATGCCTTGCCCGACCTGAGCGATGTGCAGGTCATCGTGCGCACCAGCTACCCGGGCAAGCCGCCCCAGGTGGTGGAGGACCTGGTCACCTTCCCCTTGACCACCAGCCTGCTCGGCGTGCCCGGCGCCAGGACGGTGCGCGGCTATTCCTTCTTCGGCGACTCCTTCGTCTATGTGCTGTTCGACGACCGGACCGACCCCTACTGGGCGCGCTCGCGGGTGGTCGAATCGCTCAATCAGGTCCAGGGCCGGCTGCCGCCAGGTGCCAGCGCGACCCTGGGGCCCGACGCCACCGGCGTGGGTTGGGTCTACGAATACGCCCTGGTCGACCGCAGCGGCCAGCATGACCTGGGCCAGCTGCGCGCCCTCAATGACTGGTTCCTGAAGTACGAGCTGAAGACCGTGCCCGACGTGGCCGAGGTGGCCAGCATCGGCGGCATGGTCAGGCAGTACCAGGTGGTGCTGGACCCGGACCGCATGCGCGCGCTGGGCATCACGCAGGCCCAGGTGACAGACGCGCTGCAGCAGGCCAACCGGGCCGCCGGCGGCTCGGTGGTCGAGCTGGCCGAGGCCGAGTACATGGTGCGGGCGCGCGGTTTCCTGCGCTCGCTGGACGACCTGCGCGAGCTGGCGCTGGCCGCCAGTGGCGCCACGCCGGTGCTGCTGCGCGACGTGGCCCAGGTGCAGCTGGGCCCGGAGATGCGACGCGGCATCGCCGAGCTCAATGGCCAGGGCGAGGTGGCCGGCGCGGTCGTCGTGATGCGTTCGGGCAAGAACGCGCGCACCACCATCGAGGCCGTGAAGGCCCGGCTGGCCGCGCTCAAGCCCAGCCTGCCGCCGGGCGTCGAGGTGGTCGAGACCTACGACCGGTCCAAGCTCATCGACCGCGCCATCGGCAATCTGCAGCTCAAGCTGGCCGAGGAGTTCGCCGCGGTGGCGCTGGTATGCCTGCTGTTCCTGTTCCACCTGCGCTCGGCGCTGGTGGCGGTGCTGGCCTTGCCGATGGCGGTGGGCATGGCCTTCATCGTGATGCGCTGGCAAGGCGTGAATGCCAACATCCTGAGCCTGTCGGGCGTGGCCCTGGCCTGCGGCGCCGCGCTCGACGGCGTGGTGGTGCTGCTGGAGGCCGCGCACAAGCACATCGAGGCGTTCGAGCATCGGCACGGGCGCGCGTCCAGCATCGCCGAGCGCTGGAGCCTGGTCACCGCCGCCGCCGTGGAGGTCGGCCCAGCGCTGTTCTTCTCGCTGCTGATCATCACGCTGTCCTTCGTGCCGGTGTTTGCGCTCGAGGCCCAGGAGGGGCGCCTGTTCGCGCCTTTGGCCTTCACCAAGACCTACACCATGGCCGCGGCCGCGCTGCTGTCGGTCACGCTGGTGCCGGTGCTGATGGGCTATCTGGTGCGCGGGCGCATCCCGCACGAGACGGCCAACCCGATCAACCGCGGCCTGATGGCGGCCTACCGGCCGGCGCTGGACCTGGTGCTGCGCTTCCCGCGGGCCACCCTGCTGCTGGCGGCCCTGCTGATGGCGCTGACCGCCATCCCGGTGCTGCGCCTGGGCGGCGAATTCATGCCGGCCCTCGACGAGGGCGACCTTCTCTACATGCCCACCGCCCTGCCCGGCCTGTCGATGGCCAAGGCCACGGCCCTGCTGCAGCAGACCGACCGGATGATCCGGACCGTGCCCGAGGTCGAGCGGGTCTTCGGCAAGGCCGGCCGGGCCGACTCGGCCACCGATCCGGCCCCGCTGGAGATGTTCGAGACCACCATCCAGTTCAAGCCCCGTTCGCAATGGCGGCCCGGCATGACGCCGGACCGGCTGGTCGAGGCGCTGGACCAGGCGGTCCAGGTGCCTGGCCTGTCCAATCTATGGGTGCCGCCCATCCGCAACCGCATCGACATGCTGGCCACCGGCATCAAGAGCCCGGTGGGCATCAAGGTCGCCGGCGCCGACCTGGCCACGCTCGACCGCCTGACCGCACAGCTCAGCCAGGTGGTGCAGGCGGTGCCCGGCGTGACGTCGGCGGTGGCCGAGCGCCTGACCGGTGGCCGCTATATCGATGTCGAGGTCGACCGCCTGGCCGCCGCGCGCCTGGGCCTGTCGGTCGCCGACGTGCAGGCGGTCGTCTCCACTGCCATCGGCGGCGACAACGTGTCCGAGGTGATCCAGGGGCGCGAGCGCTACCCGGTCAATGTGCGCTACCCGCGCGAACTGCGCGACTCGCTGGCGCGGCTGCGCCAGCTGCCCTTCGTCACCGCCAAGGGGGCCACCGTGCTGCTGCAGGATGTGGCCCGGCTGGCCATTGCCGACGGGCCGCCCATGTTGCGCAGCGAAAACGCGCGGCTGTCGGGCTGGGTCTATGTGGATGTGCGGGGCCGCGACCTGCGCTCGGCGGTGCAGGCGATGCAGGCTGCGGTGGCCCGCCAGGTGGTGCTGCCGCCAGGCTATGCGCTGTCCTGGTCGGGCCAGTTCGAGTACCTCGAGCGAGCGACCGAGCGGCTCCAGCTGCTGGTGCCGGTGGCGCTGGCGGTGATAGCCCTGTTGCTCTACCTGCTGTTCCACTCGGTCAGCGACGCGCTGCTGGTGCTGGCAGCGGTGCCGTTCTCGCTGGTAGGCGGCTTCTGGCTCGTCTGGGCGCTGGGCCATGCGCTGTCGGTGGCCTCGGTGATCGGCTTCATCGCCCTGGCCGGCGTGGCCGCCGAATTCGGGGTGGTGATGCTGATCTACCTGCAGAAGGCCCTGGCCCACCGGCTGGCAGCCGGCGAGCCCGATGACGACGCCACGTTGCGGGCCGCCATCCGCGACGGCGCCGTGCTGCGCGTGCGCCCCAAGGCCATGACCGTGGCCATCGTGCTGGCCGGCCTGCTGCCGATGATGTGGGGCGAAGGCACCGGCTCGGAAGTGATGGCCCGGATCGCAGCACCGATGGTGGGTGGCATGGTCACCGCACCGCTGCTGTCGATGCTGGTGGTACCTGCGGCCTGGTACCTGCTGCACCGCCGGCGCCGCGCGCCGCCGCCTTGACCGCGCGGCGGGATGGGGTCAGCCGCCCATCGTTGCCGTGGGAAACAGCGGCAGGCTGCGCACCTTCTGCCCCGTCAGCTTGAGCAGGGCACCGGCCAGCGCCGGGGCGAAGGTGGGCACGCCCAGCTCGCCTACGCCGCCGATGGCCACCGTGCGGTCGCTGCTGGTCGGCCGGGGCATGAGGGTCACCGACACGGTGGGCATCTGCTGCAGGCGGATCATCGGATTGGCGTTGAAGTTCTTGCGCTGGGCCGCGCCGTTGACGAAGGTCTGCTGGCCGTACAGCGTGGCAATGATCGCATGTACCACGCCGCCGATCAGCTGTGCCTCGACGTTCAGCGGGTTCACGGTGAGATAGCAATCGACCGCCAGCCAGACCCGGGTGACCTTGAAGTTGGCAAGTGTGCTGCCGCTGGCCTCCACCACCATCGCCACGATGGGGTTGAAGGCCGGGCCAATGGCCACGCCGCGCGCCGTGCCCGTGGGCAACGGCCCACCCCAGCCCGAGGGGGGGTCGGTGATGCGCGCCTTGCGGAACTGCAGCGCGTCCTGGCCGGCCAGCGCCGCCAGCTCATTGATCGCACACTCAACCGCGAAGGTGTTGATCGATGCCCCCACCGAGCGCCAGAAGCCCACCGGCACCGCCGCCGGGTGGCTGACCCACTCGGTGCGGCGCGCGCCAATGCTGTAGGGCAGCGCCTGCGAGGCCTCGTAGCCCTGGCTGGCCCGGTCGGTCACCCGCCATGTACACCCGCGCAGCCTGTTGGACGAGTTGTGCCGGCTGGGCCTGGCCGCGCTTAGCGAGGACGGCAACACGGTTTCGCTGCTGAACGACCGCTTCGTGCCGCACGACGACGAGCCGCGCCTGTTCGGCTTTCTGGGCGCCAATGTGGGCGACCACCTGTCCGCCGCCAGCACCAACGTGCTGCAGCGCGACCGGCGCCATTTCGAGCAAGCCCTGTTCACCGACGAGCTTTCGGCCGAATCCGCCGAATCCCTGCGCAGCTTGGCGCAGACCCTGTGGGCCACGCTGGCCGCCACCGCCGTGCCCGCACTTGAAAAACTGATGGCCGACGACCAGGCCGCAGGCCGCCCGGCGCGCTCGCGTGGCCGCATCGGCCTGTTCAGTTACCACGAATCCCTGCAGGAGAACGACGATGAGCAAAGCAAACCGCCCCGCGATTGAAACCGCCGCCCTGCCGCGGTCGGGCCGACAGCGGCGCCGCTGGTGCCAGGGCGCAGCCGGCCTGTGGCTGGCCGGCTTGAACCTGGGTCTGGCCGGCTGCGGCGGAGGCGGCGCCGAAGGCAGCAGCCCGCTGTCCGGCGCAGACGATGTGCTGCGCCAGCCGCTGAGCGGGGTGGACAGCGGCGGCACCGGCGTCATGGCCACCAACTTCGTCAGCGCCGATATCGACCTCGGCTGGCCGCTCACCGTCAATGGCATTGCCTACGACACCGCCGACAGCCGCATCGTCGACGGCGACGATCAGCCCTTGCGCGCCAGCGACCTGCTGCCCGGCATGAGTTGCCAGATCGAGGCCACCGGGCCGCGCGGCCCCACCGGCGTCGCGCTGGCGCGCCGGCTGCGCATTGCCGAGCAACTGCGGGCACCGGTGACCACCGGGGATGGCGCCAGCCGCAGCTTCACCGCGCTGGGTCAACGCGTGGTGATCACCGCCGGAACGCGTTTCGATGGCGCGCTGGCTGCCGGCCTGCCGGCGCTGCAGGCCGGCCTGTGGGTGCAGGTCTGGGGCCAGCTCGACACGGCCGGTGGCCGAATCGTGGCCACCCGGGTGGGCCTGGCGGCAGGGTCAGAGACCGGGGTGGTGCGCGGGGTGCTGGCCCGCCTGGACCGCGAGCAGGGCCGCATCCGCATCGGCGGCTTGCAGGCCGCCACCGCCGCAGGCCAGACAGCGTTGATCCCGGCCGACTTGCAGGTGGGCGATGTGGTGCGGGCGCGCCTGGCCACCGAGGTCGACGGCAGACGGCTGTTGGCGCTGCAGGCCGACGCGCTGCAGCTGCCCGACCGGGTGGCGGTGGATATCGAAGGCCGGATCAGCCGGGCCGATGGCGCGCGGCGCTTCGCTGTCGACGGCGTGACGGTGGACGCCACGGCGGCCAGCGCCACGGCCGCCGCGGCATTGCTGACGCCGGGCACCCGGGTGGCGGTGCAGGGCCGGGCTGTGCAAGGCCGCGTGCTGGCCACCCGCCTGCGTGTCGAGCCGGACGAGCCGCTTGAAGTCAAGGGCAGCATCAGCGCGGTGGACGCGCAGCGCCAGACCTTCGTGGTCAAGGGACTGAGCGTGGTCGGGTCGGCCAGCACGGTGTTCGAGGGCGGCCCGGCCAGCCTGCTGCAGGCACGCCGCCGGGTGGCGGTGGTCGGCCGCTGGAACGTCGAGCGGTCAGTGCTGGAAGCCAGCCATGTCCATGTCGAGGCCTGAACGGCCGGTCCTCAGGCCTGCAGCGGCGCGTGCGGCACGGTGTCGGTCAGTATCACCCCGCCGCGGGCCCCGGGTTGCACCGACCCATAACGCTGGGCATACACAGGCGGCAAGGGCCGCGCTGCCGGCGGCGCCAGCCACAGGCGCAGCAGGTGGCGGCGGCGCTCGGGCTCGGGCCAGTCCTGGAAGGCGGTGCGGTCGTGCAACAGGCTGTGGTTGTGCACAAACTGCATGTCGCCGGGCGCCAGCGCCATCATCAGGTGCAGCGCCGGGTCGTCGGTCAACGCATCCAACAGGTCCAGAGCCTCGCGGTGGGCATCCGTCAGCATCGGCGCCAGGCCGGCAAAGCGTGCCGCCGAGTTGATGTACTGGCGCTGGTAGAGGGCCGACAGCCTGCCGGCAAACCAGTTGAACACCGGGATCTCGAACCAGGGCTGGCAGCCGGGTGGCACCTCGCCACGCCGGTCGGTGGCCACCGGCTGGAACAGCCAGGCCGCCAGGTGGGGCCGCTGCTGCAGCACGGCGTTGTAGACCGCGCCGGTGGACACCAGGGCCGAATGGCCACCTTTGCGCGCCGTCTGCAGGCACAGCAGGCCCACGATGTCGCAGCTGTCGGTGTGGAAGGTCTGGCGCTCGGCGGTCTGGTAGATGCGCACCTGGGGGTCGTCCGAGCGCAGCCCCAGATCGCGCACATGGCCCAGCACATGGCCCTGCGCGTTCTGGCTGACGGCATGGCCCAGGTGCATGCCCAGCCCGAAGAAGGCCGTGGCCGACAGGCGCAGCGGCCAGCGCTCGACCGGCAAGCCGCGTATCAGCACGAAGCCCCGGCCGCGCAGCACCTGCTCGCGGATGTGGGCCAGGCGCGGCGCCAAGGTGGGCAAAGGGAAATCGGCCGCGCCGAGCGTGGCGATGTCGGCCTGGCTGGCCGCCAGCGGCGCGGCGGCGGCTTCGATCTCATCGACTTCGGCCGGTGACAGCGGCTCGATCCAATCGGTGCTGGCCGCCACATCGGGGCCCAGCCAGACTTGGGGGCCGGTTTGCGCGGGGGGCAGGTCTTGCAGGTTCATCATGGCACTATAGAACCCTGGGTTCGCTCGGCAGGGTCGGGTTGTCGGGGGGGTGTTCAGTCCCGCCGGTGACGGTGATCGCGCCCCTGTGCCAGGCAACCTGTCAACCCCGGCTGCCGGTGCGGCCGACC
>JANNZD010000243.1:0-2065 GCA_031410435.1 Betaproteobacteria bacterium | reverse complement strand
CGCGCTGGCGGCAGGGCCGGGCACCAGCGCGGGGGCCTGGGCGGCCCCGACCGGCGCACCGGCCGGCGCTGGCAGGCGGCGCAGCGCGTCCATCGCCCGCTTGAGCTGGTCGGCCAGGTCCTGCACATCGGGCACGGCGCGGCGGCAGGCGATCAGGCCGAAGCAGAGCTGGCCCATATAGCTCTGCACCGTGATGTTGAGCGCCACGCCGTGCACCACGATCGACAGCGGGTAGAGCCCGTCCATCCGGGCGCCGGCCAGGTAGAGCGGCACCTGCGGGCCGGGCACATTGCTGATGGTGACATTGGCGATGCGGATGCGGTCGGCCAGGCGCGAGCGGCCATACAGCGAGGCCAGCCCGCTGAGCAGCCAGGGCGAGCCCAGCGAGGGGAAATCGGTGGGGATCAGGCTGCCGAAGCTGCCCATCTGGGCCTTCATGCTGCGCGTGCCGGCCATGATGTGGGCCAGGCGCTGCAGCGGGTCTTTCACCTGGGTGGCCAGGTCGATCACGGTGCCCGAGACCTGGTTGTTGGCGCTGGTGTCGCCCTCGGGCCGCAGCGAGATCGGCACCCCGGCCACCAGGGTCTTGGGCGGCAGCTCGCGCGACTCGGCCAGGTAGTCGCGCAGCGCGCTGCTGCACAGCCACAGCACCATGTCGTTGACCGATGCGCCGTGCTGCTTGCCGATGGCCTTGACCTCGCCCAGCGGCAGGCTGACGGCGGCAAAGCTGCGCTGGTTGGTGATCGAAGTGTTGAAGGGCGTGGCCGGCGCGAACTTCAGCCGGGTGCCCGGCGCTGAGGTCTTGACCCCGGCGCGGCGCTGCGCCAGCGCAGCCCGGGCGGCGCTGTAGGCGGCCCCGGCCAGCGGTGGCAGCAGCTTGGCGAACTGCAGCAGCTGGGTCAGCTGGTTGCTCAGCGCCGCACCCAGCAGCTCGGCCACGCCCAGCTGGTAGCGGTGGCTGCGCTGGGCCCGCGGCGGACGCACCCGGCGCGGCTCGACGGTGATGTCGAAGATGCTGTTGGCCATCGCCACCGCAGCCTGGCCGTCTACCGCCGCATGGTGCACCTTGGAATAGAAACCCACCCGGCCGTCGGCCAGGCCCTCGATCACATAAAACTCCCAGAGTGGGCGGCTGCGGTCGAGCAGGCTGGAATGCAGGCGCGCGCACAGCGCCTCCAGTTGGGCCAGGGTGCCGGGCTTGGGCAGCACGGTGCGGCGCATGTGGTAGTCCAGGTCGATGTCGTCATCATGGATCCACACCGGGTTGGCCAGATCGAAGGGCATCAACGCCAGCTTGCGGGTGAACACCGGCGCCAGGTGCATGCGGCCGGCCACATGGGCCTTGACCGCGTCGAACCATTCATCGTGCGGCCCGGCCGGCGCCTCAAACAGCGCCAGGCTGCCCACATGCATCGGCATCTCGGGGCTCTCCAGGTGCAGAAAGGCACCATCGACCACGCTCAGGTGTTGCATATCGCTCATGGTGGTGTGCCTCAGCCGGCGGCCTTGGCGGCCTCTTCGTCCACCAGCGTCTTCTTCGACAGTTTGCCCACCGGGGTCTTGGGCAGCTCGGCGCGGATCTCCATCGCGCCGACCATCTCGTGCTTGCCGATGCGCTCGCGCAGAAAGCTTTTCAGCTCGTCCAGCGTGAAGACTGCCGCACCGGCCTTGAGCGTGATGAAGGCCTTGGGCGACTGGCCGCGGTATTCGTCGGGGATGCCGATCACGCAGACCTCGGCCACCGCCGGGTGGGCATAGATGGCCTCCTCGATGATGCGCGGGTAGACGTTGTAGCCGCTGCACAGCAGCATGTCCTTGGTGCGGTCGACGATGTAGACGAAGCCATCGTCATCCATATAGCCGACATCGCCGGTGCGCAGGAAGCCGTCGGCATTGAAGGCCTCGGCGGTGGCCTCGGGCTTGTTCCAGTAACCGGCCATCACATTCGGGCCGCGCACGCAGATCTCGCCCTTCTCGCCCGGGGCGGCGTAAGCGTCGGGGTTGTCCAGCGCGATGAAGCGCATGTCCAGCCCCGGCATCGGCAGCCCGCAGGAGCCCGGCCGCG
>JANNZD010000242.1:0-2401 GCA_031410435.1 Betaproteobacteria bacterium | reverse complement strand
CATCACCGTGGCCAGCACGTCCTTGGCGGTGGCCGCGCCGCGCACCACCTCCAGCAGGCGCATCACATTGGCCGGGCTGAAGAAATGCATGCCCACCACGTCCTGCGGGCGTTGGGTGAAGCCGGCGATCCGGTTCACATCCAGCGTGCTGGTGTTGCTGGCCAGGATGGCGCCGGGCTTGGCCACCGCGTCGAGTTGCTTGAACACCGCCTCCTTGACGCCGATCTCCTCGAACACCGCCTCGATGATCAGGTCGGCCTTGGCCAGGTCGTGGTAATTCAGCGTGGTGCTCAGCAGGGCCATGCGTTGCTCGTACTTGTCCTGCTTCAACTTGCCCTTCTTGACCTGGGCCTCGTAGTTCTTGCGGATGGTGGCCACGCCGCGGTCAAGCGCGTCCTGCTTCATCTCCAGCATCGTCACCGGCAGGCCAGCGTTCAGGAAATTCATCGTGATGCCGCCGCCCATGGTGCCGGCGCCGATCACGCCCACCGCAGCAATGCTGCGCTGCGGCGTGCTCTCGGGCACGTCGGGGATCTTGCTGGCGGCGCGCTCTCCGAAAAAGGCATGACGCAGGGCCTTGGCCTCGGGCGTGATCATCAGGGCGCGGAAGATGCGCAACTCCTCGGCAAGCCCGTCATCCAGGGTTCTGGCCTTGAGCGACGCGGCCACGGCCTCGACACAGGCCAGCGGCGCCGGGAAGTTCTTGGCACTGCCCTTGACCATATTGCGCACGAACTGCACATAGGCGTCGGGGTTGGGATGGCGCACCTTCAAATCACGCACCGAGGGCAGCGGCCGCAGATCGGCAATGCCCTGGGCGAACTTCAGCGCGCCGGCCAGCAGGTCGCCCTCGATGATCTGGTCGAACAACTTCTGGCCGGGCAGGCTGGCCAGCAACTCGCTCTTGACCGGCTCGCCGCTGACGATCATGTTCATCGCGGTTTCGATGCCCAGCACCCGCGGCAGGCGCTGGGTGCCGCCGGCGCCGGGGATCAGGCCGATCTTGACCTCGGGCAGCGCAATGGCCGCGCCGGGCGCAGCCACCCGGTAGGCGCATGCCAGCGACAGCTCCAGCCCGCCACCCATGCAGACCGTGTGGATGGCAGCCACGATGGGCTTGGTCGAGGCCTCGGCCAGCTTGATCAGCGTGAGCAGGTTGGGCTCGGCCATCGCCTTGGGCGAGTCGAACTCACGGATGTCGGCGCCGCCGGAAAAAGCCTTGCCCGCGCCGGTGAGCACGATGGCCCTGACCGCCGGGTCGGCTTGGCCCTTGGCAAACCCGTCGGCAATGCCCAGCCGATTCTCATGCCCCAGGCCATTGACCGGCGGGTTGTTCATGGTGATGACGGCAATGCCGTCTATGACTTGGTACAGGGTGGTCATGAAAACCTTTCGGGTGAGCGGGGAGGGAGAAAGAGGAACCCGCCAAAATAGCACGATCGTTCTATTCTAGGAAACAAGGCGTCCCAGGTGATGTTGCCAAAGCGACATGGCCAGCGGGTGGGGATCTGGGCCCGGGTAAACCCGCGTCTAGGAAGGCGTCAAGGGCGCGGAGGCACCGCTTTGCGGCAGCGCCGGGGCTCAGACCTCAAGCCACTCCTTGCGTACCGCCTCATTGGCTTTCAGGTCGGCGGCACTGCCTTCGAAGGCGATGCGGCCATGGCCCATCACATACAGGCGCTTGGAGATCTTCAGGGCGATGGTCAATTTCTGCTCCACCAGCAGGATGGAGACGCCGCGCGCGGCGATACGCTCGAGCAGCTGCGACACCAGTTCCACCATCTTGGGCGCCAGGCCCTCGGTGGGCTCGTCGATCATCACCAGGTCGGGGTCGCCCATCAGGGTGCGGCAGATCGTCAGCATCTGCTGCTCGCCGCCGGACAAGACGCCGCCCGGGGTGTCGGCGCGCTCTTGCAGGCGCGGGAACAATTCGTACATGTCCTGCATGCGCCAACGGCCGCTGGGCTGGGTGCCCTTCATGCCCAGCACCAGGTTCTCGCGCACGCTCAGGTTGGGGAAGATGTCGCGGTTCTCGGGCACATAACCCAGCCCGCAGCGGGCCACCTGGTGGGGCTTCAGGCGGATCGTCTCCTGGCCCTTGAAGCGCACCGAGCCGGTGCGGTCCACCTCGCCCATGATGGCCTTGATGGTGGTGGACCGGCCCACCCCGTTGCGGCCCAGCAGCGAGACGATCTCGCCCTCACCCACCCGAAAGTCCACCCCTTGCAGGATGTGGCTCTTGCCGTAGTAGGCATGCAGGTCCTTGACCTCAAGCATGGTCGGCCTCCTCGGCATGGGCACCCAGGTAGGCCTCCTGCACCGCCGCATTGGCGCGGATGCGCTCGGGCGTGTCGGTGGCGATCACCTGGCCATAGACCAGCACCGAGATGCGGTCGGCCAG